>CBFCZU010000014.1:0-31609 GCA_965602635.1 uncultured Planctomycetales bacterium | reverse complement strand
CCGCCGAGGCGCCCACCGCAGAGCAGGTCGCCGGGGAGCTGGCCCGCGAGCTTCATCAGGCCGGCGCTGTCGAGATTCTCCGGTCAGTAGATGACTGCCGCTAATGGCACAGGGAGACCCCACCATGCGTAAGTGGATATTGCGAATCCTGGCCGTCTTGGTGGTGCTGGCGATCGTGGCGGCCCTGGTCCTGATGAAACTCCCCGGCCGCCGTTCCGCCACCGGCCCAAGCAAGGGTGTGCGGCGTGCCCGGCGCGTCAGCCCCGCCGTAAGCCGCCGCGCGAAGATGCTCGTCGAGCAGAACACCAACTACGGCAAGGTCAACCAGGCGATGCTCGGCTCATCGGCGGTGCTGGTTCGGCAGGGGAAGATTGCCCACGGCCGGCGGTACACGATGCCCGACAAGATCGAGATCGACGTATGGATCCTGAAGGCCTCACCCAAGGCCCTTCCCCAGGGCACGGTGCTGGCGATCCACGCGCTGGGCGACGCCAAGATCGCGTACCTGATGCTGGCGAAGCTACTCGCCGAGAAGGGCTTCAACGTGGTGCTGGCCGACCTCCGCGCGCACGGGCGCAGCACCGGGCGGTACGTCACCTATGGCGCGCTGGAGAAACACGACCAGCGGCGCGTGATCGACGCCCTGTATGAGGAGAAGCTCATCTCCGAGCCGCTGCTCGCCTTCGGCGTCAGCCTGGGCGGGTCGGTGGCGATTCAGTACGCCGCTGTCGATCCGCGGGTGAAGGGCGTGATGGCCATGGCTCCGCCGAAAGACCTCAAGTCCGTCGCCCGCAAGCTCATCGACGCCCCCAACATGAGCGACGAGGACCTGGATGACGTCCTCGCCCGCGCCGGGGAGATCGGCAAGTTCGACCCGGCGGCGGCATCGACGCTGGAGGCGATTGCCAAGGTCCGCTGCCCGGTGCTGCTGGTCCACGGCAAGCTGGACAAGATCGTCCCCTACACCGACAGCGAGGAGCTGAAGAAGGCCGCGGGCGGGCCAGTGGAGTTGGAGCTGATTCCCTTGGCCGGCCACATCGGAATGCTGTTCGGCAGGGAGGCCAAGATCGTCGCCGACCTGGAAAGACTCGCTGCCAAGAGACCGGGCACCCCCAGCGGATAATGCTTTTCCCCCCATGGGCCGATTAAGAACATGTCCGCCGCGCGGGGGGCGGAGAGGCCATGCTCAAGGTTGTACTGCGAATCGTCGTCCTGCTGGTCCTGCTGGCGGTCGTGCTCGGAGTGGTCGCGGCGATCTACATGGACCGGCTGGCGGCGAAGGCCCTCACCGAGGGTGTCGAGCACGCCGGCGGCGTCGCCTGCACGGCCGACGGGGTCAACCTGTCGCTGCTGTCGGGTCGGCTTCGCGTCAAGCGGCTGGCCGTCATGAACCCGCCCGGCTACTCGCAGGGCAGCATGTTCCTCGCCGAGGGGGCCGAGGTGAAGGTCAAGACGCGCTCGTTGTGGAACCAGCCCGTCCACGTCCGCCGGCTGGAGATCGAGAAGCTGCTGATATCCATCGAGGCCGGCAGGCAGGGCACCAACGTGAAGGTGTTCCTTGAGAACGTCAAGGGCGGGCTGGCGGCGACCGACGCGAAACGGACGCGAATGTGGGTGGACAAGCTCGTCATCAGGCAGGCCACCGTGCGGTTCGGCGGCGGGGTGGTCGAGGAGGGGCTGATGGACATCAATCTCGAATCGGTCGAGCTGCAGGACATCCGCGGCCCGAACGGGCGGGGCGTCACCACCGGCGGCCTGACGGCCATGATCGTCCTGGAGCTGGTGCGCAAGGCAGCCCTCGCGGGCGACCTGAACATCAAGACGTTCGTTCCGCCCGAGCTGATGGCCGGGCTGGGGACGTTCCTTCAAATGCCCGGCATGGCGATCAAGGGTGCGACCGACATCATCAAGGGCCCGCTTGGCGTGATCCTCAAGCCGCTGACCAGCAGGCCGGCCGCGGGTGGCGGCGCGAGCCCCTGAGACCCTGGCCCGGCGGGCTGCCGCGTTACGGAAACTGCTCGGGAGGGTAGGGGATATCGCGATCGGAGAGGATCGGATCCCCGGTCCGCTCCATCCACTCGTCGAGTCTGCGGCGCAGTTCCGCCGCCGCGGCCGCACGCTCGGGACACCCGGTTAGGTTCTTTTCCTCGCCGGCGTCGCTTCCCAGCTCGTAGAGCTCCTCGGCCGCTCTCGGCGCCGCGCAGTCCGGACGGAGCGACTCCGGGGGGAAGGCCTTCTCAACGTCCAGGGGAAGGATCAGTTGCGGGACGTCGCGGAAGTTGCGGATGTACTTGTACTCGCGCGTCCGCACGCAGCGAATGGGGTCGAATATCTTGTGGAAGTTCTTCTCGGAGAAGATTTCCTCCCTCGGGCGGTAGTCGCCTCCGGTCAGCAGCGGCGCGAAGCTGCGGCCGCTGACCTCGCCGCCGACCGGCACGCCGGCAAGCTCGCACAACGTCGGCCTCAGGTCGATCCCGCTGAGCAGCTCGTCGCGGACCTGCCCGCCGCGCCCGGCGCCCGGCGGCATGCGGACGATCATCGCCACGCCGATGCCCGGGTCATACAGCGTGCTCTTGGCGCGGGGAAAGGCCATGCCGTGGTCGGTGGTGAAGACGACGATGGTGCCGGCCCCCAGCGGCGAGTCGTCCAGGGCGGCGAGAATCCGCCCGAAGTGCTGGTCCATGAACCGGATGGCCCCGTGGAACATACCCATCTGGCGGCGGTTGATCTGGTTGTCGGGCAGGAACGCCGGCAGAGCGACCTCGGCGGGGTCGTCGAACTGGTAGCGGTCGTGGTCGAATGGCAGGTGGACCTCGCCCGTGGCCAGGCTCAGGAAGAACGGCCCGTCCGCGCTCGAGCGGGAGCGGAGAAATTCCACCGCCTTGTCGGCGACGCGGTCGGCGCGGGCCGATTCGCTCCACACGCCCTGGTAGCCCAGCTTCTCGAGCGCGGGCGACTCGTGCTGGAGCCCGATGAGCTGCGTGAAGTAGCCGGCGTCGTTGAGGTCATGGACGGTGGTGCGTGGCCGGCCGGCATAGTCCCAGCCCCGGTTGACGAGCCCCATCAGGCCCTGCTCGTGGGCATGCCGCCCGGTCATCAGGCACCCGCGCGCCGGGCTGCAGGCCGTGGATGCGGCGAAGAAGTGGGTGAAGCGGACGCCCGAGCCGGCCATCGCGTCGAGGTTGGGCGAGGGAATTGTCTCGTCGCCATAGCACGCGAGATTCCGCCCGAGATCGTGGCAGATGAAGTAGATGAAGTTCGGCCTCATGTGTAGCGCTCCCGCCTGGGCTCAGGCGACCTAACATACCCGGCCTGGGCGGGGGGCGGCAAGTGGGACGCGGGCGGCAAACACACGCCGCGGCGGGCAAAGCCAGGAAAGGTTGAGCAAGCCTCTCCATCCCTCAGTCTTTGCCCGCCGCGCATCAGAGCAGGAGCGCTGCGGGGAGACAAGGACGAGCACCGACAGCTACGGATGCTGGGCCTTGTCCCTCCAGTCACGGCCGCTGGCGCTATACGCTCTTCCGCGGCCCCGCAGGGGGGCCAATGGCAGGTTAGGATTCGCCCGGCCGGCGGACCAGCCAGGGCAGAGTTTATTTGCCCCAACTGCCTGCCTAGAATGTCTTGGACATGGTTAGTGAGACGGTTGCCAAGGCTCGTTCGATGCTCAGCCCCTGCAGGGTGTGTCCGCGCGCCTGCGGGGCCGACCGCCTGGCGGGCGAGAAGGGCGCCTGCCGTACGGGTGCCCTGCCGCGGGTGGCCTCGGCCGGGGCGCACTTCGGCGAGGAGCCGGTCCTGGTCGGCATGGGGGGCAGTGGCACCATATTCTTTCAGGGGTGTAACCTGAATTGCGTCTTCTGCCAGAACTACGACATCTCCCACTCTGACGGCGGGGTGGAGGTGTCGCCGCGCGAGCTGGCCGAACTGATGCTCGGCATGCAGCAGCGGGCGTGCAGCAACGTCAACCTCGTCACGCCGACGCACGTTGCCCCCCAGGCGATGGAGGCCATCGAAATTGCACGCGGCAGGGGGCTGAGCCTGCCGATCGTGTACAACTGCGGCGGGTACGAGTCGGTGGAAATGCTGGCCCTGCTGGAAGGCTTCGTGGACATATACATGCCCGACTTCAAGTACGCCTCGCCCGAGGCGGCCCGGAAATACTCGGGCGCCGAGGACTACCCGCAGGTGGCTCGGGGGGCCCTGGCCGAGATGTACCGCCAGGTCGGGCCCCTGTCGCTGGACGAGCGGGGCGTCGCCGCCCGGGGGGTGATGGTCAGGCATCTGGTGCTGCCCATGGACGTCGCCGGCGGCGAGCGGGTCATCGAGACGATCGCGGAGGCGGCTCCGGGATGCGGAATCAACGTGATGGGCCAGTACCGCCCCTGCTACCGCGCCAGCGAGTTTCCCGAGCTGCTCCAGCCGCCGGCGGAGCGGGAGATTCGCCGCCTGCGGCGGCGCGCGGAGACGGCCGGGCTGAAAAGGGTGGACTAGCCCGGATGTTGCACGACGGGCGTGCGGGCTGCGGTGAAGTGCTTCAGAGGCTATCCGGCCGCGGTGATCAGATTTCGTCCTCGTCGTCCTCGTCCGGCGGCGCGGCATGTGTCGGGACCAGGGCCTCCAGGATGCCGCCGATACGGCGGCCGAGCGCCTCGTAGCGGACGGCGCGGTTGGCCTCGCTGTCCACCGGCGAGCCGGTCAGGCTGTTGAGCCTCGCCCGCAGGCGAACCAGCCAACTGACGATCTGGCCGCGCTTGGCGGGCGAGAACGAGCCGGCCGACTTCAGCTTCGACACGTCAGGCAGCTTGCTCAGACGCGCGGCGTCCTTCTCCACGTGCGCCACCTGTCGGCGAAACACCCCCTTGCGAAGCTCGCCGGGCACCTCGTTCGGGTCGTTCCAGGACGTTCCGAGGCAGAAGGTGCACGGCTGGAGCCCCATCCCGTCGCACTGGGGGCACATGAAGCGGTCCACCTGCCCGCTGCCGTGGCAGGTCTGGCAGACGGTGCCGCCGTCCTCGCACATGAAGCACTTGCGGTGGCTGAACGCCGAAATGACCACCGCCTGCGCCGTGCGGCCGTGGGCGCTCTCGATGTGCGAAACGAACTCATGCAGCGGCATGGCGTGTCCCGCCCGCCGCAGCGCGAGGTAGCTGGTGCAGATCGGTTCAACCTTCTTGCCGGCGATCGCGCTTCCCAACTCTTTCAGCGCCTCCTCGAAATGCCGCGGGAGGCCTGACGCCTCGTGGCTCTCCTGCTCCTCGACGCGCGGGGACTTATCGGCTGTGATAGGACCGTGGGCGCACATGTGGCACCTGCCTTCCGAAAGAAATCCTCGTCGAGATGTCCGGCTTCCTACGCCGCGAGGATAGGAGATATGAATGAGGCCCCGTTCCGCGGCCGGCGTCACCGGGCAATCGGTCCTGAACATATCATATCACATGCCCGCACGAAAGGCAAGGGCATCATTTCGCATCATTTTTCCCCGTGCCGGTCAGAGCGTTTCCAGGATGCGCAGGTAGCCGTGGTATCGGCGGGGGGCTATTTCCCCGGCCTCGGCGGCGGAGCGAACCGCGCAGTCGGGCTCGTGGGTATGCGTGCAGTTGTTGAACTTGCACTCCCCGGCCAGGGCGACCATTTCGGGGAAGTACCAGGTCAGCTCGGTGTCGTCCATCTCCAGCGCCAGCTCGCGCACGCCCGGCGTGTCCACGATCAGCCCGCCGCCGGGCAGCTTGTGGAGCGTGGCGGCGGTGGTGGCGTGCCGCCCGCGCTCGTCCTTCATCCGGATCTCCCGCGTGGGCAGGTCGGCCCCCGGCACGATCGCGTTGACGATCGCCGACTTGCCCACCCCCGAGGCCCCGGCCAGGATGCTCCGCCGCCCGGCGAGTGCGGCCCGCAGGTCGTCCAGCCCCGCCCCCGTCAGGGCCGAGCAGCGGACCGTCGGAATCCCGCCGGTGGCCAGCTCCGCGGCGAACGCCTCGTCCACCTCGCCAAGGTCGATCTTGTTGAACACCACCAGCGGCAGCATCTCGCCCCGCTCGGCGATGATGCAGAACCGGTCCACCAGCCCCGGCCTGAGGCGCGGCTGCCTGACGGACGTGACGATCAGCAGCACCTCCATGTTCGCCGCCACGACCTTCTCGAATACCTCATCGTATCGCCCGCGGCGCTGGGGGCGGGAAAGCACGGTCTCCCGGGGCCGGCGGGACACCAGCACGCCGTCGGCGCGGTCCTTGTCGATGTCGCCCTGGCCGGAGACGTGCTCGTCGCGCGCCCGGACGATCGTCACCTGGTCGCCGACCGCCAGGGCGGAGATGTCCTTGGGCGGGCGGAAGGTGCCGGCGATTCGGCAGAGCAGCTCCTCATCGCCCACGCGGACCTGGACGCACCCGGGGAACAGCCCCGTCACCATCCCCTCATCGCTCGGGCCCTCGGGGGCCTCGACCTGGCCCATCTCCTCCTTGAGCCGCCAGGGCGGCAGCTTGACGCGGTCGCGCTGGAGCGTCTCCGTCTGGTCGGCGTCGAGCGAAGTGATGTCCTCCTCGCGGAACCGCCGCTGCCAGTCTTTGATCCGCCGCCTCGACTTGCCCTTTCTTCTGGCCACCGGGCGCATTATCCCTGCTATCCGGCCGCCTGGCAACGCTGCACCCCCCGGGGCCGCGGCCTGCTCGCGGGCAGGTGCTTGAAGCGACACCCGCCAGGAGGTACAACTGTAGTTGGATTGAGCCGGAAAGGGGTGCCAATGGGCCCGCGACGAGTTGCTGTGAGCTTCCTTACTGTGGTCCTTGCCGGCGGGCCGCTCTGCAGTCTGTCGGGCGCTGCGCCGCCCGCGGCCGCAGGGGCCTCGCCCACCACCAGGCGCATCCGCAGGCCCCGAGCCGGGGCCGACGGGTGGCTCTCGGAGACCATGCTCGCCGAGCTGGAGCGGTTCTCCGCCTCGGGCGAGTACCGGGCACTCGGCGACCGGACCGTCGAGGCCATCCTCGCCCGCCTGGCCTGCGGACAGACCCAGCGGCTGACGACGCTCAACGACCTGGTTTACGTCCTGCGGGCGTGCCGGTACCTGCCCCTGGCCGAGGAGACCCCCGGCGGCAGGAAGTTCGCCAAGTGGCTCGTGTCGCAGCGGCCGATCGCCAGGCGGATGTTCCGGGCGCTGGCTGAAACGCCGTCGCCGCAGAGGCCTATGGACAGACTCCACGAGCTTATCGCCGCCAACGAAAAGACCGTGCTCGCGTATCCCGACCTGGCGGTGGCCTTCGCGACCGCCCAGCCGATGCGGCTCTACCGCAAGCTCGAGTCGCCGGCAAGCATGCTGGAGACCTTCGCCTGGTACACCCACCGGAAGCTGCGGTTCCGCTACGACCTCAAGAAGATGCCTTACGAGCTGTCGCGGTACCTGGCCAACTCGCGGCTGAGCCTGAAGGAGCGTCAGTGGGCGATGGCCGCCTACTCCCGCCACAAGAACCCGGCCCGGTCGTACTTCGACCTGCGGTACGACTACGCGCACTTCCGCCTGGGCCAGCCAAAGAAGAACGCCAAGCTGCCCTACACGCTGCCGGTCCTCCGCCAGGCGGGCGGAGTATGCCTCGACCAGGCTTACTACGCCTCGGAGGTCTGCAAGTCCATCGGCATTCCCGCGGCCATCGTGACCGGCGCCGGCGCCAGCGGGCTGGGGCACGCCTGGGTGGCGTGCCTGAAGGTCGCCCCTGGGGGCAAATCGGCCGTGTGGGACGTCCAAACCGGGCGATATCGGGCTCACCGCTACTACTCCGGCAGCGCGGCCAGCGCGGTCACCGGCCGGCAGATGCACGACTCGGAGTTCACCCTGGTAGGGGCTGCCGCCCAGTTGCCCCTCATCCGCCGCGAGGAGGCCGACGCCGCCGTGCTGCTCGCGCGGCTGGTTGACCTGGCCGGTCGAACGTCGGTCGAGGTCAAGCCGGCGGCGCTGAAGAAGCTGGCCGCCACCTACAACGAGCAGCGCGCCAAGGGTGCGCCCGAGGCCGACACGGACTGGATCAAGCCGGTCAGGAAGCTGGACCTCGAGCTGGTCGAGGACCTCATCGGCGAGGCGATCAAGCGCAACCTCGCCCACAGGCCGGCCTGGGAGCTGATAATCGAGCTGCGCAAGAACGACAGGCTGCCGGTGGATCACCTCGGGCGGTTCTTCGACGTCCTCGTGACCCGAACGGCCAAGGAATATCCCGAGTACAGTTGCCTGATGGCCATGCGGATCGTGCCGACCATCCCCACGCCTAGTCGCCGGGAGAACGTTTACCGGCGGGCACTTACGCTCTACGGCTGGCGGCCCGACCTCCAAGGCAGGCTGCTCATCGCCCTGGGCGACGACTACCGCCAGCAGGACAAGAAGGACAAGGCCCTGACCGCTTACGGTGAGGCGGCGTCCAAGTCGCTCAAGGTGCCCGAGGTCGCCCTGAAGGCCACCGGGAGGGCCGAGGAATTGCTCCTCGCCGCCAACCGGCGGGACATGGCCATCCAGATGTACAGCAAGCTGTTCGCCAAGACCAAGCGCGAGAAGGTCGCCAGCGTCTTTCGCGAGCAGACCTCCCACTACCGCCTGGGCAAGCGCCTGGTGGACCTGTTGGAAGATGCCGGGCGGACTGACGACGCCAGGAGCATCCGGGCGAAGATCATGCGGTAGGCCCACCGGCCTATCGACCGTGGCGCCATGGCTTCGGAAGAGCTTTTCGACGAGGAGTTCCTCAGCCGGCTCCGGCGGCTCGGGCTGATCGCCAAGCGCATCGCCGCCACCTCGGCGACCGCCGGCCAGCGCCGCAGCCGAAGGCTCGGCGACGGGCTGGAGTTCGCCGATCACCGCGCCTACGCACCCGGCGACGACATCCGGTTCCTCGACTGGCCCTACTACGCCCGCATGGAGCGGCTGCTGCTGCGCCTCTTCCACGAGCACAGCGAGGGGGCCGTAACCGTCATGCTGGACTGCTCCGCCTCGATGGGGCTGGGCGAGGTGGTCAAGTTCGACTACGCCCGGCGGACGGCGGCCGCCCTGGCCTACGTCGCCATGTGCGGCCTCGACCGCGTCAGGGTGCTGCCGTTCACAAAGGGCCTCGCCGAGGGCATGCGCACCGGCAGGAACCGAGGGCAGATCCTCTCCGTGCTCGAATTCCTCCAGGGACTGACCGCCGCCGGGCCGACCGCACTGGCCGGAGTCGTAGAGGAATACGCACGGCGATACGGCGAGACGGGCACAGTGTTCATCGTCAGCGACCTGCTGGACTGCCAGGACGACCTCTCGGCCTCGCTTGCGATGCTTCGCCAGCGGAAGGATCAGGTGATCGTCGTACACCTGATC
Source organism: uncultured Planctomycetales bacterium (assembly GCA_965602635.1). Lineage (GTDB taxonomy): Bacteria > Planctomycetota > Phycisphaerae > SM23-33 > SM23-33 > CBFCZU01. Next base: position 22,290 of record CBFCZU010000014.1, on the reverse strand, counting down.
GACCGGCGCGACTCCGAGCCCCCGCTGACGGGGGCAACGCAGTTGGCCTCGGCCGAGGGGCCCAGGCGGATGGACCTACAGGTCACGGAGGCAATTCTGGCAGAATACACCCAAAGATGGGAACAATTCGTCCGGGGCGTGGAGAAGACCTGCCTGAGCCGTTCGGCCAGTTACGTCCAGGCCCCGACGTCGGCGCCCTTCGAGCGGCTCGTTCTGCAAACTCTTAAGCAAGCAGGGGTTCTGCAAGCATGACCGGGCCGGGCTTGGGCGGACCCTTGGCGGGGCAGCGGCCGCTCCGATGGCAGTGGCCTCGGCAACTCGCAAGGGACTCCAGGCGGGGGTTTTCCGCTTAAGCCAATTCTAGAAAAGCCTTTAGACCAAAACGGGCCCAAATCGCCCCCTTCAGGCGTTTTTTGTTGCAAGCGCCGCAGCGCCCGGTAAACTACCGAGGAACGTCGGGTGTCGCAAGGCCGTTCGGCAGCCCCACTTAGTAGGCGATATGACCATGCCGACCGTCCGGTACGATGATCGCAGCTATTCGGTGGACGACAGGCGGATCTGGCTGACGAGCGGCTCGATCCACTACTTTCGCATCCCCGCAGAACTCTGGCGCGATCGCCTTCTCAAGGCCAAGCGGGCCGGGCTCAACTGCGTCCAGACCTACGCCGCCTGGAACGTGCACGAGAGCGTCGAAGGCCGCTGGGACTTCGAAGGCGACGCGGACGTGGCCGCCTTTGTCGAGCTCGCCGGGGAGCTGGGGATGTACGTCATCCTCCGCCCCGGCCCCTACATCTGTGCCGAGTGGGACTTCGGGGGCCTGCCGGCCTGGCTGGCGGCCAAGAGCGGCATCTCGTACCGCACCACAAACGCCACCTACATGCATTATTTCGACAAGTACCTCGGGCAGCTCCTGCCTCGCCTGGCCGAGATGCAGGTCACCCGCGGCGGCAATATCATCCTCATCCAGAACGAGAACGAGTACTACTACACCACGATGCCGGACCGGCAGAACTACTGCGAATTCATCAACCAGCTCTTCCGCCGGTCCGGGTTCGAGATCCCGATCATAACCTGCAACATGCTCACGGAACCGCTGGTTCCCGACACCGTCGAGTGCGTGAACACCTGGAATCGGGGCGTCCAGGAGCTCAAGCGACTGCGGGAGCTTCAGGGCGGCGCGCCCATGCTGGTCACGGAGTTCTGGGCGGGATGGTTCGACTATTGGGGCAGGCCCCACCAGACGAAAGACCCCGCCGAGACGGCCAGGCGGGCACTCGAAATCCTCGGCTGCGGGAGCCAGTTCAACTACTACATGTGGCACGGAGGCACCAACTTCGCCTTCTGGGGCAGCCGGCTGTCGGCCAACGAAGCCGCCTACCAGACCACCAGCTACGATTACGACGCCCCCCTGGCCGAGGGCGGCGGGATCACCGAGAAATACCACCTCACCAAGCTGGTCAACATGCTGTCCACGCATTTCGGCCAGGTCTTCGCACAGGCGAGAATGGAAAGGCCCGGCGTCACGGTCCACGACGGGACGCAGGCGTTCAACCTCACCGGGCCGAACGGGCGCATGGCCGTCATAAGCAACAACGGCCGGGAGGACATCACCTCGGCGGCGGTATCTCTGCCCAACGGGAAGGACATGGAGGTCAGCCTCGAGCCCATCGGGGCGGTAGCCGTGCCCGTTGACGTCCGGCTGGGCGCCGAGACCGTGCTGGACTACGCCAATCTGATGCCGCTTGGCATCTTCGGCGAGAGGAACCTTCTCCTTCACGGCCCGGCCGGCTGGGAGGGCAGGATTTCCATCAACGGCCAGGAGATACGTCACCGCGTCCCCGCCGGCGAGACGGTCGAGCTGATCGAGCACTGCGGGCGGAAGATCGTCCTGCTCAACACCGGCCTGGCGCGGCGGACGTGGGAGCTGGACGGCGCGCTGCTGATCGGGCCCGCCTTCGTCGGCGAGACGGCCGACGACATAACCCCCGCCCCCGGCACAACGCAGTACCAGTTGCTCAGCCCCGAAGGCGAGCTGACCCAGAGGAAGCTCAAGCCGTCGCCGACCCGCAAGCCCACGGCCCCGCGGCTGGGCGCGTTCACCCGCATCCGCGTCTGCGAGGAGCCGATGGGCACCGACCTGGAGTGGCACAAGCTCGACAGGCCAAAGGACATGGCGGCGCTGGGCATCAGCCACGGCTACGGGTGGTATCGGCTGGCGGTTGACTCGTCCAAGGCCGTGCGGCGGTACCTGTTCCTGCCCGAGTGCGAGGATCGAGCGCAGGTTTACGTCAACAGACAGTGGGCCGGCACCTGGGGCCGAGGGACAGACGCCGCCCGCGAGCCGATGAGCGTCCCCTTCAAGCGGGGCCCCAACGACCTGGTCTTCCTGGTGGACAACCTCGGGCGGGACAATTTCGGGGCGAAGCTCGGCCAGCCCAAGGGGCTCTGCGGTCACATCTGGGACGCCAGGCCGCTGCGGCTGAAGAAGTTCAAGCTCACCAGCGGCGCCGAATTCGCCCGGCGAATGGTGCCGCGGATCATGTCTCACATGATCCCGCAATTCCAGGCCGGGCCGCTATGGACGGCCGAGGTGGTCATCCCGCTGCCGAAGATTCACCCCGTGTACCTCTCGTACACGAATCTGCCCCATGACCTCATCCTTCTGTGCAACGGGCGCCAGGCTGGGTTCTATCCCAACAGCGGCGGGTACGGGCAGGTGACCCTCGCCAACGAGCTCAAGAAGGGCAGCAACAAGCTGACGCTGCTACTGCGGGGCGAAGTGGAGCCCAAGTCCCTGGAGAACGTCAAGGCCCACGCCCTGCTGGAGTGCATCTCGGGCGAGGGGAAGTGGTCTTATCGCCAATGGGAAGTGCCTGTCGGCGAAGGCCGCGTGGTCGGGAAGGACCTGCCGGCCTGGTATCGGGCACGCTTCAAGTATTCCCAGACGTCTGTACCTTTGTTCCTGAAGATCAACGGAGCGAAGAAGGGGCAAGTCTATCTCAACGGGCACAACGTGGGGCGGTTCTGGAACATCGGCCCGCAGCAGCTCTACTACCTGCCGGAGCCCTGGCTGGCGGCGGAGAACGAGCTGCTCATCTTCGACGAGCAGGGCAGGATCCCTTCCGGCAGCAGGTTGGCGTTCCTTCCCGCCGGTCCGTACCATCAGTGACCCTGCCGGGGTTGTCGGGGGCAGCCAGGCAGAAAAAGCCGCAGGCAACATTTTGCTTGAATGCGGGAAGTCTTTGGTGTAAGATGCTTTGCACGATAGGCGGCGACATTTCTTACCCAGTGGCGAGTTTGGTTGCTCGTCCGGAGCCGTTCGTGCGTGGGAATATCCTGATGCGAAGGAGACGCCGATGGACAGGGCTCGCACTGTAACCAAGAAGGAATTGGTCGACCGTATTGCAGACGGCACCAAGGCCAAGCACGTCCTGGTCAAGAAGGTCGTGCAGGGCTTCCTGGACGAGATTATCGAGGAGCTCGCCAAGGGCAACCGGCTCGAGTTCCGCGATTTTGGTGTTTTCGAGCCCAGGCAGCGTGCCGCCCGCATCGCTCAGAACCCCAAGACCCTGGCGCGGGTTCAGGTTCCGGCCAAGCGGACCGTCCGCTTCAAGGTAGGCCGGCTGATGAAGCAGAAGCTCCAGGCTCCGGGAGCGGGGTCGGGCGCCGGCTCTGCGTAGGCCCCCCGGCGCGGCACCGGGGAGCGGCCCCGAGCGATCGTGCATGCTTTCGGGGTCAGCGGGGTTAGCGGGGTCAACGTTTCCTCCTGGCGTCCTGTATCTATGCGCGGTGCGGTCCGCGCCGGCGGGGGGCAGTCAGGGGCGAAGGCCCATCCGGACACCAGGCGGCCGCGGCTGCGTCGCGACCCGAATCACCCGGGCCCTTGCCCGGGGGTCGCGAAAGCGCTCCGCTGTCGCGGGTGGGACGCGGCGCGGTACCGCCCGGGGCCGTTGGTCGCCGAGCCGGCGCTGCGCTTCGGGGCGAGAGTGACGTTCCGCTCGCCCAGCAGCTCGCACAGCTCCCGGTAGGACTCCCTGCTCGGCTCGATCGTCCACTCCCTGGCCGGGCGGACCATCGCCCGCACGTCGCCCCGCGTGGCCGGCGCCACCTCCAGCCGCAGCGGGCACCGCCCGGGGTAGCGGCGGAAAACGCCGCCCAGCTCGTTCAGCATCCCCTCCTCAATCAGCTTCTCCAGCCGCACTGTCACCGAGCCGGTCAGCTCCTCGATGGCGCGGTCCACGGGTATGGCGTCGTCCACGATGATCTGCGGCGTCTCCCGGCGGCGGTCAACCGACCCGGTCAGGAACAGGATCACATCCTCCGCCAGCTTCTCCGCCAGCTTCTCGTAGGCCTCGGCGAAGACGACGCATGCGCACGAGCCGGTCAGGTCCTCGACGGTGAGGATGGCCATTCTCTTTCCCGCCGACCGCCCGCTCTTGGTGACCCGCTGGCGGATGCCGGAGATCATGCAGCCCAGCGTCACCTTGGCCCTGTCGGCCAGCTCGCCTATCGAGGCGCAGGTGGCCGTGCCCAGGGCGTCCAGCTCGCGCCCGTAGCCCACCAGGGGGTGGCTGGTGACGTAGAAACCCAGGGCCTCCTTCTCGGCCTGGAGGAGTTCGGCCTCGGACATGGCCGGCACGTCGGGGAACCGCACCGGCGGACTTTTCCCGTCGGCCGACCCGAAGCCCTCGAAGAAGCTCATCTGCCCGCTTCGGCGGTCATCGGCGGCGGCGTTGCCCAGCTCGATGGCGTGGTCAACCGCGGCCAGCATGGCCGCCCGGTGGGCGCCCAGGCCGTCGAACGCCCCGCACTTGATGAGCGCCTCGATGGTCGTCCGGTTGACCGCCCGCGGGTCAACGTTCTCGCACAAGTGGTAGAGGCTCTCGAACCGACCGGTTTTCTCGCGGGCGGCGATCACGACCCCGACGGCCTTGTGCCCCACGCCCTTGACGGCCGCCAGCCCGAACCGGACCGTCTCGCCGTCAACCGTGAACTCCGCCCCCGAGGTGTTGATGTCGGGCCGGTCAACCTTGATGCCCATGCGCTCGGCCTCGGACATGTACTGAAAGACCTTGTCCGTGTCGCCGCTCTCATAGGTCATCAGCGCCGCCATGAACTCGCGCGGGTGGTGGTGCTTGAAGTACGCCGTCTGGTAGGCGATGATCGCGTACCGGGTGGAGTGTGCCTTGTTGAAGCCGTACCCGGCGAATCGCAGGATCAGCTCAAAGAGCCGCTCGGCCTCTTCGCCGCTGATGCCGTTCTCCCCGGCGCCGTTCAGGAAGTTGGGGCGCTCGGCCTCGATCACCTCCTGCTTCTTCTTCGAAATGGCCTTGATGAGCGTCAGGGCGGTGTTCAGCGGCAACTTCCCCAGCCGGCTGAGCACCTGCATTATCTGCTCCTGGTAGACCATGATCCCGTAAGTCTCGGCCAGGATGTCGTCCACCAGCGGATGCACCGAGGGCACCTCCTCGCGCCCGTTCTTGCGGGCGCAGTAGGTGCCGATCAGCTCCATCGGGCCGGGGCGGTACATCGCGTTGGCGGCGATCAGGTCCTGCATCCGGTCGGGGCGCATCTTCCGCAGCAGGTCCTGCATGCCGCCGGACTCGAACTGGAACACCCCCGCGGTCCGCCCCGAGCGGAAGACGTCCAGGACCTCCTGGTCGTCGAGGGGCAGGTTTTCGAGGTCGATCGTCCGGCCGGTGGTCTCGGCCACCAGCTCGCGGGCTCGCTGGAGGATCGACAGCGTCCGCAGCCCCAGGAAGTCCATCTTCATCAACCCGATCTTGAACGCGCAGGTCTCGCCGTCCCACTGGGTGATGGCGTCGTCGCTGTCGCCCTGTCGGCAGAGGGGCACGAGGTTCTCCAGCGGCTCGGACGCCACCACCACGCCGGCGGCGTGCACGCCCGAGTGCCGCGCCAGGCCTTCGAGCTTCATGCCGTGGTCGATCAGCTCGTGAACGCGCGGGTCGCGGTCGTAGCTCTCCTTCAGCGCCGGCTCGGCCGACAGGGCGCCCCCCAGCGTCACGCCCAGCCCCTCGGGCACCTTCTTGGCGATCGCGTCCACCTCGGGCAGGGGCATGTTCAGCACCCGCCCGACGTCGCGCACGACGGCCCGCGCCTTGAGCGTGCCGTAGGTGATGATCTGGGCGACGTTGCCGTACTTCTCGCGCACGTACTGGATGACCTGCGCCCGGCCGTCCTGGCACATGTCGATGTCGAAGTCGGGGTCCTCGTCGCGCTGAGGGTCGGTGAAGCGCTCGAAGAGCAGCCCGTAGCGCATCGGATCGACGTCGGAGATGCCCAGGCAGTAGCCCATCAGCGTCGCGCAGCCGCTGCCGCGGGCGCCGCAGGGGATGCCGTTGTCCTTGGCGTACTGCACGAAGTCGTGCACGATGAGCACGTACGAGGAGTACTTCTTCAGCTCGATGACCTCCAGCTCGCGCTCCAGCCGGCTGCGCTGCTCCTCCGTGACGCTCTCACCGAACCGCCGCTGCAGGCCCCGGTAGCAGAGCTCGCGAAGATACTCCTGGGGCGACTGACCCGAGGGCGTCTTGAAACCGGGCAGGTGCTTGCGCGTGAAGTCCAGCTCCAGGTCGCACATCTCCGCGACGCGCAGCGTGTTGTCCGCCGCGCCGGCCAAGTCGCCGAGTGCCTGGCGCATCGCGGCGGCGTCCTTGAGGTACAGCTCGGGCGAGTACTCCATCGCGCCGCCCTCGGCCAGGGACTTGCCAGTGGCGATGGCCGTCAGGACCTCGTGGCTGGGCTTGTCCTCAGCCAGCAGGAAGTGCACGTCGTTGGTGCCCAGCAGCCCCACGCCCAGCTCGCCGGCCAGCTCCGCCAGGGCGGGATTGGTCGCGTCCTGGTCGGGAAGCCGCTGGTTCTGCACCTCCACGAAGAACCGCTCGGGCCCGAAGATGTCCAGGTACTCGCGCGCCCTTGCCCAGGCCTTGTCTCGCTGCCCGGCCAGCAGGGCCGAAGGCACCTCGCCGCCCAGGCACGCCGTCGTGCATATCAGCCCCTCGTTCAGCTCGGCCAGAAGCTCCAGATCGATCCGCGGGCGGTAGTAGAAGCCTTGCAGGTACGATCGGCTGGTGAGCTTGATGAGGTTCCGCCAGCCGGTGTCATTCATCGCCAGCAGGACGAGGTGATACGCGGCCGTGGCTATGTTGCCCATCGACCTGTCGAACCGGGTGGTCGGCGAGATGTACGCCTCCATGCCGAGGATCGGCTTGATCCCCGCCTCCCGGCAGGCCGTGTAGAACTCAATGGCGCCGAAGAGGTTCCCGTGGTCGGTCACCGCCAGTGCGTCCATGCCCAGCTCGGCGGCGCGGGCCGCCAGGGCGCGGACGCGGTTGGCGCCGTCCAGCAGGGAATACTCCGAATGAACGTGCAGGTGAACGAATCCATCCATGGCTGCCAAGCCTCCCAGCTGGGGTACTATATCATCGCGCCCGGCGCTGGCCAAGAGATTCTCAAGGTCGGCGCGTCAGCGGCTCGAAAAAGCGCAGCCCAGACGCTGTCTGCGCCATTCTTGCTGGCATGAGGTGCGGCTAATCAGCTATGTTACAGGTGGTTGCTAGAGCAAGCGGCGGCCGGGGAAAGGACATCAGCAGTGTTTGAGGTGTTGAGCAATGCGGAGCTGGCGGCGGGCGTTCACCGCCTGGTCGTCTCGGCCCCGCGGGTGGCCAAGGCCCGCAAGGCGGGGCAGTTCGTCATCGTCCGCAAGGAAGACGGGGCCGAGCGAATCCCCCTGACCATCGCCGACGCGGACGCCCGGGCGGGGACGATCACGCTGATCGTCCAGGCCGTCGGCGCGAGCACGCGCGCGATCGTCGCCACGCCGCCCGGCGGGCACCTGCGCGACGTGGTCGGGCCGCTGGGCGAGCCCACCCGCCTGGAGAAGTGGGGCAAGGTCGCCTGCATCGGCGGGGGGGTAGGCACGGCCGTGTTGTTCCCCCTGGCCAAGGCCCTGGCAGAGGCCGGGAACGAGGTCTATGTCGCCATCGGAGCCGCGACGGCCGATCTGGTGATCCTGGCCGACGAGCTGTCTGCCTTCGCCGAGGAGGTGTACCTAGCCACCGAGGACGGCAGCGGCGGGCGGAAGGGGCTGGTGACCGCGATCCTGGCCGACATGCTGGCGGGCAAGCTGCCTCGCCCCGACGCGGTATTCGCCGTCGGGCCCGTGGGCATGATGGAGGCAGTGGCCGGCATGACCCGACCCGACAAGATTCCGACGATCGTCAGCCTCAACCCCATAATGATCGACGGCACGGGCATGTGCGGCGGGTGCCGGGTACGGATCGGCGGCGAGCGGAAGTTCGCGTGCGTGGACGGGCCCGAGTTCGACGGCCACCTTGTCGATTTCGCCGGCCTGAAACAGCGCCTGGCGATGTACCGGCCCCAGGAGAGGCGCTCCGACGAGCAGTGCCGGCTGGATGCGTCAGCGGGCCCGGCCGCGAAGGAGCGTGGCGAGTGACGCCTCCGACGCATTCGAACAAGCTGACCGCCAAGCAGCGCATGGCCATCGAGCGCGCGAAGATGCCCGAGCGAGACGCGGCTGAGCGCTCGCGAAGCTTCGAGGAGGTTAACCTCGGCCTGGACGAGGCGGCGGCCGTCCGCGAGGCGCAGCGCTGCCTGCAATGCAAGAACCGCAAGTGCGTCGAGGGCTGCCCGGTGAGAGTGGACATCCCGGAGTTCCTCGCCAAGGCGGCCGAGGGCGACTTCGCGGCCGCGGCTGAGATCCTCAAGCGGGACAACTACCTGCCGGGCATCTGCGGGAGGGTCTGCCCCCAGGAGATCCAGTGCGAGTTAGAGTGCGTCCGCGGCGCCAAGGGCGAGGCGGTGGCCATCGGGCACCTGGAACGCTTCGTCGCCGACTGGTCGTCCCGCCAGGCCGACGCCGACCAGCCGCAGCCCCCGCGCAGCGGCTTCAAGGTGGGCATCGTCGGCTCCGGCCCGGGCGGGCTGACCGCCGCCGGCGAGCTGGCCAGGATCGGCCACGAGGTTGTCGTCTTCGAGGCCCTGCACGCCCCCGGCGGGGTGCTCCGCTACGGCATACCCGAGTTCCGCCTGCCCAAGGCGATCCTTGACCAGGAGGTCGCCCGGCTGGAGAAGCTTGGCGTGCGGATCGAGTGCGACGTCGTGGTGGGCAAGACGATCACGCTGGACGAGATCCGCCGGGAGTTCGACGCCTGCTTCATCGCCAACGGCGCCGGGCTGCCTGTGTTCCTCGACGTTGACGGCGAGGACTTCAACGGCGTGTACTCGGCCAACGAGTTCCTCACGCGCGTGAACCTGATGGGCGCGTACCTCGACCGCCCTGACGGCACGCCGATCATTCGCGGGCGGAACGTGGTGGTCGTCGGCGGGGGCAACACGGCCATGGACGGCGTCCGCACCGCCCGGCGGCTCGGGGCAGAGCGGGCGATGATCTATTACCGCCGCACCGAGGCCGAGATGCCCGCCCGCAACGAGGAGATCGAGCACGCCAAGGAGGAGGGGATCGAGTTCCACCTGCTGGCGGCGCCGCTGGAGATCCTCGGCACCGACGACGGGTGGGTCAGGGCGATCCGGATGCAGAAGATGGCCCTGGGCGAGCCGGACGACTCGGGCCGGCGGCGGCCGGTGCCGATCCCGGGCAGCGAGGAGACGGTCGAGTGCGACGTGGTGGTGGTGGCCGTCGGCGTCCGCGCCAACCCGCTGCTGACCGCCGCGGCGCCGGAGCTGAAGCTCAACAAGTGGGGGTACATCGAGGCCGACGAGACCGGCCAGACGTCCCTGCCGGGCGTGTTTGCCGGGGGCGACATCGTCCGCGGCGGGGCCACCGTAATCCTCGCCATGGGGGACGGCAAACGCGCCGCCGCCGCCATCGACCGGTATCTGCGGGAAGGCGGTTGACTGGTTGATCGGTTAATCAGTTGATCGGTTGGCTGACACTCGCATCGCTTGCTAGCAAGCGACGCCACCCGGCACGCTCGAATCTGCGGACAGCCTCCGCACCTGAAATGGCCGGGAGTCTGGCCATTACAGCGTGACCTCGACCTGCCGAATGGCGACGGTCAAGGGAAGGCCGTTGGCAGCACGGGCCTCAAGGCAGGCCTGGATCGCCTCCCGGATGTTGGCCAGGGCTTCCTCCTCCGTCGTGCCCTGTGAGATGCACCCGGGGATGGCCGGGCATTCCGCGACCATCATGCCAGTCTCGTCACGTTCAAGAGTCACGATCAGCTTCATGGCAGACACCTCACGGGTATTGCAGCCCCGGAATTGTCAGAGGGTCAACCGGGCGGTGGCCGGTCACGGCAGGTGCCTGAGCCGCTCGAGGGACTCGGCGGCCGCCCGGCGGACGCCGTCATCGCGGTGCTGGAGCAGGCTCTGGAGCGGCCCGACGGCCTGCTGGTCGCCAAGGTCGCCGAGCGCCCTGGCGGCGGTGGCGCAGAACTCCGCATCGTCGCTGGACAGGGCGGCGATCAGCGGCTTCACGGCCGCCGGATCCTTCAACATGCCCAGCACCGTGGCCGCCGACTGGCGGACCTGCGGGTTGGTGTCGCCGGCCAGGGCCGCCAGCAGCGGCTGCACCGCGCGGCGGTCCCTGATCCAGCCGAGGGCGTCAACCGCCGCCAGCCGCTTCGATGCCTTGGGGTCCTTGAGCTGGGCGATCAACGCCGGCACCGCATCGCGCGACTCCGACCGCCTCGGCGCCCAGGCGGCAGTCTCGCCGGCGCGGCCGTCCTTGCCCTTAAGCTGGCGGAGCAATTCCGGCGGGATGCTCTCGTCGCTGACGTGCCGCCGGGCGCGGTCGACGGCCCAACGGACGTCCCGCTGCTCGTCCTTCATCGCCACGACCAGCAGGTCCATCGCCGGCTTGTCGCCGATCATCCCGAGCGACTCGATCGCCTCGAGCACCACGTTGCGGTCGGGGTCGTTCATCGCCTCGCCCAAAGGCTGGACCGCGCTGGGATGGCCGATCTCGCCCAGAGCCTCGGCGGCGGCGGCGCGGACCAGCGGCCGCGAGTCCTTCAGCGCGGCGATGAGCGGGTCAACGGCACGGACGTGGCCGAGCCTGCCCAGCGCGTAGGCCGCGGCCTGGCGGACGCCCGGGTCGTCGTGGGACAGGTCGGACAGCAGCGCCTCGAGCCGGGACTTGGGCGGGCCGGCGCCCTGCTTTCGCGAGCGACACGAGCCCAGCGACACGGCGGCGACCGCCAACAGGATGACGGCCAATCGGGGCGCGCGTGCGTTCATGGCGGCCTTTCACTCAACCAGTTGCGACCGACTCATCTTACACCATGTTTGACGAGGCAGGCACGGGAAAGTCTCGCCGGCGGGCCCGCCCGCGGGGCTAGTCGAGGACGACCGCCGGGGGCACGCGCGGCCAGGAGCCCGGCCACGGCGCTGTCGCCCGCGCCCGTGGCTGAGACCACCCGGTCCACCTGGTAAGCGGGGGCGAAGATTTCGCGGTCGGCCCACCCGGCCGGGTCAGGCGCGGCCGAGCCCATCGCCGCGATCCGCTCGGCGGGGGCGGGCGCCGGCGTGGTTGCGTAAAGCTCGCGTCCCCAAGCAATTATGGGAGAAATGGACAAGGTTTGCCCAGTTCCGCCCGCCCAGGGGCGTTTCAGCGCGTGGCGCGGTCCAAAACCGATGCTCTTGGACGTAAGTGCTTCTGTCACAAGGCGCTAAGAAAAATGTGACGGATCCAGAAAAGCTTTGCCTGTCCGTGTTGACACGGTCACGGCTCGCCCGTATAATCGCGAAGGACTACTGGGTAAACTGCCGCCCAGGGCGGATGACAATCTTTGGCTGTTTCTTACCAGCCGTGGCAAACCCCCGGCTGTGTCTCCGGACGCAGTCGGGGGTCTTTTGTAGAGGCAGCCGGCGGCGGCGTTCCCTATAATGCCGCCGTCTCTCAGATCGCTGCTGCTGGTACGGGCGAGTGGACGAACACAGCGACGGCCGTTCGATGCTCAAGGTCAAAGGAATTCTGTTCGACTTGGGCAACACCCTCCTGGACTTCGGGCGGGTGGACATGCTCAGGCTCTTCAAGGACGGCGCGCGGCAGGCCTATTCCTACCTGAAGGAGTTGGACCAGCCCGTGCCGCCGTTCCGTAAGTTCCATCAGCGGCAGCTATGGGCGCTACGGTGGCGGTACCTGGTCACGAAGCTGACCGGGCGCGAGTTCAACTCGCTCGACGTGCTTCGCGGGATCAGCCAGTCCATGGGCCAGTCGCTCACGCACGATGAGGTGTTGGAGCTGTCGTGGCGGTGGTATCGGCCGCTGGCGGGCTGTGCGCAGGTCGAGGAGGGGCTCTCCGAGCTGCTTGAGGGGTTTCGCCGGGAGGGGCTGCGCCTGGGGATGGTGAGCAACACCTTCGTTCCCGGCGAGGTGCTGGACCGGCACCTTCGGCAGGTGGACCTGCTGGAGCACTTCGAGACGAGGATTTACAGTTGCGACGTGAGCTATCGCAAGCCTGACAAGCGGATATTCGAGATCGCCCTGGGGAGCGTCGGCGTGGCGGCCGAGGAGGCGATCTTCGTGGGCGACTCCCTCAAGGCGGACGTAGTCGGCGCCGAGCGGGCCGGGATGATCTCGGTGCTGAAGGACCCCAGCGGCAAGAAGCGCCGCCGCGGGGCCGAGCCGGCCCACCGAATAGCCTGCATGGCGGAGCTGCCTGCCGTCGTGGCTGCCTACAACGGGAGCGGCGCCGGCGGGGAGGCGGGCATCGACGCCTGACGGGGCGGCTGGGCTTCAGGGCTTCGGCGGGGATCGAGGCTACACCTTGCCGAGGATGATCCCGTGGGTCGGAGGCGTCGGCCAGAACGTGATCCACGAATTGAGCTTGATCTTCTGCGTCTGCGAGGGCTTGTGCTGGAGCAGGCTGACGACCATGGGCACGCCGGCGTCGATGGCTATGACGTGGTGCCCGTCGTTGTCGATCACCTTGCCGTTGATCGGGCTTAGCGAGTCGAACCGCCGGCGGGTGTGGCTGACCCGCTGGGTCCGGCTCTTGGGGACGATCTGGAAGGTCAGCTCGTTCCGCGTGCCGCGGTCGATGCCCGTCGTCGCGGCGTGAACGATCACCTCGAGCTCGTCCTCAACGTGTACCCGCTTCTGGAGCGTCTTGCGGGCGGTGTCCAGCAGCGTCAGGTCGATGTAGCTGCCCGGGCGCTGGATGTCGAAGGTGGTGGGGGGGACTCGCAGCGTGAACAGCGGTCCGAGCAGGCCGGAGTTGTCGATGGCCACGAGCTTGCCGCGGACCGCGTTGGCCGGATCACTTAGCAGCTTCGCCATGGTCGTCACTCCCGTCTCTGGAGGTGCCGGGCGCATTCTACACATGCCGCTACGGCCAGGCCAGCGCCAATTGCCCGCCCCGAGCCGCCGGCAAGTTGGGCTTTGCCGGCTCCGGCGGGAGTGGTATGCTGCCGGCGGGAGCGTGCCGTCCATGAAAGGCGTCTGCCTGCTGGTTCTGGTTTGCCTGGCTTGGCCCGCGTCGGCGGGACCGCCGCCCTATGACCTGTCGGAGGTCAGGGGCATGGGCCTCTACGCCGGACCGGCCGAGGGGCGAAAGCGCCTGGCCGAGAGCGGCATCGTCGTGACGCCTGAGACGGAGAAGCGGCTGTTCGCCTTCTACGTCGCCCCCGCCGAGGGGAAGACGGACCGGCTGCTGCCGTACTTCATCACGACGGACACGGCCGTGCGGGCGTTCGTCGAAATCCTGCCCGAGGCGATGGCGAAGTTCGGACGCCGGCAGGGCCGCCTGCTGAGGACTCTCATCGAGCGGCTGTGGGCGGGGCTGGTTGCCGGTCGGTTCCAGAAGAACGGCCCGGCGATCACCGGCCGGCCGAGGCTCGGGGCCGCGCGGTTCGCCGCCGTCGCCGCCAGGCTGCTCGATCCGGGGTGGTTCCCGCCGACGCGGGCTGGCCAGAAGCTCTACGCTGAGATCGAGAAGGACGTGTCCGCCGAGTTGAAGCGCGTCGCCGCCGGCGGGGCGGTCAGGGACTCCCCATTCTTCGCTCGCGACACGGACTACTCGCTGTGCCGGCCCGGCGGCGTGTACGCGACGGACGAGTCGCTGAAGCGGTTCTTCGTCGCCCGGGCGTTCCTCTCGCTGCCCATGAACCTGGCCGATGACGGCGTCTTCCGCGCGGCGGCGGCGCTGGGGTGCTTCGAGGACGCGAGCATCGCCCAGTTCCGCGAGGCCGGCAGGTGGATCGTCGGGCGGGAGGAGCTGCTGCCGGCCGCGGCGCTCGCAGGCGGCGAGGTCGTCGGCGAGTTCGTCATGACGGCCGAGATGGTCAGGGCGGCGCTGGCCGGCGGGAAGCTCGACGCCCCCCGCGAGGCCCTGCGCAGGGCGGCTGCGGCCCAGCAGCCGGCGCCGACAAACGCCGCCGGACGCCCGCTCGTCGCGGCGCTGCTGCCGGGCCTGACGGCGCCCGATTCGGCGCTTCTGTGGCGTGTGGCCCGGGTCCGCCCGGCCGGGACGAGCCTCTCCGGGGGCCTGGCGCTGCTGGCCTGCTGCGGCAACCCGCGGGCGAGGCACCACGTTCTGGCGGGCGTGCCCCGAGACGGGCGCAAGGCCTTCGCCGCCGCGATCGACGCCATACGGCGGGACGTTGCCAAGATCGTGCTGGCCGAGGGCGGCGCCTGCCCGCCCGGCGGGGGGTGGATCTGGCACCGCTGGCGGCGCGTGCTCGCCGCCGCGGCGGCGCCGGGGCTTACCGGCCGCCACCCGAAGTTCATGTCCACCGACGCATACGCCGACAAGTCGCTCAACACTGCCCTGGGCGGCTGGGTGGGCCTGCGACATAGCTTCGCCGTGCGGGTCCAGGGCGTCTGCATGCTGCCGGCCCCCGCGCCGCGCCCCGAGGCCGGGTTCGTCGAGCCGAACCTGCCATTCTGGGACGAGATGGTCGCGATGACGCTGGACGTTCAGGAAATGCTCGGCGATTACGACGCGGCCGTGGGGCCGATGGCGTCGCTGACCAAGCTGTGCATGACGGCCCGCAAGGTCGCCGCGGCCCAACTGGCGGGCAGGCCGCTGACCAAGGATCAGCGCCAGTGGGTGGCGAACTTCGGGCGGCGGCTGGCGAGGCTCAGCAGGTTCGACTCCGACGCCGTCCGCCGGGCGCCGGACCACTCGATCGTGTCGGTGGCGACGCGCGACGCTCGGGGCGGCAAGTCCCTGCACGTCGGCCTGGCCCGCCCGCGGGCCGTTTACGTCATCATCGATTACGGCGGCCGGGCGGTCCTCGCACGCGGAGGCGTGATGAGTTACCGGCATTTCATCCGGCCTGTCGGCGAGGAGCTGACCGACCCCAAGTGGCGGAAGATGATCGCCGCGGGCAAGGCCCCGCCGCCGCCCAAGTGGCTCTCGCCGCTCGTGGCCGAGAAAGGTGAGAAGTGAGCGTCCGTCCCCGCCGCCCGGCGTGAGATCACTTCCGCCCGCGCTCGCCGTCCACCAGTCGCACGTCCGCCGTGATCGGGCCCTCGCCCTTGACGTACAGCGTCTGGGTGGGGAAGGCGAACTCGATGCCCTCGGCGTTGAATCGCTCCAGCAGCTCCATGTTGAACTCGTGGGTGAAGGCCAGGTACTCCCACCAGTCGGGCGGGGTGAACCAGTAGTACGCCACGATGTTGAGGCTGTCGGCGTTGAACTCGCTGAAGTACACCTGCCCCGGCCTGTCGGGTGGGAAGTGGTCCTTCCGGGCGGCGACCATCTCGCGCAGGATATCGACGGCCCGGTTCATCTTCTCCGGCGGCGTGTCGTAGGTGACGGTGACGTTGAGCACGCGTCTGATGTATGGCCGCCGGCTGATGTTCTCGACCGGCGCGCCGGCCACCATCGCGTTCGGAACGGTCACCAGGTGCCCGGCGCGGGTGCGGATGCGTGTGGAGCGGAAGCCCACGTCCTCGACCGTGCCGTCGTGCTCGCCGATCTTCACCCGCTCGCCCATCTGGAACGGGCGGTCGGCGAAGATCGTCACCGAGCCGAAGAAGTTCTTGATCGGGTCCTGGGCGGCCAGGGCGAACGCCAGCCCGCCGAGGCCCAGCCCCGCCAGGAGCGGGCCTATCTTCATGCTGAATATGTTCTGGGCGACGAACAGCACCACCACGATCACGGTGAAGATCCGCAGTGCCTTGCGGATGATGGGCACGAGCTGGTCGTCGAGTTGCGTCCGCGTCCTGGAGGTCCATCGCAGCAGGAAGAACTCGAGGACGTCCACGAGGCGATAGACGGCCCAGCCGATGGCCAGCGCGGCGAATGTCCGGCAGGCCGCCAGCCACAGCCAGCCGAGGTCCCTGACCTTCGCCGCATCGCCCGCGCCCTCGACGTAGAGGACGTAGTCGAGCTTCATGAACGCCCCGGCCGAGTACAGCCCGCCGGCGAGTATTATCAGTCCGGCCGGCTTGGCCAGGCAGCGCAGCACCATGCCCAGGGCGACGAACCGCCCGCCATCGACGAGCTTGCCCCCATGGGCGGCGAGGATGAAGGAGATCAGCCTCCCGACGGCCAGCGTGGCCACCAGGGCGCCGAACAGCGCGGCCCAACTCCAGAGGGGGTTGTTGAGGAACTCCGCCGCGTACCATTGGGCCGCGGCCGGCTGAGTTGTCTGCGCGAGTATCCACATGAGCGGGCCCGCCTTCGGCCGGAGACTATATCAGCGCCGGGCGGGCTTGTCACGGGCCTATTGCCGGGGCGCGGGGGCCGTGGCACCGCCGGGGGCAGCAGGGGCCCAGGGCGGTCGGCCCGGGGCGGGCCGGCGGGACGGCCAGGCGCAACAGCTTGCGGCGAATGGGTTTAGCTATATTTGCCCGGCGGGCGTAATATGATCTTGACCTAAGCAGGATTCGCCGATAAAGTTATTGTGCAGTAAACGGCGTTTCGGGGCGAACTTTTCGTCCCGATCGCAGGTACGACTGTACGGTTTCTAACTGTTGTGACGGCCAGGATACAGTGCGGGTTGTAGGCCGTCGCGTTAACCGGCGTCCATCCGCCGGCCTGGTGCAGGGAAGCGCCGGAGCGAAATGCTCCGCTGGCCGGTTGATCGACACCGACGGCGCCGCCCCTCGATGAGCGGGTCGGGCGAGAACGTTGCTCTCCCCGGGCCGTTAGAGGCGGAAACCGAAAGCCAAAGGGCGCCGAGCCCGGTGCGGACGCCGATCATTCGTCCCTCGGGACGAGGCCTTCGGGTCATAGAGCACCAACGGCAAGCAAAGTGGTTGAAGTAATCGTGATTGAGTGCGTGTGTGACAGTAACCGGGCTTCCCGTCGGCCGGCCGAGTTGGCTTGCCTGCGGCGGCGGGGCGGGGAGCGAGCGCGATTGCCCGCGGCTTGGGGCGCGTCCGGAATTGCATGAACTCAATCTGACCTGAGGGGTACGCGACTAGGCCCGCCTCCGGGCGGCACGGCGCCGGGTTTGCCTGCCCGGCCAAGGCCCGCCCTGTCTCCAACCGGCATCGGAAAGGATATGCGATGTCTCTACACGCGCTGGGCGCCGTAATCACGCCCGAGCTGGTGGGCGCGATGGTTATCGGGCTGGTGATCGGCTGCCTGGGGACCGCCTTCGTCCGCTGGGTGCTGGCAAAACTCCAGAAAACCTCACTCGAGAAAGAAATTCAGGACCAGATCTCCGCAGCCAAGGCCGACGCCGAACGCATCATGGCGCAGGCCGAGGTGGAGGCAAAGAGCGAGTTCATCCGACGCCGCGAGGAGTTCGACGCCGAGACAAAGAGCGTCCGCGGCGACCTCCGCACGGAGGAAAGGCGCGTCTCCAAGCGCGAGGACATGATCGACCACAAGATGGAAACCCTCTCGGCCAAGGAGCGGTCGGTGGACATGGCCGACAGGGCGATCAACGAGCGCGAGAAGGCGCTGGCCGTCAAGGACCGCCAGCTCAACGACCTGATCGGCCAGCAGAAGAGCCAGTTGATGAAGGTCGCCAACATGTCGGTCGAGGAGGCCAGGAATCAGTTGCTCGAGGAGGTCCGCAACGAGATCGAGCACGAGGCGGACCAGTTGGTCCAGCGCAGGCTCGAGCAGGCCGAGGAGGAGGCCGAGACCCGCTCCCGCGAGATCATCAGCACGGCCATCCAGCGGTACGCCGCCGAGCACACCTGCGAATCGACCGTCTCGACCGTTGACATCCCCTCCGACGACATGAAGGGGCGGGTGATCGGGCGCGAGGGCCGGAACATCCGCGCCTTCGAGAAGGCCACCGGCGTGGACGTGATCGTTGACGACACGCCCGGCGTGGTGGTGGTCTCTGCGTTCGACCCGGTCCGGCGCGAGGTCGCCCGTCTGGGGCTCGAGCGGCTGATCCGCGACGGGCGGATCCACCCCGGGCGGATCGAGGAGGTCATCGCCGAGACCCGGAAGGAGATCGACCGCCACATCGCCGACCTCGGCAAGCAGGCCCTGGTGGACGCCAACATCCGCGGCGTGCACGCCAAGCTGCTGAACCTGCTGGGGCGGCTGCACTACCGCACAAGCTACGGGCAGAACGTCCTGAAGCATTCGATGGAGGTCGGCTACCTCTCCCAGATGATCGCCGAGGAGATCGGCGCCGACGGCAGGCTGGCCCGCCGCTGCGGCCTGTTGCACGACGTGGGCAAGGCCGTGGACCACGAGGTCGAGGGCGGGCATCCGCAGATCGGAGCCGACCTGTGCAAGCGCTACGGCGAGCGCGACGAGGTGGTCGAGTCGGCCGCCGGGCACCACGGCGAGGTCGAGACGAAATTCATCTACACGGCCATCGTCTCCGCCGCCGACGCCATCAGCGCGTCGCGCCCGGGCGCCCGCCGCGAGACGCTCCAGCGTTACGTCCAGCGGCTGGAGAAGCTCGAGGCAATCGCCACCGCCTTCGAGGGCGTCAAGCAGGCCTACGCCATCCAGGCCGGCCGCGAGGTCCGCGTGCTCGTCGATGCCGAGAACGTTGACGACCGCCTCTCGGCCAAGGTCGCCCGCGACATCGCCAAGCGGATCGAGGAGGAAATGCAGTACCCCGGCGAGGTGAGGGTCACCCTCATCCGCGAGGTTCGCTGCGTGGAGTACGCCAGGTAGACGCGACCGGGGCAGAAGGAGCGCATGTGTCAGTGCGAAACGTGCTTTGCGGCCTGGTCGCGGGCGTGATGTTCGTCGGTCTGGGGCGGGCCGGCGCCCCGGCCGCGAGTTCCCGTCCCGCCGTGCGCTATGTCGCGGGCGTGCGCTATGCCGCGCCGGAAGTCGCCCGCGTCGCCATCCCCGAGTTCCCCGGCATGTTCGCCATCTGGGGCGCCACCGGCTGCGACGCCCGCGGGCACGTCTGGTTCGCCGTCTGCGGCCACAGCCGCAAGCACCCCACGGCCCACCTGTTCGAGTACGTCCCGACCACCGGCAAGGTGATCGACCGCGGCGACGTCGTCTCACAGCTCAAGCTGGCCGGCGTCCATCGCGACGGCGAGATGCAGATGAAGATCCACACCCGGATCATCGCCGCCGACGACGGGCACCTGTACTTCGCCTCCATGGACGAGAACGACGAGAACCAGGCCAGGGAAATCCAGCCCACCTGGGGCGGGCACATGTGGCGCTACCGCATCCGCGAGAACCGCTGGGAGCACCTGCTGGCCACCGACGAGCCGCTCATCGCCGCCGCCGGGGCCGGGCGATACTTCTACGCCCTGGGCTACTGGGGCCACGTGCTCTACCAGTACGACCGCCAGACCGGCAAACACCGCCGCCTGAAGGTCGGCTCCATGGGCGGGCACATCAGCCGCAACATCATCGCCGACGCCCGCGGGCACGTGTACGTGCCGCGCGTCAAGGCCGGCAAGAGCAAGCGCCCCGTCGCCACGCTCGTCGAGCTCGACACCTCGCTGCGGCAGGTGGCCGAGACGCCGCTGAAGAACTACCTGACGACGGGCTCGCCGATGCACGCGCACGGCATCCTCTCCCTCCAGCCGCTGCCCGACGGCTCGACCGCCTTCCTGACCCACGCCGGCTACCTGTCGCTGGTGGTGCCGCGCGGCAACCGCCCGGCCAGGCTCAGGAACCTCGGCTGGTTCCACTCCGGCGGGCGGAGCTACAGCAGCTCGCTGTTCAGCGATGCCTCCGGGCGATACCTCATGGGCGTGGCCAAGCGGCGGCGGCGGGATTACGAGTGGGTTGTGTACGACCTGAAGACCAGGAAATCCCGCGCCCTGCCGTTCGAGATCAGCGGCGAGAAGTCTCTCTGGCACAGCATGAGCATGCTCTTCGGCTCGGCGACGCGCGACCGCGCGGGCAACTTCTACGTCACCGGCAAGGAGCCCGTCTGGGGCGGTGGCTCGACGCCCATCCTGCTGAAGGTCACTCCCCGCCGAGTAACCACGCGACACAGAGGCGCAGAGAAGAGGAGAGGATTGAGAGACTCACAGAAGTAGTTGCTTCGGGAAGTGACCGCATCCGCCGTGCTCTGTTCTTGCTGCTCTTCTTCGTGTCTCAATTTCTTCAAGTTCCTCTCTTGCTCTGTTGCTCTGTGTCGCATTCGCCTTTGCCCGGCCGTATCATTCGCCCGTGACACCCTGCGCCCCGGAATTCCTCTGCGACGCGATGCTGGGTGGGCTGGCGCGCTGGCTCCGCGCAGCCGGTTATGACGCCGAGTTCGCCCGCGACGTGGACGACCGCGACCTCATCCACAGGGCGCTGAGGACCGGGGCGACGCTCCTCTCCAGCGACGGCGGCCTCTTCGAGCGGAACATCATCAGGCACAAGACCGTCAAGGCGCTGTTCATCCCCCGCGAGCTGGACAAGCCGGGGCAACTGGCATTCGTCGTGAGGGAGCTGGCCCTGCCCGTCCGCCCGGACCCCCGCTGCATGGCCTGCGGGGGCGAGCTGGCCGAGGTGACCAAAGACTCCGTCCGCCACGAGGCCCCGGCCAGGGCCTTCGCCGCCTGCGAGCGTTTCTGGCGCTGCACCCGCTGCGCCAAGCTGCTCTGGAAAGGCTCGCACTGGCGAAGAATCTCCGCCACGCTTGACAAGACCGCCACCGGCTAGAAGCGGGGGCTTTTCTATCAGGCGACGCCTTCCGTCGCCGGGAGGGCCGATGCATGCCCAGCCCGTGGGGCAGGGCATGGCACCCGGCTAACGAGGCTTGTCCTTCTTTCGGTCGCCTCCCACCTTCGGCGGCATACATGCCCGCTTCTCGGCGTCATCCTCGACCACATACTCCACGGGCCCGGAACTGGCCGCGTAGACGGGTACATATGATTTGCTGAATCCCACGACGTCTATCCGTAGACGGTAGTTGAGGTTCGCCAGCTTCCCCGACCGCGTCATGCCCACAGCACTCAAAGATATGTTTTCATTGCCCATGGACCACTCATATAGCCCGAATGTCTTGGCCAGATTCATTCTCGTGATGCTGAACCGCGCTTGATTTGTTGTGCACACACACAGCTTTTGCCAGAAGTGGCCGTCCTCTGCCCGGATACTCACGGTATAGAAGTTCGCCTCCGCGCTCCCCTTCCACTGCGCAACGACAGATCCTTTCCGCCTGATGTGGACGTCGACCTTCTTTTCTTCAAGCACTCGCGCAATCCCGAGAACGACAGGCCTGTCGCTCGCAATGCCCGACAGTGAGCCATAGGCTGTCCCGAAGTCCTGGTAGAAGCACCGGTAGCGCTTCCCATCAGCCTTCGTCCTGGGCACATACTCCGAGAGCGCGGCGGTTCTCACGTAATCGCCAGGAATGTGCACAGCTACAATGCTCTTATCCCTCAGCGCGGAGGACTTGATCGCCACTAATTTTTGATCCAGCCCCCAGCCGCTGCCGCTGAATGCCGGCATTGGCGCACCCTTCGGACGCTCCACTAAGACGTGAGCTTTGATGCTGCTGGGGCGCGACGAGGTCGCCTCCATGGTCTGGGGCATCTCGTCTCCCTTCTCCGCGACGCCCATCTCCAGGGCCCCCAGGATAAGGATCGAGCCCAGCAGTAGAAATGCCCTTTGCATCATAACGTCCTTTCAATCATCTACATGGCGTGGGACAAAGGGACAAAGCTGCCGGGGACCGGAAATGAAGTCCCCCGCCCCGCCCTATCGTGGATGCGATTCTACCGTGCCCGGAGGCGGGCAGCAAGGGCGGGGCGGTCTCCGGGTGCATTAGGGTTTTGGGGGTACTGACCGCGGTGGCACAGGTTTCCAACCTGTGCGCCTGGACAGCCGGCCCGCGTGCACAGGCTACAAGCCTGTGCCACCAGAGCCTACTGTCCGCCGGCCCGCCGGGCCGGAAGTCGCCCAGGCGGGGATCGGGGCAGCGCCGTTGCCCCGATCGTAC
>CBFCZU010000013.1:0-32340 GCA_965602635.1 uncultured Planctomycetales bacterium | reverse complement strand
TCAAGCCAGCCGTTGGTTGGGCCGCACGAATCCTTGACAAATCGGCCCGGCGCGGTAACATGGTGCACGCTCCGACCTCCGCTCGTGGGAGCGGCGGATTACGTGGCAAGTCGAGAGGCGGGGACGTCCTCGCTCACTCGTGCCCGCCTCAGGCCTCTCGGCCAAGTTCCCCCCAGACAGCAGTTCAGGTCTGTAGCACCTGCCGGTGTGCGCGCTGCGATGCTCGCGTCCCAGCTCGAGGCAGGAGAAAGGAGAGGACCATGAGTCCCTCACGAATGGCCTTCCGTAGCTTGTTGCTAGGGGGAGTGTACCTGGTCGCGATGCAGACGGTGGCTTGGGGCGGGCCAGTCGATCCGAACAACGCCGTCTTCAGCCTGGACGATCTGCCGACGAACCCGTTGACCTCGCTGGTCCGGCCCGGCGCGGTGGGCTGGGGTGCCGAAGCGCCGTTCGGGGGACCCCTGCCGGGGCTGCCGGCGCCGTTGGCGCCGTCGCCGTCACTGCCGTTCGTCATGCCGCTGGCGCCCGTGGCTACGGATGCGACCATCATGCAGACCGGGGCCCCGGTGGCCAACGTGCCGAGTCGGCACTTGTCGCCGCTGATCAACAGTATGGTGGCTCCGCCGCCCCCGGTGATCGGCTACATCGACGCCCTCAGCACCTACCACGGCTATGCGTCGGCGGCACTGGATCTCCTCGACCTGCGGTTCAGCGTCGATCGGATCAGTTCGGGGCTGGCCGGCACGGCGGTCAGTGTACAGGCCGGCCTGCACCAACAGCCCGGCGACATCTTCCAAGGCACGGGCCAGTACGCCAACCCGTTCTGGTATGCCTTGCCGCCGAACGCGGGGTACGCGGGTGTGCTGCCGTCGGCCGGCGGGGGCGGGGGCAATCTGCTGGTGGTCGACGAGTCGGCGCTGACGCTGACCGCGGGCATGGGACCTGGCAACCTGATCGGCCCCGGGGTACTTGCTCCGCCGCCGATTGGGGGCAGTCACGACAATTTGGACGCCGCCGACGGTGTGCTCCATGACACCACGGGAGACGGCAAGACTGACATCGTCACCACGTTCTCGTTGAATCCCGACGACGCGGCCTGGATGCAGGCAAGTGTAGGTCCGGCCATTCCGCCTTACAGCGCTGCGGACGTCTGGGTGGTGACGCCGCTGGGCTCCTCGAACGCGATCCGGCTGTTCCTCGCCGGCGCTTCGTTTGGCCTCGACCGCCAGGGCGCCAACACCGACGACATCGACGCGCTGCTGATCGTGCAAGACCCGGCCAACTTGAATATACGCGGGCTGTTCAGCCTCTCGCCCGGCTCGGCCAGTCTTGCGGCAATCGGCGCCAGTCCGGCCGACGTGTTCCTGACGGATTTCGTCAGCTCCTTCGCGACATACGCGTTCGCCACGGACCTGGGGCTTCTACCCACAGACAACGTGGACGCCCTCCTGGTCCCCGAGCCGGCGACGATGGCGCTGCTGGCGCTCGGCGGCCTGGCGTTGATATACCGTAAGCGGAGATAGGTTGGCATCAGGCCATATTTAGGACTCACAGACGCGTGCCGCTCTTTCCGGGTCGCCTGTTTCGGTGCCTTCCGGCCGCGGCGGATGTTGCGCGCCCGTGGTGCAGCATCCGGGCTAGCCCCTTGGGTGGTACTTCTTGTGGACGGCCTTGAGGCGGGAGGCGTCAACGTGGGTGTAAACCTGCGTGGTGGCGATGTCGGCGTGGCCTAGCATCTCCTGGACGCTTCGCAGGTCGGCCCCGCCGGCCAGCAGTTGGGTGGCGAAGCAGTGGCGGAGCGTGTGCGGGCTGACCCGCCCCGCGACGGCCGCGCGGCGGACGTACTTGCGGACGATGCGGAAGACGTCCTGGCGGGACAACCCCCGCCCGGTGCGGGAGAGGAAGAGCCGCTCGTCGTCGCCGGCGTCGGCGGGGCGCATCTCGCGGACGTAGGTGGCGATCAGATCGAGTGCGGCCTCGGCGATGGGTACGATCCGCTCCTTCCGCCCCTTGCCCAGGACGCGGATGACGCCCAAGTCGGCGTTGATGTCGCCGGCCTTGAGACCGGCAAGTTCGCTCGCCCGCATGCCGGTGGCGTAGAGCGTCGCCAGGATGGCGCGGTCGCGCAGCCAGAGCGCGTCGTCCTCGGGCGTGGGCGCCTCGAGCAGGGCGGTGGCGGCCTCGTGGCGGAGCACCGTCGGCAGCCGCGACCACTTTTTCGGCGGCTCGATCGCGCTGGACGGGTCGGTCTCCAGCAGCCGCTCGGAGACGCAGAAGCGGCAGAACATCCTCACCGCCGCCAGGGCGCGGGCGATGGAGGCGACGCTCTTGCCGGCGGCGTTCTCGGCCCGGACGAACTGCTCGATCAGGCGCGGCGAGATTCGTCGAAGCGAGCGGCAGCCGGCGTCGGCCAGGTGCGCCCCGAAGCCCATGAGGTCGCGCCGGTAGGCGTCGCGGGTGTTCTCGGCCAGGCCGCATTCGGCATGGAGGTAGGTGAGGAAGGCGCCGACGGCCGGGGGCATCTCAGCCGGCAATCCGGATCGGCTCGGGCAACTCGTGGGGGAGGGCATTGCTCAGGAGCATTTCATGGTAAACGGGGCACGCCTCGAAGTGATCGGCGCACAACCCGAGGGCGTCGTCGAGGTTCTGAAGCGACTGACGGGCCGCGCAGTGCGGGTCGGCCTTGTCCAGAAACGGGCACATGGCGAAACTCCCAAAGGCCTTCAGCCGGCGCGGACGTCCCGGGTGCGAGCGCGTGGTCGGTCCGACCGGCGAGCGGTCATGGGGTCTTATCGGCCGGGGCGAGAGCGGAGCTTCAGCATTTCGCCCGCGGGTCGGGTCAGCCGGGTCCGGTGGTGGGCGCCAGCGGCGCGACGCGATACAGCCGCCAGTGCTCGCCCCAGGCGGCGCCGCCAGGGCGGATCTCGGTGAGTCGGCCGCCGGCGGGCGGGGCGTGGCTGGCCTCGATGATGGCGTACGTGTCCGCCGGCCGGATGCCGCGGTCCTGCCAGTAGCGGTCCACGAACGCGGCGATGCCGTCGGGGCTCGCGGCCGGGCCCACCGGCGGCCTGAGCAGCTCCTGCTGCCGGGCGAGGCGATCGGCCCAGTCGTCGAGGCGGCTGGGGGCGAGATAGTAGAAGTGCCTCACGTCGGCGCGGCTGGCGAGCATGGCCCGGCGGGCGTAGAGGCGGATCTCGGCTGTCCGCCCGCGCGGCGTGAGGAACATCGCATCGGGCGGCGTGTTCCGGTCGTCGCCGGCCCAGCGGGCGATGGCGCGGAGCTCGCGGTCGGCCAGCTCGTCCTCGGACCGGGCATGCTCACCGGCCACGGCGGTGATGCCGTTGCTGACCATGTGTCGCAGCGGGTGCGTGTTGTAGCTGGTGCCGAGGTACACGGCGGCGAGCAGGCCAAGGGCCGCCCGGGCCCAGACGCGGTGCGTGCGGGTGAGCCTGAGGAGCTGGATCATGGCTTGTGCGAACAGGGCGTACAGCGGGAGCATCGCCAGGCGGAGGGCGTCGAAGAACTCGATGAACGGCGGGGCCGTCCCCAACCGCCAGCCGATCAGTTGCATCAGCCCGTGGAGGCCCAGGGCGACAAGCAGGGACGCGCCGAGCAGCCAGAGCCACTCGGGCAGGTGGGTGGCTCGGTACCGGCCGCCGCGGCTGAGGATGATCGCCGCGGGGACGGCCAGCCCGGCGGCGATGGGCAGCCAGCGCAAGGCCTGAGACAGGACGCCGGGGTACAGGATGCTCAGCTCGGCCAGATGCAGGGCCGGCCGGAGGGTCGATAGCGACATCGTGGGCAGGAAGCCTTCGGCGGCACGGAAGGTGACGTAGTAATGCCATACGGCGGGCGCGGCGCCGACCAGGGCCGCTGCCGCCGCCGCGGCAGCCATCGCCCAGACCCTCGGGCGGGAGCGGTCGAGCGCCACCAGGGCGACGAGCATCACCAGCACCAGGTTGACGGCGAAGACGAAGTCGATGTTGCCCGCCAGACCGGCCAGGAAGAACACGCCCACGACCCGCCGGCGCCTGACCGACCGCATCAAGGCCAGGACCAGCAGCGGGACGAAGGCCATGTACAGCGTCGTCGGGGAGACGGTGAAGATCGGCCCCATCCCCCAGTAGGGTCGGCGGACGGAAAAGATTGCCGTGGACATCGCCGCCACCAGCGTCGCCACGGACGTGCTGCGGGTCTCGCGGTAGAGCAGCAGGTACATGGCCAGCAGGTATGCGGTCAGGCAGATCGCGCCGAGCAGGCGGAGGGCATTGACCGGGTCGGCCGGTCCGGCCAGCCAAACCGCCGCGCCGAGCAGCGCGCGCCAGGCCGGAAGCCTCAGCCGCCAGGGCGCGCCGGCGCCACTGGGGCCGAACACCTCGTCGTGGCCGTAGCGCGCGGGGTCCTGCTGCTTAAAGACCTCCGCGAGCATGTTGGCCTGGTCGGCGGAGGCCCGCGGGCTCACGAAAGTCAGGGCGGTGTTGGTGGCGACCACCGCCAGCAGCACCAAGACGGCCCAGTGATGTTTCTTAGATGGGATTGGCCTCATGCCGTGCGTTTTCCCGACGATATGCCTGGGCAGTATAATCTCCCTTGCCCGCCGAGGACAAGGTCAAGGGCGGAGAGTCCGATGGAAGGCAGCGGCAACGAGTTTGTCAGGGACGTCGAGGCGTTCATTGCCTCGGGCGATCTTCTCGCCGACGGCGACGCCGTCGCGGTCGCCCTCAGCGGCGGCGCGGACAGTGTGGCCCTCGCCGCGAGCCTGCGGTCGATCGGGCGGTTCGCGCTGCACCTTGTGCACGTCCACCACGGGCTGCGGGGCGAGGCCGCCGACGCCGACGCCGCCTTCGTCCGCGAGCTTGCCTGGGAGTGGAAGCTGCCGTTCGTCCTCAAGCGGATCGACACGCCGTCGCTGGGGCGGCAGTGGGGGGTGGGTGTCGAAGAGGCCGCCCGCCGCGGGCGGTACGACGCGCTGGCCGAGGCGGCCCGTGAGGCAGGCGCCCCGGCCGTGGCCGTGGCCCACCACGCCGACGACCAGGTGGAGACGGTCCTTCACCGCATCGTCCGCGGCACGCACCTCCGCGGGCTGGGCGGCATGCCGGTCAAGCGCCGGCTCGCCGAGGGCGTTAGCCTCGTCCGCCCGCTGCTGTGGGCCCGCCGCGAGCAGGTGGAGCAGTACTGCCGGTCGCAAGGGCTCTCCTGGCGGACCGACCACACCAACGCACAACTCGACCACACGCGGAACTTCATCCGCCACGAGCTGCTGCCGCTGCTGCGCGACCGCCTCAACCCGCGGGCCGATGAGGCGCTGCTTCGGCTGTCCTCTGCCGCCGCCGAGGCGGAGGCGGCGCTGGACGATCTCTCGGGGCGGCTGCTGGAACGCGCCTGCCGCAAGCGTCTCGACGACCGGATCGTGCTGCGGGTGGCGCCGCTGCGGAAGGCGCCGCCGGTGCTGGCGTCGCTGGTGTTCCGCTCGGCGCTGTCGGAGCTGTCCGCCCCGCAGCAGGCGCTCACGCAGGAGCGGTTCGCCGACCTGCTGGAGGTCCTTGCCGGCCGGGTCCCGGCCATCGACCTGCCCGGCGAAATCCGCGTTGCCCGCCAGGGCCAGTCGATCTGCATCTCCCGCGGTGGGGCGTCCGGGCGGCGGGACGATTGATCCGCGGGCGGCGAGGGAGTAGAATGACATTGATGCAGATCACAGGGCCCATTGGCACGGCGGCCGGGGCAGGCATCCTGGCCGGCGAGAAGGCCGTCCGCAGCATGTACGACCTGATGCTGGCCTGCGCCATCCTGATCGGCCTGCTCGTGCTGGGCGGGGCGATCTTGATGCTCGTTCGGCGGTCGGTTATGGAGAAAGGCCGGCGGCAGCAGGCCGGCTATGCACTGGAGCAGATCGAGCGGCTGCACCGCCAGGGGGCCCTGAGCGACGGCGAGTTCGACCGCGCCCGCCGGGCCTTGGTGGCCCAGCAGGGCGAGGAAAAGCGGCAAACGGACAAGAGAGTTGAGCGGGCGGATGACGAAGGCTGAAGGCAGTCGCCGCGCCGGGCGGCGCCGTCAGGGCTCGTCCGGGCGAATACTTAAGGTGGCTGTGACCGGCGGCCGATGACAGCCTGTAGAGGCGCCCCGGAGCCTTCCATCCGCAGCAATTAGGGTTTGAGAATGAAAAAACGTACGTCAGGAGGCAACTCCACTCGCGGGCCGCGCGGGCCGAAGCCGCGGATGTGCAGCTTCTGCAACCGCAGCGCCGACGAGAGCGGGCCGATCGTCGAGGGGCCCGAGGGCATCAACATCTGCGCCAACTGCGTGGACCTCTGCCACACGATCATCCGACAGGAGCGGCGCAGGGGCGCGCGCGACCGCCCCGGCTTCGGCGCCACCCCCACCCCGCGCCAGATCGAGGGCTTCCTCGATGATTACGTCATCGGGCAGGACTACGCCAAGCGCGTGCTCGCGGTGGCGGTGCACAACCACTACAAGCGGCTGGCCCACGCCGAGAAGGATGACGACGACTCGGTCGAGCTGGACAAGTCCAACGTCCTGCTGATCGGACCCACCGGCTGCGGCAAGACGCTGCTGGCGCGGACCATGGCGCGGGTGCTGAACGTGCCCTTTGCCATCGGCGACGCCACCACGCTGACCGAGGCCGGGTACGTGGGCGAGGACGTGGAGAACATCCTGCTGAAGCTCCTCCAGGCGGCGGACTACGACGTCGAGGCCGCCCAGAACGGCATCATCTACATCGACGAGATAGACAAGATCGGGCGGACCACGCAGAACGTCTCCATCACCCGCGACGTCTCCGGCGAGGGCGTGCAGCAGTCGCTGCTCAAGATGCTGGAAGGGACCACCGCCAACGTACCGCCCCAGGGCGGCAGAAAGCACCCCGAGCAGCAGTACATCCAGATCGACACCACGCACATCCTGTTCATCTGCGGCGGGACGTTCACCGAGCTCGAAGACATCATCAAGAAGCGCATCGGGCGCCGGCTGATCGGCTTCGGCAGCGAGGGGCAGTCCGAGGAGACGGCCGCCGAGCACGGGCGGATACTCGAAATGGTCCAGCCCGACGACCTGATCGCCTACGGCATGATCCCCGAGTTCGTCGGGCGACTGCCCTGCGTGACCACGCTCGGGCCGCTGGACGAGGGGTCCCTGGTCCGGATCCTGACCGAACCCAAGAACGCCCTGGTCCGCCAGTATCGGCGGTTCTTCGAGATGGAGGATGCCGAGATGGAGTTCACCGACGGCGCCCTCCAGGCCATCGCCCACAAGGCCATGGGCCTCGACACTGGGGCGCGGGCCCTGCGCAGCGTGGTCGAGGACCTGATGCTCGACCTGATGTACGAGCTGCCCGAGGCCGATACAGCCGGGAAGCGTTACGTGATTACCGAGGATGCGGTTGATTCGCCGGAGAACCTGACGCTGCCCTCGGCGCTGGTGGAGAAGAAGGAAACCGCCTGAGCATTTCGGACTGCGGATTTGGGATTTCGGATCTTCCGCGCGGGTTGGCGAGGCGATCGTCAGCCCGCGGTTGCTTCCAGCGTGACCTTGCCGCCCTCGCCGGGGGCCCCCTCGATCGACACCTCCCGCCCTGTGACCCTGCGGATGACCTCCGCGTTGGTCAGCAGGTGCTGAGTGATGCGCGTGGTGGTCAGCGCCGAGCGTGCGGGGCCCAGCGCCAGCAGCGTGAGGAGCTGATCGGCCGCGCGCGGATCGACCGCGCCTTCGGCGGCGAGGAATTCGATCAGCTCGTCAACGGCCTCGTCGGCGACTCTCTCGGCCGGCTTGCCCCTCCGCCCCAGCGCGAAGAAACCCGCCACCGACCGGCTGAAGACGGCCCGGAGGAAGACGAACGTCCCGGGCGACGCGGCCGACAGGCGGGCGAGGGCGACGTCGCCGGCAATTGACTCCCCCCGCAGCCGGGCGCGCACGCGGCCGGCCTGCCGCTTGACGATGTGCTCGGGCAGCGACTCGGTGACGGCCGAGAGCCCCTCGACCGACCGCAGCTCGCCGCGCGATATCAACTGCACGCCGGCGAGGTTGGCGCGGTCTCCCAGCCCGCGGACGTGGCAGCGGACCTGCCCGCCGCCGACGGGATAGAACCCCGCCTGGGCGAGCTTCAGCAGCACCGACGCGTTGGCGGCCTCGGCCAGAGTCGCGACCACGTCGCGGACGTACTCGAAGCAGGGGGCCAGCGGGTTGTGCGTCCCGCCGGTAACGATTACCTCGCTGTCGCCATCGGCCAGCAGGAGGGCGGGCAGGACCGTCTGGAATACGAGCATCGCCGAGCCGGCGGTGCCGATCTCGAATCGGTACTGCCCGCTGCGAGGCCCGCGGGGGGTGAACGTGAGGGCCTGGGAGTCGATGGCGGCGCCCTCGACCTGGGCGTCGGCGACGGCCGCCGCCGCGTTGACCGAGGCAAGGTGCTGGGGGCGGAGCCCGGGCTTGGGCCGGTTGGCGCGGATGTTGACGATGCGCATGGCCCGCCCCGGCGACTGGCCGCGCCCCCAAAGCGCCGCCGCCAGGCCCAGGCTGGTCCGGAGGATCTGCCCGCCGCCCTCGCCCAGAGAGCCGTCGATCACCAGTGGCTCGTCAGACAAAGTCGCTTCCCTCAGGTCGAATCTGAGTTGGCCCGAGAGTCTAGCATCGCGCCGGTCAGAACGCAAAACGCTTGCACGCCCGCCGCCGCGGCGGGAGAATCGCCGCCGGACAAATGACCGCCGAAAACCAGCACGTTTACCTCGCATTCGACTTGGGCGCCTCCAGCGGGCGCGCGATCCTCGGGCGAGTGGGCGACGATGGGTCCGTCGAGCTGGAGGAGGTCCATCGCTTCGCCAACGCGCCGGTCACGACCGATGCGGGCGTCTTCTGGGACATCCAAGGCCTGCTGGAGTCGATGCTCGAGGCGATGCGGATCGTCGCGGCGCGCGGGGTCGCCCCGCTGGCTATCGGAGTCGATACCTGGGGCGTTGACTTCGCCCTGCTGGACGAGTCGGGCGAACTGCTGGAGCGCCCGAGGAGCTACCGCGAGGGTCGCAACGCCGGCATGAGCCGGCGGATCGTCGAGCGAATCGGGGCCGAGCGCCTGCTGGCGCGGACCGGGTCGATGCACCAGGACCACGCCAGCCTCTGCCAGCTCGCAGCCGCGGCCGAGCACACACCCGAGCTGCTCGCCCGGGCCAGGCGGCTGCTGTTCATCCCCGACCTGCTGCGCTACTGGCTGTGCGGGGCGGCGGGCACCGACTGCACCTTCGCCTCCACCAGCCAGATGTACGACGTGCTGCGGCGGGAGTGGGCGACGGACATCCTTACCGAGCTGTCGCTGCCGGCGGAGATCCTGCCGCCCGTGCAAACCGGCCCGGCCGTCGTGGGGACGCTGAGCGAGGCCGTCCAGGGCGCGACCGGCCTGGGGGCCGTCCCCGTCGTCTCCGGCGCCGGGCACGACACCGGCGCGGCCTTCGGCATATGCCGCGGGCCGGACATGCCCGACCCCGACGACCTGGTCGTCATCTCCTCCGGCACGTGGTCGATCCTCGGCGTCTTCGTCGACGCCCACCTGCCGGGCGGCGCGCTCGACCCGACGCGGTTCGGCTACGAGGCCAACCCCGACGGGTCGCTGCGGATCATCAGCAACCTCACCGGCGGATGGCTGATCGAGCAGTGCCGCAACGTCTGGGCCGGGGCGGGCGTTGACTGCTCCTACGAGGCGTTGATCTCGTCCGCCCGCGAGGCGGCCGGCGGCGCGCAGGCCTCGGCCGTGCTTGACACGGGATGGGAAGGCTTCATACACCCGCCGGACATGCCCGCGGCCATCGCCGAGCACTGCCGCGCGACCGACCAGCCCGTCCCGACCGCGCCGGGCGAGTTCACGCAGGTGATCTTCGCCTCCCTGGCCGACAGCTACGCCCGCGCGATCGCCGAGCTGCGCGCGAAGACCGGCCGGACGCTGCGGAAGCTCTACATG
The DNA here is from genome assembly GCA_965602635.1 of uncultured Planctomycetales bacterium. Taxonomy (GTDB): domain Bacteria; phylum Planctomycetota; class Phycisphaerae; order SM23-33; family SM23-33; genus CBFCZU01. Next base: position 22,379 of record CBFCZU010000013.1, on the reverse strand, counting down.
ATCGGCGGCATGTCGCGCAACGAATACCTTAACGAGCTGACGGGCGAGCGGGCCGGGGTCGAGGTCTCCGCGGGCCCGACCGAGGCCACGGCCATGGGCAACATCGCCGTGCAAGTTCAGGCCATCGAGGGCCGAGCGTAGCGCCAGCGCCGGCCGAGGGCAGCGATTGCGAGGACGACAATGGGCAAGAGCGACGATCTGAAAATCGCCTTCATCGGGGCCGGCGGGGTCAACTTCGGCGGGGCCGAGGGCCCCTGGGACCACGCCAGCAGGTTGGAGAAGATCGGCGGGCTGAGCGTGGTGGGCGTGGCCGACCCCGACACGGCGCGGGCGGAGAAGGCACTGGCCGCGCGGCGCGCCGGGCCGGGCGGGAAGCTGTACGCCGCCGCGAAGGTCTTCGCCGACTTCCGCGAGATGCTCGACGGGGCCAAGCCCCAGGCCGTCTTCATCGGCGTCCCGCCCGACGCCCACGCGACTACCAGCCCGCCCAGGGACATGGAGCTGGCCTGTGCCGCCGCCGGGGTGCACATCTTCATCGAGAAGCCGCTGAGCTGCCTGCCGCCCGAGCAGGTCGCGCCCGTGGCCGAGGCGCTCGCGCGGGCCGAGGAAAAGGGCCTGATCGTCTCGGTCGGCTACATGTTCCGCTACAGCCGGGCCGTCGATGAGATGCGCCGCATCATCGCCGCGACGCCCGGCGGCGTCCGGGCCGTCGTCGCCCGCTACGACTGCGCCTACAGCGAAATCGCCAAGATCGAGTGGTGGGACATCCGCCGCTCCGGCGGGCCGATCGTCGAGCAGGCGACGCACTTCGTGGACCTGGCCCGCCTGCTGGGCGGCGAGGCCGACCTCTCGTCGGTCGTCGGCGTGGGGATCGACCCCAACTCGGCGGCGGGGGCCCTGGTGGACGTGCCGGTGCTGCCCGACGGGCGGACCAGCGACGAGACGGTCCCGCCCGAGTTCCGCGTTCCCCGGGCGACCGCGGCCGTCTGGAAGTTCGACAGCGGGGCGGTCGGCTCGCTCACCCACGGCATCCTGCTGCACGAGCAGAAGTACGAGTCGGAGCTGGAGGTCTGGGGCGACGGGCTGCGAATGGTCCTGGCCGACCCGTACGGCGCCTGCCGGCTGCACGTCCGCCGCCCCCGCGGCGAGGAGACCCTCGCGCAGGACCTCTCCGACGACGATCCGTACCTGACCGAGGACCAGGTCTTCATCGACGCGGTCCGCTCCGGCGACGCCTCGGGCGTCCGCTCAACCTACGCCGACGCCTTCAAGACCTACGAGCTGACCTGGGCGATCCGCCGGGCCGCCGAGGGCAAGTGAGGGGCCGGGTGGCAACATCGGCCGCGCGCCGATTTTCCGTGTAACACTTTCGGCCCGGGCGCAATTCTTTGGGCGATGACGATCGGTGCCATGGCAAGAGATGCCGGAGACGGCGACGAGCTGGTCACGCGGGCACGTCACGACGCCGAAGCCCTGGGGCAGCTTTACGACAGGCACTACGCGGGCGTCCTGCGCTACTGCGTGCATCGGCTCTTCCTCCGCGAAGTGGCCGAGGACGTGACCTCGCAGGTCTTCCTCGATGTGGCCAGGCGAATCCGGTATTTCGCCGGCACCACCGAACAGGACTTCCGCAATTGGCTGTACGCCATCGCCGGCAACCAGCTCAGAGCGTACCTTCGCAAGCGGGCGCGCCGGAAGAGGCTGCTGGAGGCGGCAGTCAGGCAGGGCAGAGTTGGCGTTGGCCCCTCGGCCGATTGCGAGGGCGAGCTGGACTGGCCGACGCTGTATCAGGCGATCGCCGCCCTGTCGGCCCGCGAGCAGACCGTCATCACGCTGCGGAGCTTCGAGCAACTGCCGTTCGAGCAGATCGCCGCGGTTCTGCGAATCAAACCCGTAACGGCCCGGGTCGCATTCAGCCGGGCCTTGAAGAAACTCAGGAAGCGTCTGATGAAATCGCTGGGACGCACTTGAGGAGATAGACCGTGATTGACAACGAACGAGAACTCGCCGGGGCCGTCGAGCGGCTGGAGATCGACACCCAGCCGGGGGCAGCGCATCGAGCCGAGCTTCGGCGGCAGATGCTGGCCGCCTTCGAGCAGGCGTCGTACCCAGCAATCCCGAAGCTGAAAAAGGAAGTGGTACTCAGAATGATTCTCCGAACGAGATACGTAGCCGCCGCCGCTGTGGTTGTTCTCGTTACCGGCGTTCTGTGCGTCATGACGCTCACCGGGACAGAGAGCACAATTGCGTATGGTCAGGTCCGGGAGCGTCTCGAATCCGCCAAGACGATTTCCTACACGCAAACCGTTCCTCTCGCGTCCGGACAGAGGCTCAGGAAGAGGATGATGTGCAAGGGGCGTAATCTCTTGAGAATGGAGATAACTCCTTTGAAGCCGGACGGGAAGCCTTACTACGCTGGTGGACCGAGCGTGATCATGATAGCGGATTCGAGGATCGGGAAGATGCTGGCGTTGTATCCTGAGAAGAAGACGGCAACCGTGCAGTCGTTTGGCGAACTTCCGCCAAATGCTCGGCGCGTAGGCATGACGTTTGACGATCTTAAGGCACTACTCAAAGGAAAGGATAAGCCTTTAGGCGAGAAGAAGATCGATGGGAAGAGGGCCCGCGGGTTCCAGGTTACTAGTCCCAAGAAGGTAATAGAAGTCTGGGTGGATGCTGCGACGGACGATCCGCTTCTGTTGGTCATCCCGACTTCCCAAAAAGGCCGCAATATAATCATTAGGGATATCGTACTGGGAGGCGCACTCGATGACTCGTTGTTCAGTCTCAAGCCGCCGGAGGACTACTTCGACACGCAGGCGAAGTTCGGCTGGGGCGATCCGTCGGAGAAGGACGTGATCCTGCTGCTTCGGATCTGGGCGATGGGCGGTGGCGACACCTTCCCGAATGCCCTGGACGCGCGGAAGTTCCCCGAAGCCGGGGGCAAGGTGAACTGGAAGCGGCTGGACGTAAAGAGCCAGGAAGAGGCCGACCAGGCGAGCAGCGCCATCACCAGGGCGTTCTGGTGGCTTTACAGCGGGCACCAGTGGACCTACGCCGGCAAGGGCGTGCGGCTGGGCGAGAAGGACAAGCCCGTCTTCTGGTACCGGCCGAAGAAATCCAAGACATACCGCGTGATCTACGGCGACCTGAGCGTCAAGGACGTCCGGCCGGAGGACCTACCCAAGGCGCCGCTCAAGCGTGCAGAGACACGACCGGCCGTCGAGAGCGGTTGACCGATACCAGACTGGCGTGACATCGAGAGCGCCCGGGCGTCCGGGCGTTCTCTTATGCGCCCGCGCCCGGCTGGCCAGGATATTTCACCACAGACCTGCCTGCCTGCCCACCGGCCGGCAGGCGGGCCGGCAGGCAGGGGACACAGAGATCACAGAATTGTTTGTCTTGGAAGAAGTTAGGAGCGACTTTGCCAACTTCGAGAAATGTAACTCTGTTTTTTCTGGTTATCGGTACCTGGACATGGACATTCACAGGAAACCCCATAAGACATAGGATGCCAGCGAGATATATCCAATGAAATCTCCGAGAACTCCGTGTCCTCTGTGGTATATAGGAAATGCAGGCTACAGCAGCTCGAGCACGTCGGCGAGGGAGGGCTTCATGCAGTGCAGCAGCGGGGCGACGCCGGCGCTGCGTATGTTGCCGCCTTCCATCCCTACGGCGGCGAACCCGGCCAGGCGGACCGAGCAGACGCCCGCGCCGCTGTCCTCGATGCCGAAGCAGTGGCAGCGTCGCTGCGGCGCTATCCCCAGGCCGATGCGCGCCACCTCGGCATACGGCCAGGGGTGCGGCTTGGCCTGAAGCTCGCCCAGCGTGCCGGCCTGGCCGGCGCGGAGCGCGCTGCCGGCGGTCACTATCGCGTCGTAGAACTCCAGCGGGTCGCCCATCTCCAGCGTGCGGAAGGCCGCCACAATCTCCGGCCAGGCCTTCTCGTACAGACCGCTGGTGACCAGGCCGATGCGGATGCCCCGACCCTTCAGCTCCAGCAGGAATTCCTTGAGCCCCGGCGCCGGCACGAATGCGTCCGCCCGCCCGCCGCCGGCGAGGACCGCCTGCATCTCCCGCGCGGTGATCCGGAAATAGACCGGGCGTGCCTGCTCGACCGTCTTCTCCGGGCAGTACTTCCCGACGCAGTAGGAGAGGTGCTCGCTGACGCTGTGGCCCGAGACGTGCGGCTCGTCGGCCGCCTCCAACTCGAAGTCCGCCCGGCCGATCAGCTCGGCGACGGTCTGCTGGATGATCCACATCCAGAACGGCTCGGAGCGGACCGACGTCCCGTCGAGGTCCATTAGCACGGCCTCGACGGGCCTCTCGATGCGGGCCTCGGACAGCGGGTACATGGCCGGGTGGCCCATCGCGCTGCGGACGTAGGCGATCGTGTGGTCGGCGTGGGCGATGAACTCCACCTTCCCGTCGCCGGTGAGGTAAATGGCCCGCACGCCGCCGGCGCCGACGCGGAACAGGCCGTCGCCGCCGACCTCAAGCGCCGTCATGCCGCTGCCGGGAGGGATCTCGCCAATGCCGGGAACGTCAACGTTTCGACTCATCGTGGGCGGCAGTCTAATGGCTTCCGCCCGTCAGTTCCACCCAACATGCGCGCCGCTTGACGGCCGCACCGTCGGCGCCGACAATAGCGCCGGCTAACCGCGGGATTTCCCGGTGCGTGCAGGCGAGAGGCCTGCGACTGACGTTACGCCGTCCTCGCCCGGACAAGCGGACATGGGTGAAATGTTGGGGCGTGCATGTCTCTTCGCAGAACATTGAGGCTCTGGGGCAGGAACGCGCTGGACACGGTATCCGGTGTCCGCGCGAAGGATCACAGGCGATGGCTGCGGACGATCGCCGTCGTCGCCATCATCAACGGCTCCCTATTCATGCTCGGGCATGTGCTCTACCTCGCTCTGGTGGCGCACCAACCCACCATGACAGCCATATTCTGGGTATTAGCGTTCTTGGCATTCGCGGGCGCGTGTGTGACGTCAGTGCTCATCGCGGGCGGCGTGCTCCTGCTTCGCCGCCACCCGGTTGGCAAGAAGTTGCTGGTGATCTGGGCCACTCTCCATCTGATCAACCAGGCGGTCTGGGTAGGACTACTTCTGGTGGCCTACCTGGAGCTTCCAGATCACCTCCAGGCCAGGCTGGCACCGCGAGTGAGAGTAACACTGTTCGCCCTGGGAGTGACGGCGTTCTACGCGGTCTTGATGCTGATCTGGATGACCCGGCGGTTCGTTCGCCGCGAGCTGTCGCGATGGTGAGAGTGCTGCCGACAGGCCGGCATGCGCCCCCATGGGACGGGTGGGGCGTCCAGGCCTACCTGTCCGAAGCGGCCGGCCGCGCTGCCGGCTCGAGAAGTCCGAGCCGCCAGGGCATCCGGCCGTAGGGCTTGCCCGCGCGGTCCTTGTCCAGCACGCCTAGGCATACGTGCTCTGGGCGGAGATGCCCAGCGCCTTGCGTCGGGCGGCGCGGTCCTTGGCGGCGGCGGCCTCGTAGCCGCTGGCGCGGTAGGCGGCAAGCGGATCGGCCGGAACCTTGAGCTTCCTGCGGACGGCCCGAAGCAGCCGCGTCACGTCGGTCGTGTAGGCTGCGCGGAGGATTTCCTCAGCCCCGACCGTGTCCTCGCTGTCCTGCGCCGCCGCCAGCGCCCGCCGGTCCACGCACAGCGCCTTGGCGAAAAGCTCCTGCACCCGGCAGACCGTCTGGACCATCGCCTGGACCTTCGGCTTGATGTTGTGCGACTGGTCGATCATGTAGGCGATGTCCAGGTCGCGCCCGCTCTCGTGCTCGAACGCGGCGATCTCGTTGAAGATGCGGAAGGCCTGGTACGGGTCGATGCTGCCGACCGTCAGGTCGTCGTCGGCGAACTTGCGGTCGTTGAAGTGGAAGCCGCCGAGCATCTTCTCGTCGATCAGCCAGGCGACGATCTGCTCGACATTGCACCCGGGCAAGTGGTGGCCGGTGTCCACGAGCACCTTCGCCCGCGCCCCGGCGGCCTTGGCTAGGATCTGCGCGCTGCCCCAGTCGAACAGGTCGGTGAAGTAGCTGCCCGGCTCGAACGGCTTGTACTCGACCAGCATCGTCATCGACCTCGGCATGGCGGCGTGGGCCTTCTTCAGCGCGGCGGCCGCCCAGTTCTTGCGCTGGCGGACGTCGCCCTGGCCGGGATAGTTCACCCCGTCGGCGAACCACAGCGAGAGGTACCTGCTGCCGATCGCCTTGCCGATGGCCACCGAATCGATCATGTGCCGCACCGCCCGGCGGCGGATGGACGCGTCACGGTTGGTGATCGAGCCGTGCTTGTAGCACTGGTCCTGGAAGACGTTGGGGGCGACCGAGCCGATCCGCACGCCGTGGCGGCGGGCGAGCTTCACCACCGCCGGGTCGAAGCCGTCGGGGAAGTCCCACAGCACGTGCACCGCCACGGTGGGCGTGATGCCGGTGAACCTGTGAACGCAGCCGGCGTCGGCGAGCTTGTCGGGCAGGTCGATGGCGGCCGCGTCCTGGGTGAACTTCCCGAACCGCGTGCCCGTGTCGGCAAAGCCCCAACTGGGCACCTCGACGGTGAACCGCTTCAGCCGGGCGACGATCCTCGCCGCCCGGGCGCTGGACATTGCCGCTATGGGCGATCTTGCCATGACGTTTCTCCGTGACAGGTTTGAGGTGATGAGCATAGTCAGGCGGCTCGGCGATATCAACCGCCCGGCCGGGGGTCCGCTCCTGCGGCTTGCCTTCCTGCCTTGGCCGCCGCAATAAACCGCAAGGCAGTGCGTTTTGTCCGCATTAGGATTCGCCGGAGCAGCCCGGGGGCGTTATGGTAGGGGCTGCCCGGCACTGCAACGCTGATCGAATCTGGATGGTGAACCCACAGTGGCAACCTTGACGGACTTTCTGGAAGGCGAGGCGCTCGAGCATCTGGCGGCGACGTTCTCGTCGGCGGCCGGGGCGGCGGTGCGCATTCTCGCGCCGGACGGGCAGGTGCTTGCCGGCGGGGCCGGCGAATCGCCCGACTCGGCCCGGACGCGGATTCTCGTCGCCGGAGAGCACGTCGGGACCATCGCCGCGGCGGCCGGCGCCCACGAGGCCGAAGCCCTCAGGACCATGGGGCTCATGCGCGACGTCCTGACCAGGCTCTGCGAGCAGGCCGCCCAACTCCGAGACCGCGTCGAGGAACTCGCCGCGATGTATCGCCTCACACAGGATTTCACCGGGCGAATGGATCCCACCGAGGTCTATCCCCTAGCGGCCGAGACCATGGTAAAGGCCACCGGCGCCGACGCCTGCTCCATCCGCACGCTCAACGAGGAGCGGACCGAGCTGCTCGTCATGGCCGCCTCCGGGCTCAGCGACGACTACATGTCCAAGGGCCCGATCCTGCTGGCCGACAGCGAGATCGACCGTGAGGTGCTCGAGGCCGGCAAGCCGGTGTACATCGCCGACGAGCGGACCGATCCGCGCGTCCTGTACAAGGCCGAGGCCAGGCGGGAGGGGATAGTCTCGGCGCTGTGCGCGCCGATGACCTGCCACGGGCAGATAGAAGGGATCGTGCGCGTTTACACGAAGCGCCCGCACGAGTTCGACTGGTTCGAGAGTTCGCTGATTCAGGGCGTGGCGGCGCAGGCGGCGTCGGCCATCGTCAACGCCCGCCTGTATGCCGAGGCCGTCAACGCCGAGAACATGCGCCGCCAGCTCCGCCTTGCCGGTGAGGTGCAGCGGCGGATGATCCCCCCGGCCGCGCCGTCGATACGTGGGCTGGACATCGCCGCAATCTACGAGCCGTGCTTCGAGCTGGGCGGAGACTTCTACGATTTCATCGAGCTGCCCGACGATAACCTGGGCGTCTGCGTGGCCGACGTGGTGGGCAAGGGCGTGCGGGCGTCGCTGCTGATGGCCTCGACCCGGTCGGCGCTGCGCGCACACGCCAGCCACACCTACTCGCTGTCGGCGGTGCTCTCAGCCGTCAACGAGCACATGATACGCGACAGCGAGGAGCGGGACTTCGTGACCCTGTTCTACGGCGTGCTGGACATACCCAAGCGCCGGCTGACGTATTGCTGCGCCGGGCACGAGCCCGGCATGCTGATCCGCGGCGGCGAGGCGCGCATGCTCAGGAGCGGCGGCGGGGTTGTCGGGATGGATGCGTCCGTTGCCTACGGCCATGAGTGGATCGACCTGCAAAGCGGAGACGCGCTCATCCTGTTCACCGACGGGCTGCCGGAGGCGCTGAACTTCGAGGACGACCCCTTCGGGCGGGAGCGCGTCCGCCAGGCCGCACTGGCGGAGGTTGGGCGGGGCGGCTCGGCAGAGGCCGTCGCCAGGCACCTGCTCTGGGAAATGCGGCGCTTTACGGGATTGCATGCCCAGCGTGATGACTTGACAATGGTGGTGATCAGGGTTCAATAGGCACTTGGATGCTCCGGCGCGCCTGCGGACGCGGCGGCGGCGGCGGAGCGGAATGAACGATCTCCGCGTCAACTGCCCGCGGGCGGTGTTCGGTCAAGCTTTCTGATATGAGTCACTTTTGCCTTCTGGCCGCCGCTGAGGAATACTCGGTGGGCGACGCGGAGCTGCTGGGCGACGCGCAGCAGCGCGAGTACTGGCTGAAACTGTTCGAAGATCACTTCCACAAGGCCGCCGATTTCGCACGCTCGGCCTACGGGCGGGCATCGGAGCGGCGGGTGGTCGCGGCCGAGGCCCAGTTTGCCGAGGCGCTGGCCGTGCTCAGGGCGGACCCGGCCTCGGGCGGCGAACGGCTGGGCGTGGTGGAGCTTTGCCGCCTGCGCGAAAAGGCCCTCCGCGACAACGGGCTGGACGACCCCTTCCGGCACATCAAGCGGCGTGAGAACGCCGCCGCCGTGGCGATATACGAGGACGTGCTCCGCTCGGTATCGGTCCTGCCATCCGACCAGCGGTGGGAGAGGCTCATCCGCGGCGTCCTGGCGGGCAACATCTTCGACCTGGGCAGCGAGGCGACGATCGGCTACGCCGACGAGAGCGTCGATTTCGCGGCCGCCATCGAGCAGGTCAAGCCCAGGCCGTGGCGCGTGGACGACTTCGACGCCCTAGCCGCCGACCTGCCCGTCACGGGCGAGCCCGCTCGCTGGGCAAAGGCCATGGTCTTCGTTGACAACGCCGGCATCGACTTCGTCCTGGGCGTCGTGCCGCTTGTCCGGCAGCTCGCCAGTTGCGGGGTGCAGATCGTCCTGGCCGCCAACGAGCTGCCCAGCCTCAACGACGTCACCGCCGACGAGACGGTCGAGCTGCTCGAGCAGCTCTCGGCGATCGACGCCGACCTGGCCAGCTACATCAACGCCGGGCTCTTCGAGGTGGTCTCCACGGGCAACGACATCCCGCTGTTGGACCTTGCCGAGGTGTCCGACGAGTTGAACGAGGCCGCCGCCGATGCCGACCTTGTGGTGCTGGAAGGCATGGGGCGGACGGTGGAAAGCAACCTGAACACTGCCTTCTCGGTTGACTCGTGGCAGCTTTGCCAGTTGAAGGATCCCGTCGTGGCGGCCCGGGTCAGCGGCGAGGTTTTCGACTGTGTGTGCATATATCGCCCGGTGGACGAGCAGCCGCAGGACTGACTCGGCCGCGGGCGCTTCCTGTCAAGCGACTCTTTCACTTCGAACGCGCCTTGTGCGCCTTGAGGCGGCTCGCCGCGCCGGGCGGCTTGACTTGCGTGATTGGGCGCCCGGATAATGCTGAGGCTTGGAGTGCCCCAGGGATGCGGACACGCGTAATCGACGTCGAGCGGTTCGCCGGCTCGGCCGAGGCCTCGGGCGGCGGAGGCAGGAAGCGGTCGCCCGGGTGGCTTTCCTCTGCCGTGCGGGCCATGCGGGCCGGCAAGATCGTGGCGTTCCCCACCGAGACGGTTTACGGCGTGGGGACGATCGCCACCGACGCCCGGGCGGTCGATCGCCTCCGGGAGCTGAAGAGCCGACCCAGGCTTCCCTTCGCCGTGCACCTGCCCAGTCCGGAAGACGCCGGGCGATACGTAGCCAAGATGCCCGTCCGGGCGCGGACGCTGATGGCCAAGGCCTGGCCCGGGCCGCTGACGCTTCTGCTCCCGACCGGCGGGCGATTCGCCGACCCGGAGCTGCGCGGCAAGGCCCTGTACAGGCGCATCTGTCCCAAGCACGTGGTCGGGCTGAGGTGCCCTGACGACCCTGTCGCCCAGGCCTTGCTGGAGCGGACCGCCAGGCCCGTGCTGGCCACCAGCGCCAATCTCCGTGGCCGGCCCGCGCCGGGCTCGGGCGAGGAGGTTCTCGCCCAACTCGACGGGCGGATAGACCTTCTGCTGGACGGCGGGGCGACCAGGTTCGGCAAGGGCTCGACCATCGTCGCCTTTGACGGCGAGGAATACACGGTGGTTCGCGCCGGCGTGTACGACGCCCGCAAGATCGCCCGGATGACCGGCCGGACGATCCTGTTCGTCTGTACCGGCAACACCTGCCGGAGCCCCATGGCGGCGGGGCTGGCGACGAGGCTCCTGGCCGAGGGGTTCGATTGCGATCCCGGGCAGCTTCGCCGGCTGGGGCAGGAGGTGCTGTCGGCGGGCGTTTTCGCCGGGGGCGGCGCCCCGGCCAGCAGCCACGCCGTTGAGGCCGCCGCCGGGAGGGGAGCGGACATTGAAAAACATCGCTCCAGGAGACTGACGAACGAGTTGATTAACGCGGCGGATTTGATATTCTGTATGACGCGGCACCACATCGAGGATGTGACAGCCGCGGTTCCGGATGCGGCCGGGAAGACTTTTCTCCTCGACGCTGCCGGGGATATCGCCGACCCCATCGGCGGGGATGCCGGCACCTATGAGCGGACCGCCGGGCGCATAGAGAAGAGCCTGCGCAGGCGAATGAAAGAGAACCTGCTATGAAGATTGTCATCGCCGCAGACCATCGTGGACACGCCACGAAGGAAAGGATCGTCGCCATGTTGGCCGAGCAGAACCACGAGGTTCTGGACGTGGGGACCAACTCCGCCACGAGCTGTGACTATCCCGACATGGGCTATCGTGCGGCGAAGGCCGTCGCCGACGGCAAGGTCGATGTCGGCATCATGGTCTGCGGCACGGGGGTGGGCATGAGCATCGTCGCCAACAAGGTGCCGGGGGTGCGGGGGGCGGTCTGCCACGACGAGCTGACGGCCCAGATGTCGCGCAACTACAACAACGCGAACGTCCTCTGCCTGGCCGCCGACGTGCTCAGCGAGGAAGTGGTAGGGCGGATAGTCGAGAGCTGGCTGGGCGCCAGCTTCGAGGACGCCGGTCGGCATGCCCGAAGGGTCCGAAAGATCGCCTGCGTCGAGCGAGGCCAAGACCCCACCGAGTGCAAGTGATCGGATAGGATACCCGGGCCTGCTCTTATGAGGGACTGGACTTCGGCAGGGCTTCGATCGCCTCGTTGGTACCCACCACCAGCAGCATGTCGCCCGTCTCGATCGTGCTGTCGGGCAGGGGCGTGTCGATGAGGTAGGTTTCGCCGTCCGTCTTCTCGCCCTTGCGAGGCCGGCGGATCGCCACCACGTTGACCTTGTGCTTCTTGCGGACGCTGAGCTGCTCCAGCGTCTTGCCCCTCCAGGCTTCCGGGGCGCGGATCTGCACCAGCGAGTGCGTCTTGCCCAGGTCGATTCTCTCCATCACCTGTGGCATGGTCAGGCGGCTTGCGCAGCGTGTGGCGGCCTCGGCCTCGGGGTTGATTATCTCGTCGGCGCCGATTCGCATGAGAATCTCGCCGCGGGCGCGCGTGGTGGCCCGGCTGATGACTCGCGGCACGCCCAACTGCTTGAGCACCGACGTCGTCAGGGCGCACGACTCGAAGGCGCCTCCCACCCCCACGACGGCAATGTCAACCTTGTCCACTCCCTGGGCCACCAGCGCCTTCTGGTCCGTTGCGTCCAGCGACACCGCCAGCGTGACCTGGTCGCGGATGTCCTCGATGAGATGCTCGTTGCGGTCGACGGCGATGACCTCCGCGCCTGCCTCGGCCAGGGCGCGCGCCAGCCGCATCCCGAACCGGCCCAGCCCGATCACAGCAAATCGGCGTGACTCACTCATCCCAGTACCACCTCCTCGCGCGGATAGGTGTACCGCGTCGGCTTGACCCTCAGCGTCAATGCCAGAAGCAGTGTCAGCGGTCCCAGCCGCCCCACGAACATCGCCCCAATGATCACGTATCGTCCGAAGGCCGTCAAACTTTCCGTCACCCCGCAAGTGAGCCCCACCGTTCCGCAGGCGCTGCACGCCTCGAAGAAGACCTGTATGAAGGTGGGCTCGGTGCCCGTCGTCGGCAATCGCGTGCCGCTGGTGGCGACGCACAGCAGCAGGGTCACGAGCACCAACAGGGCCGCGTACAGCGCCGCCAGCGTCAGCGCCTTGCGAACGAACGCCGCGGCGATGGAGCGGCGGAACCCCTCCACTCTCTCCCGGCGGCGGAGCATGCTCCAGACCGTCAGCACGAGCACGGCCAGCGTGGCCGTCTTCATGCCCCCGGCCGTGCTGGCGGGAGAGCCGCCGACGATCATCAGCAGGCACATCCATAGCTTCCCGCCCATGCTCAGGTCGTTCATCTTCACCGTGTTGAAGCCGGCTGTCCGGGCAGTCACCGACTGGAAGATGGCCGCGCCCGTCTCGCTCGGCGCCGTCAGGTTGGTGATTGCCGTGCCGCGGGGCGGCGCCGTCTTAGGCGCCTCGCCGACGTGCTGCGGGGCGCCGTAGGCCTGGCGGGTGTCTGTGGAATGCTCAACCCAAAGCAGCACCACCGCCCCGAGCACCAGCAGGACAAGCGAGGTGGTCAGGATAAGCTTGCTGTGCAGGGTGAAGACCGGGAGGGTCGATCCGCCCTTGCCCAGGAGCCTGCCCGCGGCCGTGCGCGCCGCCCGGGCCAGGTCGTAGAGCACGGGAAAGCCCAGGCCGCCCAGGACGATCAGGGGCGCCATCACGCCAAGCACCTGCCAGTGGCCCCGCACCGACTGGAGGCTGTCGCTCTGAAGCGAAAAGCCGGCGTTGCAGAACGCGCTGACGGCGTGGAAGACGCTGCGATAAACGCCCGTGGTCCACGAGCCCTCGGGGCTGAGCTGCCGCCACATGGGCCACATGACGGCCGCCCCGATGACCTCCATGATGAAGGCAGTGACGATCGCGAAGCCGACCATGCGCCCGATGCGCCCAATGGTGCCGTGCGAGAGCACCTGCCCGGCCAGAAGGCTCTCGCGGATGCTGAGCTGCCTGCCGGCAAGGAGGGCGAACACCGTGCCGAAGATCATGATTCCCAGCCCACCCAACTGGATCATCGTCAGGATGACCGTCTGCCCGAATGCCGTGAAATCCTCGCCCGTGTCGCGGACGATCAGCCCCGTCACGCAGGTGGCGCTGGTGGCCGTGAAGAGGGCATCGGTGAAGGAGATCGGGCCCTTGTCCAGGTCCTGGGGCACCGCCTTGGGCAGCATCAGCAGGCCCGTGCCGAAGAGGATCACCACCACGAAGCTTCCGATGAGGATCCAGATGGGGTGAATGCCGCTGCCTGCGACCTTCACGTGGAAGCCCGCCGTGCGGAGCGCCAGCGCGGCGAGGATGTACACCTGCGTGATGACGACGTAAACGGCCGCGGCTGACAGCACCTTGAAGTACTCGACAACGGCCGCCGCGGCGATCGCCCCGACGATGAGCGCGAAATCGATCCAGTTCTCCCGCAGGTATCCCCTGCGCTCGGTGGACAGGACCAGCCGAAGCACGCGATCCAGCACGAAGGTGGCCAGCACACACGCCTCGACGATGTGCAGGTACTTCCGCGCCACCGGCGGGTGGGCGAATCCGTACTCCATGCACAAGGCGGCGATGGCCGCCGCCGCGGCGACCGCCATGGTCACGTCGCAGGCGAGAAGAATCCGGCGGCGAGTCGCGAAGGGGTGTTGGGGTTGGTCGCTTGAAGTCATCGGCCTCGCCCGGCGGTCAGGTGCCTTTCCTGTAAGCCTCTTCGGGGTCGAAAACCTTCTCGGCGACTACCTCCCATCCGCCCTCGGCCCCGAGCCGGCGATAGAAGCAGCTCCTGTAGCCGTTGTGGCATGCGCCGCCGTGCTGGGCGACCTCGATGAGCAGGGTGTCCAGGTCGCAGTCGGCGTAGATCGCCCTGACCTCCTGGACGTGCCCGGACGACTCGCCCTTGATCCACACCTTGCCCCGTCTGCGGGACCAGAAGTGCGTCCTGCCGGACTCGACGGTCGCCTTGACGGCGTCGGCGTTCATCCACGCCATCATCAGCACCTGCCTGTCCTCGGCGTCCACGACGATCGCCGGTATCAGCCCGTCGGGCGTGTATTTCAGCCCTCGTATTGTCTCGTCCAGCTCGCTCACGTTCGTCTCCCGGCGGCCGGCGCCTGCCCGCCCGCTTGCTCTTGGACGAAGGGCAGATGGCTCTGAGGGGCGCTCATGCTACCGGCCAGGCGCCGGGCGCGGCAAGCATGATTTGCCGCCATCCGCTGTCGCTGCGCGGTTTGCGGCCTCACGCCCCGGCGATGAGTTCGAGTCGCCCGCCGTAGGCCTTGGCCAGCTCGCCCCGCAGCAACTGGTGCGCGGGGGCGGACAGGTCCGGGTCGCTCTCGACGATGGCGAAGGCGTCTCGGCGGGCCGTTCGCAGCAGCTCGTAGTCGTCGATGAGGTTGCCGACCTTCAGCTCGGGCAGCCCGTGCTGCCGGGTGCCGAAGAACTCGCCGGGCCCGCGCAGACGCAGGTCCGCCTCGGCGATCTTGAAGCCGTCGGACGTCTCGACCAGCACCCTGAGCCTCTCGGCCGCCAGCGGGCTGCTCGAACCCGCCACGAGCACGCAGACGGCGTCGTCTTTGCCCCGCCCGATCCGGCCGCGGAGCTGGTGAAGCTGCGCCAGACCGAACCGCTCGGCGTGCGTGACCACCATGACGTTGGCAGCCGGGACGTCCAGCCCCACCTCCACGACGGTGCTGGCGGCGAGAACCTGCACCTCGCCGGCGGCGAAGCGGGCCATCGCCGACTGCTGATCCGCCGTGGGCATCTGACCGTGAATCAGACCGACGGAGTAGCCGGGGAAATGCTCTCTCGCCAGTTCCTCGTAGGCTACCTCGGCGGCGGTGAGCTGAGTGTTCTCCGACCCGGCCACCAGGGGATACACGAAGTAGGCCTGCTGTCCGGCGGCGAGGCGGGAGCGGACGAAGTCGTAGATCTCGTTCATCTGGTCGTGGCCGACGCGGCGTGTCTCGGTGCGGCCTCGGCCCGGCGGCATCTCGTCGATGACCGAGACGTCCAGGTCGCCGAACACGGTCAAGGCCAGGGTCCGCGGGATGGGCGTGGCGGTCATCACCAGGCAGTGGGGGGCGTGCCCCTTGGCCCGGAAGCCGACGCGCTGTCGGACGCCGAACTTGTGCTGCTCGTCGGCCACGGTCAGGGCCAGGTCGCGGAAGCCCACCTGCGGCGAGATCAGGGCGTGAGTGCCGACGACGATGTCGATCTGCCCATCGGCGAGGGCCTTGGCGACGTCCTCTCTCTCGCTCGGGCGCAGGGCCGCGACAAGCAGGGCCGTCCGCACCCGCGAGCCGGCCAGGTATTCCTGAACCTTCGCGAAGTGCTGGCGGGCGAGGATCTCCGTCGGCGCCATGATGGCCGCCTGCCTGCGGTGTGCCACTGCCGCCAGGGCCGCGTACAGCGCCACCACCGTCTTGCCCGACCCGACGTCGCCCTGGAGCAGGCGGTTCATCGGCCTGGGGCGGGCCAGGTCGGCGGCGATCTCGCTGACCGCTCTGTCCTGGGCGGCGGTGAGCTGGAATGGATACCTCGCCCGGATCCGCCGGTCGATCTCCGCGCCGACCGGCAGGGCGTGGGCCGGGCGACTGACCGCACGCGCCCGTTGCAGGGCGATACCCAGTTGCATCAGCAGGAACTCGTCGTACGCCAGGCGGCGTCGGGCGGCAGACCACGCCTCGCGGTCGTCCGGGCGGTGCATGCCCGCGATTGCCGCGGGCCTGTCGATCAGCTCGCGCTGCCTCAGCTGCTCGGCGTCGAACCACCGGCCGACGAGGCGGGGGGCCTCCGGCAGCACGTTCTTGATCAGCTTGGCGATCAGCCCGCTGGGCAGGGGACCGGCGGCGGGGTACACCGGCAGCAGCTCGTCGGAGCCCAGGTCAGTCCCGGCCGGGTCCCAGATGATCTGCCACCGCGGGTTGATGAACTGGAGGGCCTCCTTGTACACCGAGACCTTGCCGCTGACGAGGACGTGCAGCCCGGTCTTGATGCGGTCGCGGAGGTAGCCGCCGTGGAACCACTTTGCGGTGACCCAGCCGGTGCCGTCGTCGATCGAGCAGGCGAAATATGGCCGGCGCCCGTAGGCGCGGTATTGGGTTTCGTGGACCTCGCCGGCGACGGTGGCGGCGGGCTCGTCGCCGCGCAGGGTCTCGATGGGCTGGGCCTGCCGGCGGAGGTCAAACCGCCGGGGGAAGTACGTCAACAGGTCCTCGACCGTCCGGATGCCCAGCTCGGCCAATTGCCCCGCCCGCCGCGGGCCGACGCCCTTGACGTATTGCACCGGCGTGTCGAGATCGAGCGTGGCCACGCTACTTGGGGATCTTCAGCACTTGCCCGACCTTGATCTTGTATGGGTCCGTGATGCTATTGAACTTGGCGATTTCTTTGTAGCGGCTCGCATCGCCGTAGAACTGCCTGGCGATCTTCATGAGCCCATCGCCTCGCTTCACGGTGTACAAGACGTAGCCCTTGTCGCTTTCCTGCGCCTTGGGGGTCTCGTCCGTCGAGGCCGCCTGGGCGGGCGTCACCTCGGCCGGCGTCTCGGGCACCTCGGCAACCTCGCCGCCCGCCGGGGTCAGCTCGTCGGCCGGCCTATCTGGGGCCGCGACATCCATGGTCGGCGGGCCCTGGGGCTTCTTGCACCCGGCCAGGGCCAGTACCGCCAGCACCGCCACCACCACAATCCGTTTCATCGTTTTTCCTTCCATCCCAGGAACCATTGGACCGCCTGGCCGCCGATGATATCCGCGACGGCGGGCGTGTCAAGGATCGCTCTCAAGGACCGTCCGCCCAGCCCTGCTCGCCGATGAGCCTGACGAACCTGACGCCGCATATGTTGCGTGGTGTAATGGTCTTACCGTGCTTGTCGGCGGCGATAAGCGTCTGAACCTCCGCTCCGCCGGTGGGCATGACGATCCGCCCGCCGTCGGCGAGCTGCTCTCCCCAGGCCGGTGGTATGTCCGGCCCGGCGGCGCCGCAGACGATGCGGTCGTACGGGGCGTGCTCGGCCCAGCCGAGCGTTCCGTCGCCGGTGGTGAGCGTCACGTTGGCTATCCCCAGCTCGGCCAGCGTGGCCGCGGCCCGGTCGGTCAGCTCCGCGATCCGCTCGATGCCGAAGACGTGCCCGGCCAGCTCCGCCAGGACGGCCGTCTGGTAGCCGCTGCCGGCCCCAACGTCCAGCACGCGATGCTCGGGCCTCACGTCAAGCTCCTGGGCCATCAGGGCCACGATGTAAGGCTGGGAGATCGTCTGCCCGCAGCCGATGGAGAGCGGATGGTCGCCGTAGGCGTCGCGCGTATCGCGCGGCGAGACGAACTTCTCCCGCGGCACCTTGGCCATCGCCTCGAGCACGCGCTCGTCGTGGATGTCCCGCCCGCGAAGCTGCCGGTGGACCATCAACTCCCGCTGGCCGGCGAAATTTCCTTTAGCCTTCACCATGGCCGCCGATATTATACTGCGCCCCGAAGGCGAAAACCCGGAGCCAGCTATGCCCAGACGACCTATCCTGACGCTGCTGAGCGACTTTGGCCTGTCCGACCCGTACGTAGCCGAGATGAAGGGGGTGATCCTGTCCATCCAGCCGCTGGCGGCGACGGTGGACATCACCCACCAGATCCCCCCCGGCGACGTCCTGGCCGGGGCCGTCGCCCTGCGCCAGGCCCTGCCGTACTTCCCCGAAGGCACCGTTCACTGCGCGGTGGTCGATCCCGGCGTCGGGACGGAGCGGCGGATCCTGGCCGCCCGATACGGCGGCCAGACAATCGTGGCTCCCGACAACGGGCTGATCAGCTTCGTCGATCGCGACCAGCCGCTCTCTGAGATCGTGGTCATCCGCAACGACCGCTACTTCCTGCCCGGGCCGACCTCGGCCACCTTCCACGGGCGAGACATCATGGCCCCCGTTGCCGCCTACATCGCCGGCGGGCTGGCGCTGGCCAAGCTGGGGCCGGCCCCGGAGAAGTTCAAGCTGCTCGATCTGCCCGAGCCGCGCTCGGAGGACGGCGGAGTCCTCGTCGGGCAGGTCATCTACGTGGACCGCTTCGGCAACCTGATCAGCAACATTCCCGCCCCCCTGCTTGAGGAGAGCCTGGGCGACCGGGTCGCGGCCGTGGTGAGCTGCGCGGGGCGAGAGGTCGGGGCCATCCAGGCCACCTACGACTTCGGCGAGCCCGGCCAGCCGCTGGCCCTGATCAATTCCATGTCCCTGCTGGAGGTGGCCGTCAACGGCGGCAAGGCCTGCGACGTGCTGGGCGCCGGCGTCGGCGCGGAAGTCCGCGTGGGCCCACGGGCCGGGCAGGACGGCTAGGCGAATTCCAGGTCTTCGGGGCGGTCGGGGCGGGGCCTACTCTGATTCCGGGTTCAGGAGGTCTTGGGCCCAGTCCGCGGGTATGTTGGCCTGGGCGGCGACGGCCACGCTCATCATCGCCTGCATTCTCACCTGCAGGGCCGCGACGATCGCCAAGGCCATGTCCGTCGAGTTGACGCGAGACTGGAACGCCTGGAGGCCCTCGGCCTGGACTTGAAGCGCCGAGACGGTCGTGTCCAGGCGGTTCATGTGGGTGCCCAGGGACACCTGTTCCAGGCTGGTGTCGGTGATCGCCGTGGAAATGTCGCTCAAGGCGTCGTCCGACAGGTCGGTCAGGTCGATGTCCATCACCGCGCTGAGGTCGAGCGAGACGAGGGCATCGTCGCCGCTGAGCAGGGAGATGCCGTTGAATTCGGTATTCCCCAGGGTCGCGGCGATCTGCTCGGCGAGTTGCTGGTACTCCTCATTCATTATTCGGACTTGGTGCTTGTTATAGATCCCGGAGAAGGCCTGATCGGCGAGCTGTCGCATGCGGCGGAGGTTGTCTGTGATGCTGCCCACCGCGCTCTCGGCCGTCTGGTACATGCTGATCTCGATGCCGGTGTTGCTGATCTGCTGGTTGATGGCGGCGATGTCGGCGTCCACTCTGGTGGATAACGCCACGGCGGGGGTGTTTGTGGTCAGGGTGCTGGTGACGAGCTGATTCGTGGCGCGCCTCAACTGGTCGTAGCTGGCGCTGAGACGCCGAATGGCGCTCAACGTCACAAGGTTGTCAAAGCCCACAGTCACTGGTGGCCCTCCCTCCAGGCTTTCCCTGGAGTAAGCCCGCCGCACCGCCCTCGACCTGATGCAGCATACGATATGAACGGCACGGCGCGGGAGAGGTTGGGGGACGATCAAGCGGCCGCCGGCGGCGGGGCGGCGCGGCTCACTGGTGGATTTCCACCACGTCCTTGTCCTGGAGGACTTCGGTGCGGTGGGCGCGTTGGCCTTTGAACCGCCCGTGGCCCCAGAGGCGGGCGAAGGTCATCTTCTCGGGCAGGTCGCGGTGGACTTCATTGGCGAGGTTCTCGACGGTCGCCCCGACCGGCAGCGTATATGGCTTGTCGGTGTCGATGGGCTTGCCCGGCTCCTTGGTGTAAACCCGGATCACGGACAGCAGCTCCCAGAGCCTCTGGCCGAGCCGGTCGAGCCCCTCGCCCGTGACGGCGCTGACCGGCAGCACCTCGACCTTGCCGTCGTAGAGCTTGCTGAGGGCGTCGATGTTCCCGGGCGGGGCGAGGTCGGCCTTGCTCGCCACCAGGACGGCGCTGCGGCGGTGGGGGTTCTCCGGGTCGAGTTGGCTGCGCGACACGGTGGCCAGCTCCAGCCCGCGCTCGGCCAGGGTCGAGAGCACTTCCTCGGCCTGCTCCAGCGGGTCGGCGGCGGCGTCGGCGACCACGGCGATAAGGTCGGCGAGGTTGATCGTTCCCATGAGCCCCGGCGGGACGTCCTCGCCCGTCATGGGCGGAGTGTCCACGAGCTGGATCTGAACGTCCTCGTACGGCCACATGCCGGGTATCGGCAGGGCAGTGGTGTAAGGGTACTCGGCCACCTTCACCGAGGCGTTCGTGCAGGTCGCGACCAGGGCGCTCTTGCCCGCGTTCGGCGGGCCGACGAGGACCACCTGCCCGGCCCCGCCCTTGGGCACGTGGAAGGGGTCCACGCTGCGGGAGGCGCCCTTCTTGCCGGCCGACTTGCGGAGCTGGCTGATCCGCCGCTTGATGTCCCCCTGCATCCTGTCGGTCCCCTTGTGCTTGGGGATCGCCCGCAGCATCTCGCGCAGGGCTTCCAGCTTTTCCTCGTCGGTGGCGGCCCCGCGGTAGCGCTTCTCGGCCTTTTCGTATTCGGGCGTCAGGTTCGCCGGCATGACGGCATTATAATTACTGCGGCCGCCAGGTGGTACCACGTGGCCTGACATACCGGCGGCGGCCCGGGGGCGCTGGCGACCATTTCCCCACTTCTACTTGCGATGGACCCAGGTCGCCGGTAGACTGCCGCGTTCATCTTGTGTCGCCCGCGCGGCACAGGTCGAGCGGCGGAGAGGAAGCACCCATGAAGATGGCTGTCATAGGCGGCGACGGGACAGGCCCCGAGGTAGTGGCCGAGGGGCTGAAGGTCCTCAAGGCCGTGGCCGAGAAGGTGGGCTTCTCCTACCAGACCCGTGACTTCAACGTCAGCGGCGATCGCTACCTCGCCGCCGGTGGCGACCCCAGCGCGGCGTCCATGCCGATCGTGGCGGACGAGGAGATCGAGCAGTTGCGGAGCTTCGACGCGATCTACCTCGGCGCGGTGGGGCACCCGGACGTCGCCCCCGGCATCCTGGAGAAGGGGCTGCTGCTGAGGCTGCGGTTCGAGCTGGACCAGTACGTCAACCTCCGCCCGGTGAAGCTCTACCCCAACGTGCCCTGCCCGCTGGCTGGCAAGGGGCCCGACGACATCGACTTTGTGGTCGTCCGCGAGAACACCGAGGGTCTGTACACCGGCATGGGCGGCTTCCAGTACAGGGGCACGCCCAACGAGGTGGCCACGCAGATCATGTGCAACACCCGCCACGGGGTGGAGCGGGCGATCCGATACGCCTTCGAGTTGTGCCGCCGCCGCAACGCCAAGAAGCGCCTGACGCTGGTGGCCAAGACGAACGTCCTGACCTACGCCCACGACCTGTGGTGGCGGGCGTTCAACGAGGTGGGCCGGGAGTACGAGGACATCGAGCAGGACTACAACCACGTTGATGCCTGCTGCATGTGGTTCGTGAAGAACCCCGAGTACTACGACACGATCGTTGTGTGCAACATGTTCGGCGACATCATCACGGACCTCGGGGCGATGATCCAGGGCGGGATGGGCGTGGCGGCCGGCGGGAACATCAACCCCGCCGGCGTGAGCATGTTCGAGCCCATCGGCGGCAGCGCGCCCAAGTACACGGGCAAGAACGTCATAAACCCGATCGCCGCGATCGCAGCCCTGGCCATGCTGCTGACCGAGACGGGCAACAACCGCTCCGACGCGAAGCTCGTCGAGGCCGGCGGGCGCGTGGAGCAGGCAATCGTGAGCGTGACCCCGAAGATGAAATCACAGGCCGCCGGCAAGATGGGCCACTCAACGAGCGAGGTAGGCGACCTCGTGGTCGAAGCGGTCGCCGAGGCCAGGTAAGAACCCGGACGTGGTGCTAACGAGAAAATGGCAGAGCAAGAAAACGACAATCAACAGTCCCTGAGCAAGCTCGAGCGGAACAGCAAGGGCGAGTTGGTGGCCCACGTGGAGGGGGCCGACGAGCCCCTCGAGAACGTCAAGGTCGCCCGCTGCTTCCCGTGGTCGCTGAGCGAGCGCTACATATCCATCCGCAACTCCGAGGGCAAGGAGATCGTCCTGCTGGAGACCCTCGACGCGGTGAGCGCGGAGATCAGGAAGCTCATCGAGGAAGAGCTGCGGGACAAGGTCTTCATCCCGCGGATCGAGCGGATCACGAAGTACAGCGACGATTTCGACGTCGTCTCCATAACGGCCGAGACCGACCGCGGCTCCGTGACCTTCCAAATGCGCAGCCGCCGGGACGTCCGGGCGCTTTCGCCGACGCGGGCGATATTCCGCGACGTGGACGGCAACCTCTACGAGGTGCCGGACTTCAACGCCCTCGACCGCGCCAGCCAGCGGCACATCGAGCAGTACTTTTGATCCCTCGCCGCCGCCCGAAGTAGCCTGCTTATTGCATGACCCCTTCCGGGTCTATGCAATAAGCACCTTTGCGAG
>CBFCZU010000012.1:0-33225 GCA_965602635.1 uncultured Planctomycetales bacterium | reverse complement strand
TGAGAGTGCGGATGTTGACGGTCATTGCGGCCGATTGGCCGGGGGCGATCCTCTTGCGGTCGAAGGCCGCCTTGAAGCACTCGCAGGCGGATCTGGCCCCTTCTATGACCAGCTCGCTGCCGCCGGCGTTTCGGACGGTCACGACGACGTCGCGGGTCTTCTGACGGCCCATGACGCCCGCGTCAATGAAGTTCCTGTCAAGCGTCAGCTTTGGCGGGCTGCCATCGCCCCGGCTGGCCCCCGGCTGCTTGGACGTGGAGCCCTTGCAGCCGCTGCCCAGCAGCGACGCCTAGACCCGAAGGGAGCTCAAAGCAGGCCGTGGTGAGGTGCCTGCCTCAGACGTCCCCGCCGCCCTCGCGGGACGACTGGTAGCGGTCCACGGCCAGCTTGCCGCGGATGGACTCGAGCCGGGCTGCCTTTCTGCCTATCCGCCCGACCAGCAGCAGCATCGGCTGGCGGCGCTGGTCGGAGAAGGTTATCACGATGCGCCCGAACCCCAGCATCCGCTCCAGGAAGTCGCCCGTGTCGATCCGCGTGCTGTACTCCTCGCGCGAGACCTGCTCGCCCGTCTCGGTCGGCCCGATCTGGATGTTGAGGTAGTTGGGGGTGATGGCCACGTAATAGAACAGCCCCTTGAGCCAGGCGATTCCCACGGCCAGCAGGAACAGGGCGGCCAGGGTGAGGTACACAGTTGAGTTCATGGACGCCCGGATGGCGGTGAAGATTGAAAGGAACCCGCCAAGCCATCCGAGGAATGCCAGCCAGATGAAGAGCACGGCCGCGCACAACAGGAGGAGCATGAGGACCTTGATGCTCATCTCATACTCGTCCACCAGGAAGTTGAGGATGAAGACGGCCAGCCAGATGCCGCCGAGGACGCCGGGGTCGATGCCGAGGTGCCCGGCCTCGAAGAGCAGCATGAGCAGCCAGCAGATCAGGGAGGCGATTATGGTGGGGACGTAGAGGGCCTTGCGGCTCCAGCCGAAGACCACCAGCCACTCGTTTATGTCCGGGTCGTCGCGGAGATGGGCGGCGATCCTCACCCGCGTCCGCAGCGTCTTGCGGAGCAGGACCATCGCGGCCAGGGCGATGCCGACGAGTACGAAGGGGACGCAGAACACGGCCGTTTTCTGCCAGGTCCATGCCAGCATGTCAGTCTCCTTGACGGGTTGTGGACCTGTTAGATCACCTCGCCGTCGGCCCGTCAACGGGCAAGGTGTCGGGCGCCGGGGCCGGGGGGCGAGTTTTGGCGTTGGCCTTCGGGGGGCAGAGCCGATAGAATAACCAGCGGTCATTGAGCGGGTTTTTCGGGAGCACGATGTGAGAGCGCCGAACTCGCGCAAGAAGGCGATTCTGCTGGGCATCGGGCTTGACGGCACGGACGGGCACATCCGCGCCACGCGCGGGGAGCACTTCCGCATCGTCGGCGGCAGCCACGAGACTCACGAGCTGATGCAGGAGAAGTGCGTCAAGTTCGGCGAGAAGCTCAAGGACCGGGGCAAACCCCTCGAACAGCTAGGCCAGGAGGAGTTCCTGGACATGGCGGCGGAGTGCAAGATGAACGTCGTCGTACCCCGGGGCGAGGAGCGCGACCCCTGAGCCGCACCTCCGGGCGGGCGCCAGGGAGATAATGTCGTTCGAATCATGATGGCGGTCCGTCGGGGCCGCCTTCGTTATGCCTGCGGGGGCGAGCGAAAGCGTGAGCGCGCCGCCGAACGGGCCGACGCGCCCACGTCCCTAGTAAGGACTCGCCCTCCGCAGGCTTGAGGCCTTCGCCTCAACCGGCGGCTGTTTCGAACAGGGGCGCCGTCGCCTGCGAGCCCCATGACTGTCATTCACATCCGCCCGATGCCGTCCCCGTCAGTGCGCGATGATCTTCGAGAGCGAGAAGACCGGCAGCAGCAGCGCCAGGGCGATTCCGCCGATGATCGTGCCCATGATGATGATCATGGCCGGCTCGATGAAGGCGGTGACGACGCGCACGGACGCGTCGAGGTCCTCCTCGCAGAAGCCGGCGATGCGGTCGAGCACCGAGCCCAGCCGGCCTGAACGCTCCCCCGCCGCGACCATCTGCGTCACCGAACGGGGGATCAGCTCGTGGCCGAGCATTTCCTCGGAGAGGCCTCCGCCCTCCTTGACCCTCCGCCCCAGCTGCCGCCAGACGTCGGCGTAGTGGCAGTTGCCTGACACGTCGGCGGTAATCTCCAGCGACTCGAGCATGTTCACGCCGGTGTTGACCATGGCGGCGAAGGTTCGCAGCGACCGCGCCAGGGACGCGCGGCGGAACATCGGCCCGAGCACCGGCAGCCGGAGGCGGATCGCGTCGAATCCGCGCTGCCCCTGCGGGGAGCGCGCGTAAGTATAGACACCCAAGACGGCGAGCACCGCGCCGGCGAGCATGAACGGCCAGTGCTCCACCACGACGGCGGAGGCCCACAGCAGGGCGCGCGTCGGGGCGGGCAGGGCCTGCGACTTGCCGCCGTAGATCTTCTCGAACCGGGGCAGGATGAAGGTGAGCATGCCCGCCACCACGAGCACGCAGAAGCCGAGCATCGCCAGCGGGTAGGCCATGGCGCCCTTGACCTGCCTTCGCAGGGCGCGCTGCTTCTGAAGGTACTTGGCGACGCGCTGGAGCATGGCGCCCATGGTCCCCGACGCCTCTGAGGCGCGGACCATCGAGACGAACAGGTGGTCGAATATCCTGGGGTAGGTGGCCAGGGCGTTGGAGAACTCGCCGCCGGCCTTGACCTGGTCGGCGATCTCCACCAGCACGGGCTTGAAGCTCTCGCTCTTGATCTGGGCGGCGATGGCGTCGAGGGCCTCGATGAGCGGCACGCCGGTGTCCACCATGACGGCCAACTGGTTGGCGAAGATGATCACGTCGGTGTTCCTGACCCGGGTGGTGCTTGCGGCGGCCCGGGTCCGGACCGAGTCCTGCTGCTCGCGGAGGTCCACGATGACATGCCCGTCGCTGCGTAGCTGGCGGCTGGCCTCGGTCACGTCGGAGGCGGCCAGCACGCCGCTGAGCATGCCTCCTCTGATGTCCCGGACCTGATAGATGAATCTGGGCATGTCTGCCTGTTCCTTTCCGCCGGCCCGCGGGCCGGCGCGCCCCTGCGCCAGGGGCCTCCACTACTCGCCGTCAGCCGCCCGACGCGGCGGTCACCCGGAAGACCTCCTCGACCGTGGTGATGCCGGCCTTGACCTTGGCCATGCCGTCGGCGCGCAAACTGACCATTCCGCTCTTCGCCGCCAGTTGGCGGAGTTCGCTTATGTTGGGCGCGCTGGTGAGGCGGTCCCTCATCGAGTCATCGGGCACCAGCAGCTCGAAGACCCCGATCCGCCCGGAGTATCCGGTCTTGCGGCACTTCTCGCACCCCAGGCCGCGATAGAACGTGTCCACCTCGCCCGCCAGTCGCTCGACGGCGCGGCGGATGTTGGGCGGGGGGTCGTAGGGCGTCTTGCAGTTGTTGCATATCTTCCGCACCAGGCGCTGCCCGAGCACGCCCTCGATGGAGGCGGCCGTCAGGTAGGGCTCAACACCGATGTTCAGCAGCCGGGTGATCGCGCCGGGGGCGTCGTTCGTGTGCAGCGTGGCGAAGACCAGGTGCCCGGTCAGGGCCGCCTGAACGGCGATCTTGGCCGTCTCCCCGTCGCGGATCTCGCCCACCATGACTATGTCCGGGTCCTGGCGGAGCAGCGACCGCAGGGCGGCGGAGAAGCCAAAGCCGATCCTCTCGTTGACCTGGAACTGGTTGACCCAGGCAAGGTTGAACTCCACCGGGTCCTCGATGGTGCAGATGTTCACCTCGTCGCTGTTGAGTTCCTTCAGCACGCTGTAGAGGGTGGTGGACTTGCCGCTTCCGGTGGGCCCGGTGACCAGCACGATGCCGTTGGGCTTGGAGATCACCTTGCGCCACTGCTTGAGCGTCTCGTAGGAGAAGCCCAGCTTCTCGCTGTTGACCAGGACGGAGCGATGGTCGATGACCCGGACGACCACCTTCTCGCCGGACCTGCCGTTGACGGTCGAGACTCGCAGGTCGATGGGGCGGCTCTCCATCAGCACGTGGATTCCGCCGTCCTGGGGCAGGCGGCGCTCGGAGATGTCCAGCGCGGCCATGATCTTGATCCGGCTGACCACGGCGGGCAGCATCTTCCGCGGCAGGCGCATCTTCTCGTAGAGCCACCCGTCAACCCGGAAGCGGACGCGCAGTGCATTGTCCTCGGGCTCGATGTGGATGTCCGAGGCCGACTCCCGCACGGCGCTGTAGATCAGATAGTTGACCATCCGTATGACAGGTGAGCCCTCGGCGGCGGCCTCCAGGTCGGCGATGTCGTCGCCCTGCTCCTCCATCAGGGCAAGGTCGCCCGAGTCCATCCCCTCGACGATGTCATCTATGACGAAGACGTTGGCCTGGGGCAGGTGGGTCTCGAGCGTGCTGCGGATGTCCTTGGTGGTGGCGCAGACGATCTGCACCTCGCAGTTGGTCATCCGCCCCACCTCCTCCAGCATGAACACGTTCGCGGGCTCGGAGACCGCCACGGTCAGAGCGCTGCGGACCTTGAATAGCGGCAGGATGCAGTGCTTGTCCAGGAACTCCCTGGGCAGGACGTCAACCACGCGGGGGTCGGCGATCCTGGGCGAGACGCGGGCGAAGGGAATCCCGTAGCCCTGGGCCAGGGCGGCCATGATCTGCTCTTCGGTGCATACCCCCTGCTGGGTGAGCATTTCACCCAGCAGCAGGCGATTGCCCCCCACCTTCTGGGCGCGCAGGGCCTCGGCAATCTGCTCCTCTGTCACCACGCCGCTCTGGATGAGCAACTGCCCGAGCTGAAGCTTCTGTACTTGTCCGACGTCTATCATTGTGCCCTGCCAAGGCTCCGGGCCGCGCTGTCGTCGGCCCGCCGAGCCGTTAGACTGTCCTGACGGCTTCGGAGAGGTCGTCGTGCCGCTCGAATGCCGATTCCAGGCGGGTTATCTCCATGATCTTGCGGACGTTCTCGTCCAGCCGGGCCAGCTTCACCTGCCCGAGGCGGTCGGCCAGCGCCGTCTGAAGCTCCAGCAGGTACTCAAGCGCAGCCGAGTCCAGAAACGGGACCTCCTCGAAGTTCAGCACCAGGTCCCGGACCTGCTCCTCGGCCAGTTGGTGCTCCACTGCCCGCCTGAAGGCCTCGAGCGAGTCAGCGGTCAGCTCACCCTTGCAGTTGAGGATGACGGCCTGACCATAGCTCTCCGCGGTAATCTGCATTTCTTATCTGCTCCGCGCCGCCACGGCCTCCTGGTCGGCCGACTGGCGGAGCTCGCACAAGTACGGTTCCAGGTCCAGCGACAGCAGCAGCTCCACCAGGTGGCTGTCGAACTGCGTGCCGCTGCACCTGCGGATTTCGGTGATGACCGCCTCCAACGGCATGGCGGCGCGATAGGGACGGTAGGAGGTCATGGCGTCGAAGCTGTCGGCCAGGCCCACGATCAGCGCCTCGATGGGGATCTGGCGCCCGGCGAGCCCGTGGGGGTATCCTCGCCCGTCCAGCCGCTCATGGTGGTGAAGGATGACGGGAATGAGGTCGTCGATCTGTGCTATGCCTCTCAGGATCCCCGCCCCAACCTCGGGATGGCGCTTGACTTCGGCGTACTCGGCCTCGGTCAGCCGCCCGACCTTGCCCAGCACGGCCTCCCGCATGCCGATCTTGCCGATGTCGTGCAGCAACCCCGCCAGATACACCCGCTCCACGCGCCGCTCCTCGAATCCGCACATCTGGGCCAGCCTCCGGCTCAGCAGCGCCACCCGCCGCGAGTGTCCGCAGGTGTGCGGGTCCTTCGCGTCGATGCTCGCCGTCAGGGCGTGCAGCATGCCCATCAGCAGGTCCTGGAGGTCCTCATACAGGTGGTGATTCTCCAGGAACATCGCCGCCTGGCTGGAGATGGAGCTGATGAGCTTCAGATCGACGCTGTCGAACTCCCCGCTGCCCTTGTTGATCCCCACCAGCATTCCCTTGTACCGCTCTGCGCTGGTCAGGGGCACGGCGATCAGGGTGCGGATCTCGCTGGCGGCGGCGCCCAGGTGCCCGGCCTGGTTGGCGAACTGGTTTTCGATGATCGCCCGCGGCGAGCCGCCCAGGCGAGGGTAAAGGTAGTGCTTGGCTATCTGGGCCATCTGCTCGGCCGTCAGAGGCAGGGCCCCGGCAAAGAAGACCTGCTCCCTGTCGGCTTCGGATTCCTCGCCTTCCGGCATGTGGGGCTTGGGGCCGCCCTCTCGCGGGCCCAGCACCGCAACGGCGGCCTGGAGCTGCATGCCCTCCAGCAGTTCGTTGCAGATGTTGTCGAAGAACTGCGTGGTGCTCTGGGTGACCTTCATCGACCCGCTTATGCGGTACAGCAGCGACAGCTCCTCGTAGGTGTTGGCAAGGTTGTTCGAGAGCGTGTCGACCTCGTCGCGCGCGACTTGCTTGGCCTGCTCGTCCTGGATGAGCCACTCGACGACCTGGCAGAGGGTCTCGGCCTCGCGGGCGTCGTGACGGGCGGCGCGCTTGCACAGCATGGTCATCAGGTCGGCGTCCAACGATGCCTGTGAACAGGCACGGGCGAACTCCTCGCCGTCGGGCGTCTGGAAGGTTGGCCAGCAGGCAACCACCGCCCCCGCCGCCCGGCGGCGCCGGCGGATAGGCACGGCCACCAGGCAGCAGTTGGAGGGGGTCCGGGCTATGGCGGCGCGGTCCTCCAGGCAGACCCGCTGGGCGAGGTCGCCTATCCTGTCCATGCAGAGCTTGCGGAAGCTCCAATCCTCCTTCGGCGCCTCGGAGGAGCTCCTGTCACCGCACATCTGGCGGCAGAACTCGTCCTCGCCGCAGGGCCAGATCAGCGGCGTGCCGGAGGGGTTCCACAGCGAGACCCTCAGTCCCAGCCCTTCCAGCCGGGCATTGAGCTGCTCCAGGAGCGGCTGCACGGGCAAAGGCGTCAGGGTTGTCTGGGGCGCTGCGCCCGACATCAGGTCTGCTCCCTCGTTTCGGGGCCCTGGCCGCAGCAGTGGCTCGTGGCCGGCGGCAGCGACGAACCGTCGCCCGGGGCCTGGTCCGACTCGCCGAGCATCTGCTTGACCCTCGCCAGTATCTCCCGCGGGCTGAATGGCTTCGACAGCACGTCGACGATCCCGGCGGCGACCATCTCGTGCGGCTCGAGGTCAAAGCCCCGAGCGGTCAGCATTAGCACCGGGACGCGAGGGGACCGCTCCCGCCCGGGATCGGGCGCATCGCCTGCCCGCTCGCTCTCGCGCAGGCGGATGCAGAATTCCACGCCTGTCATGAAGGGCATCTGGAGGTCGGTGATGATCATGTCCGGCTTCTCGGCCAGGCACGCCTCCAGCGCCTCCTCACCGTCGGAGGCCGTGACCACCTCGAAACCCGCGTTCGACAGCTTGGTCGAGACGATGTGCCGAATGTGCGCTTCGTCGTCGGCTACCAGGATCTTTTTGGGCATCGCAGTATCACCTCTCACTTAAGGACCGGCAGCTCCATACGAAAGGCGCTTCCCTTGCCCGCTTCGCTGGCGACTGTCAGCTTTCCGTCGTGAACGGTCTCCACGATGTGCTTTACCAGCGTCAATCCCAGGCCCGTTCCCTTGGCCATCTTCTTGTGCCCCTTGACGCGGTAGAACTTGTCGAAGATGTGGGGCAGGTCTTCCAGAGCGATCCCCACCCCGGTGTCGATCACTTCGCACACCGCCACGCCGCGGCGCTCGTCGACGCTGGTGCCAACCGTCACCTTCCCGCCGCGGGGCGTGTACTTGATGGCATTGCCCACCAGGTTCAGCACCGCCTGGTAGATCATGTCCTTGTCGGCCTCGACCTGATGGAAGACCGGCATCTGGCGGTCCTCCAGCTCGATGTTCCTGGCCTTTGCCTGGGGGGCGACCACGTCCAGCACCTGCTCGGCCGTCTCGGTGAGGCTCAGCGGCTCGCGGACCACCCGGACCACGCCGGACTCGATCCGCGATATGTTGAGTATGTTCTCGATGAGGCGGTTGAGGCGGTCGGCCTCGCCGGCGATGATCTCGTAGT
The DNA here is from genome assembly GCA_965602635.1 of uncultured Planctomycetales bacterium. GTDB lineage: Bacteria > Planctomycetota > Phycisphaerae > SM23-33 > SM23-33 > CBFCZU01. The sequence goes on along the minus strand of CBFCZU010000012.1, from coordinate 25,171 downwards.
ACTCGCGCCGGGTCTTCTCGCTCTCGGCCTCTCCGTCCAGCAGCATCTCCACGTAGGCTTTGATCGAGGACAGCGGCGTCCGAAGCTCGTGGGAGACGCTGGAGACGAACTCGGTCTTCATCTGCGAGATCTCCTTCTCTCGCGTCACGTCGTGCAGCACCGCCACCACGCCCGAGACCGAGTCATCGCTGGTTATCACGCAGGAGAGCGTGACGCCGAAAGTGCTGGGATGGCCCCTCCGGTCTATGGTGTACTCGACGACCTTGCGGGTGTGGCTTCGCCCGCCGCTGCGGGTCTCGCGGATCAGCCTCACCAGCGTGCCGTCCTGGATGATCTGATCGACGTTCTTCCGCAGGCTGTGGGCGAGCTTGAACCCCAGCAGGCTCTCCGCGGCGTCGTTGGCCAGGATCAACTCGTCGAAGCGGTTGGTCACGATCACGGCGTCCGAGATGGAGAAGATGATCGCCTCGGTGTGCTTCTTCTCGGCTCCGGCAATTCGGGACTGGATCTGCAGCTCGCGGTTATCGGCCTGGAGCTGCTCGGCCTGCTCCTTGACCTTGGTCAGGAAGCGGTTCAGCGGCTGGGTGATCGCGCCCAGCTCGTCTCCGCCATCGACCAGGACCAGACCCACCTCGCCGGTGTCGGCCATGTGGTCCATCTGGTCGGCGATGCTGTGCACCGTGCGGTGGACGTTCCGCCAGAACACCAGCAGCAGCAGGCTGGTCAGCGCCGCCACCAGCCCGAGCACCAGGTAGTCCAGCCAGCCCGTGTTCACCCGGTAGCCGCGCATGCCCATCATGGTGGCGTAATACGCAGCGCTGGCGCCCAGGGATATGAGCGCCACGCTCGCCAGGCCCACTCTCTTGGCCGTAGTCACTGTCCAAGCCCCTCGCTCAGTGCTTGTGGGGCGCCGGGACAAACGCGGCGCCCCGCCCTCGCGGGCACCTACTTCTTGGCTGTCTGGTCGTGCTTGCCCGCCAGGGCCTTGGCGAGAGTATGGTCCGGATGCGACTGGAGGACGTTCTCGTAGCAGGCGACGGCCTGGTCGTCTCGGCCCAGCGCCTCGTAGCACCGGCCCAGCGTGCAGAGCAGGACCGGGTCCTTGGGGTAGCTGGCGACCGCGCCGGCGAGCAGTCGCTTGGCTTCGGCGGCCCGGCCCTGGCGGAGCAGTGCATAGCCCAGCAGCGTGGTCGCTTCGAGGCATTCGCCTCCCACGTCCAGCGCCCGCCTGGCGGCCCGGACGGTCCCGGTCAAGTCGCCCAAGGCCATGGTGGCCTTGGCAAGGCTCGACCAGGCGCGGGGCTCTTCGGGCTCGATCACCGTGGCTGTGCGGTAGGCGTCACGCGCCTGGCGCGGGCGCTTCAGTGCCAGGTAACTGTTGCCCATCATGATGCGCACCCAGGCGACCTTGTCTCGATACACCGGGTGAGCCGCCAGCTTCTCCAGCACGGCCAGCGCCTCGACGTAGTTGCCGGCAAGGAAGTGCGCCCTTGCCAGCTCCTCCCGCACGGTGAGGTTCTGCGGATCGCCGTCCAGGCAGTGTTGGAAGAACTCGGCGGCCTCAGCCGGCTCGCCCACCAGCATGGCAAGCTCGCCGGCGAGGGCGAGTGTGGTCTGGTCGGTGTCATCGCGCGACAGGCGAGTCTTCAGCAGCTCAAGCGCCGACCGGGACTTGCCCATCGAGACGAGGACCTCGGCCGATGCCGTCACGTAATTGGCGTTCTCCTCGTCAAGCACTCGGGCCTTCTGGTAGCACTTCAGCGCCTCGGGGAACTGCCGGAGCTTCTCAAAGGCGACGCCCCTGAGAAAGACCACTTCGGCGCTCCCGGGGGCAAGCTTCTCAGCCTTATCCAGCTCCTTGAGAGCGCGGGTGTAGCGGGCCCTTTCAAGCAGCACCTTCGCCAGCAGCACCCGGGCGGGCACGTAGTTCTCGTCGAGGCCTATGGCCTGGACCGTGTTGGCATACGCCTTGTCCAGGTCGCCGACCTTGAAGCATTCCGTCGCCACGCCGTAGACCATCAGCGACCGGGTCTCGTGGTATCGCTTGTAGGCCTCAGCCCGTTGGAGGCCGGGCTCCTCGCATCCACTAATGACGGCTACGGCCAGAAGCAGCGTCAATGTCGCAGTTCGCTTCATGGCGAATCCTTTCAAGTCTCTTTCCTATTTCCTCTAAGCTTCCCATGTTCACATCACGAGGAAAAAAACATCTGCTACTTCTCTTTGCCTTCAGGATTGGCGTCTGCCGGCTTGGGCTTGGGGCCGCCATGGACGCTCTCGGGGTCGCGCGGATCGGCCGTCAGCGGCAGCTCCCGGCTGGTGCCGATGCCAAGGGCGTCGCGGACTTCCTCATCCAGCAGCCCGGCGTCACGCGGCTTGAAGGGAGGCAGCACCTTCTCGGCCGGCAGGCCAAGCTCCTGCATTACCATCCTCTGGATGATGTAGGCGGAACTGGAGACTCGCGGCTCGGTCGACCAGATAGCCTGGTTGGTCAGCCGCTCCCTCAGGGTGAGCGCCTCGTCCAGCCTGGGCGACAGCGACAGCGCCAGCTTGATGTCCCACAGCGCCCTGCGCTCGCGCCCTCTGGCCAGATGCTGCCTGGCCCAGCGCATGTGCGCCTGCGCCAGCCGGCTGCGCCCGAACCACATGAGCCCCTGGCGCATGCCCAGGCGGATCCGCCAGACCTGGTCCTTGAGCTGCTCGGAGACGATCTCATCGGGGGCGTGCTTGATGATGTGGGGGGTGACCAGAATGATCACCTCTTCGCGGGTCGTCGCCTCCGCGCGCCCGGAGAACAAATGCCCCAGGACCGGGATGTTGCCCATCACGGGCACCTGAGAGCGGTTGTTGGATGTGCGCTCGCGGAACAGGCCTCCGATGACGATGGTGTGCCCGTCCTTGACCAGGACGTTGGAGGTACACTCTGTCGTCTGCTCGAACGGAAGCTGATCGGCGGTGACGCCGCCGGTCGAGTCCTCGGGGTGGATCTCGAGGCGGACGTAGCCGTCGGTCGCCACGTATGGGCGAACGACCAACTGCGTGCCCGTCTCGATGAACTCGACCGTCTGAGTCGCGGCGGTCTCGGTTATCGTCGTGGTCAGGTAGCCGTCACGGTTGCCGACCATGACCTCGCCGCGCTGCTTGTTCATCACCAGCAGCTTCGGGTTGGCCAGCACGGCCACGTCGGTGACGCTCTCCAGGGCGCGGATGAACAGGGCAATCTCGTTAAAGATGAACCCGATGCTCAGCCCACCAGGGGGAACGCCGCCTCTGAAGTCGGTACGGAACGCCGCACCCGCTTCGTCAAGCTCCCCTTGGGGCACGTCGCCGATCGTCAGGTTCTGATACGCCGTGCTTGTGGAGTTGAGATCCTGAAAGTCAACGCCGGCCAGGGCGTTGAAGTCGATACCCAGGGCGTTGTTCTCATTGAGCGTGGCCCTGAGTATGGTCGCCTCGATGAGCACCTGCTGCGGCCGGACGTCGAGCTTCTTGATGATCTCCGTGACCTTCTCGATCTGCTCGGGGTAGTCCTTGACCACGATGACGTCTTCGGTGGCCATCGTGTTGCCGCCCGCGTCGCTGTTGGAAGTGGCGATCCCAACGGCGGCGTCGGGGCTGGTGGAGATCACGCCCTTCTGGCTCAGGACCGGCGTGACCAGCGTCTTGGCGTCGGCGGCGGTGATGTAGTTGAGCTTGAAGACCTTCACCGTCATCGTGCGCAGAGCGGCCTCTCGCTCGGCCTTCTCCTTGGGCGTCATCACGTAAACGAAGTTGCCTTTGCGGATGTACTCGAAGCCCGCCGACTTGAGCACCGCCTCGAGGGCCTCGGCGAAGGTGACGTCGTAGAGGTCGGCGGTCACCGTGCCCGTGACGTCCTTGGTGGCGATGATGTTCGTCTCGCTGCGGGTGCTGAGCAGCTGGAGAACCTTCCTGATGTCGGTTCCCTGGACGTGCAGTTGGAACGTTCCGGCATCAGTGACGGTGACCTCGGTCTTAGCGACGGGCTCCCCTTCAGCCACCGCTGGGGCAGGCTGCTGGGAGTGGACGTCGGCACACAGCACAAGGGCCAGTGTCGCAGCCACCACTACGGGCGTTGCGGCACGCGTTCGTTCGAGCCTTTTCATTGCCTTAGCTCCTTACTAGGTTGAGGCCCCTCGGCAAGATGCTCTGCGTCGAAGACCTCTTTTGGCCCGCCGGCTGTGCGGACCCGCTTCTGTAGCTTTTCCTTACTAGGCAAATGCCCCTTCGCGGGGGCAACACGTCATTCTTTCATGTGCAGCACCACGTCCACGCCGTCCTTGGTGACGACGCAGCTGTCCGAGCCGATGCTCTTGACGCGGAAGCCGTTTATCCAAGCCGACTTTCGCAGCACGTGACCGTTGATCAGTGCCGAGGAGGACGGCCCGACCATCGTGCTCTGGAGTTCCAGCGCAGCGGCCTGGGCCCGGACGGCCTCTGCGCGGGCGGCCTCGTCGCGCCGGGCCTGGCCGGCCTGCTCGACCCAGGACCTGACTTGCCGGAACCACGAGGGCTGACCGCCCCGTGTGTCCTCGGCGCTGCGGCGACTGGCGCCCCGGTCGTCTCCGCTCGGGGGGAACAGCTCGGGGCTGGGCCTGAACAGGTCGCGCGTGATTGTCCGGTCCAGGCTCGTCAGATACTCCTCCCGCCGGGCGGCGGCGTCGGGCCGGGGGGCACCGGGCGCCTTGGAGGAAGACGGCGCGAACGGTCCCATCATGGAAACATCCGGCAGCAGCCTCTCGCCCCTGCTGTCCTCGGACGCCGCCTTTGCCTTGGCGGGGGCAGGGAAAGCCTTGGAGGCCACCAGCCGGCCGCCAATGGTCCCCGCCGTCACCAGCAGCACGACCAGCAGTACGGTCTTCTTCTTGTCGCGCTGGAGTTGGCTCCCGAGGCGACGCTTCCAATCAAAGACCTTGTTTACGCTGCCTGTCATTAACAGAACCTCTTCAGCCAAGCCGAAGCCCGGCCGCTTCTAGTACTCCGTGAAATAGATATTCATGCCCAGCTCTATCGACAGCTCGTCGCGCCCGTCGGCCGGCTTTATGCTCAACTTCTCGACCCTCGTCAGTCGGGCCATTTGATCGACGCGCCGGAGGAGCCTGGCCAGGGCAAGGAAATCGCCCTCGAAGGTCATGGTGATCGGCAGCCGGTTGTACAGCGGTCCGCGGGTCGGGTTGCCCGGCTGGATCATCTGGTTGAACAGGCATTCCTGAGCGACGTTGGCGGAGATCTCGTGAAGGAACCCGGCCAGTTCCGTCCGCTGGGGCAGGCGGCGGTCCCAGTCCTTGTTGAAGCGCTGCTTCATCCTTTCAACCTGGCGGATCATGGCGGGGACGCGCGTGGCCTTTTGGCCGTTGACCTCGAGCAGGCGCTCGCCCTCGGCGATCCCCCCGCGAACCTCATCCAGGGAGTTCGACTGCCAGCGGTAGATGACCACCATGTAGGTCACGACGATCACCGCCACGATTCCCAGGACGATCAAGTTGTCACGCGATGGCCGAATCATTCCAGCCGGTTCCCTTAAGTTCATTTCGCCAGGTAGCAGCTAGCCTGGAACTCCCTGGCCGAGCGGCCCCGGAAGCGGACCGTCTTGGCGTAGCCCATGTTCACGTTCTCGAACAGCGGGCTGGCGGAGAGCTGCCCGATGAAATTAGCCACGTCAACGTCCGTGGGCGCCAGCCCGGCCAACACCACCCGGACGCGACGGACGAGCTTCACCCCGGCCCTCCTGTCGCCGCGCACAGGGCGGCGGGTCTTGCGCTTGGCCGGATGGTCCGGCTCAACCCTGATCTCCACGGGCTTGAGCTCCAGCGACGCCAGCGACATGTTCCGCGGCATCAAGTGGCACAGCTCGGCCAGCATTGCGGTGCAATCGGTGCGGCTGCCCAGCTCGCTGTCGATCTGCTTCTTGATCAAGAGGTCGGCCATCTGCCGTTCCAGCGGCGGGATCTGGGCGATCAGGCGGTCCTGCGCCTCTGCCCGGTCGTGGATTCCCGTCAAGGTGGCCCGGGCTTCAGAAATCCACGCCTGCCGCACGCACGTCAGCAAGGCCATGCATGCCATGCAGATCGCCAGCAGCTGGCCCTGGCGGATCAGCCGCTTGCGCCGGACGCGCTGCTGCCGGAGCCATTCAGGCAGAAAGTCGGCTTCCTTCATTTCCGCCCTTTCTTGCGCTGTCGCCAACCGTCAGGCCTCTCAGCGCCAAGCCGGTGACCACTGACCACTCGGTGAGCATGCTGCGTCGGTCTGACCCGAGAGAGCCGCCTCCCAGGTCGACACGCCGCAGCGGCTCGCCCACCACACATTCGAAGTCCAGGCATTCGCTCAAGAGCTTCACCACCGCCGGGCCGTACGCCTCGCCGCCGGTCAGGGTTATCCTGCCCGGGCGAAGCCCCCGGAACGTCACCGCGCAGTAACGCAAGCAGAGCGATATTTCGCGCGCCAGCGCCTCGACCTGCCCGCGAATTGCGTCCAGCACCGACCACTCCACCTGGTCTCTCATCTCAGGCGAGCCGTCGGGTTGGTCGCCGGCCTGGCGTTCGATCTGTTCTTCCAGCCTCTGCTCTGCCAGGCGGCGGCGGAAGTGGCACGCTTCGGCGTAGCTCAGGCCCAATTCCCCGGCAACGCTTTCGTTGAGTTTCCGGCCGTTGACGTTGATGCTCTTGACGAAGATGGTTGTGTTGCCCCTAGCCACCACGATCCTGGTGCTGGCCAGTCCCATGTCCACGATTACGCTGACGAAGGATTCATCGGCGGCCCTTCGGAGGAACCGCTGATACGCCCGGAACAGGGCCAGCGGCTCGGCGTCGATGTGCAGCGGGTTGAGCCGCATCTGCTTGAGCATGTCCAGGTGGGCGCGGATCTCTTTCTCGGGCGCGGCCATGAGGATGACCTCATCCTGGACCTCATTGCCCTGGCGGACCTCGCCGGCGTTGATGAAATGCAGGCGGTCGGGGGTCACCTCGAATCCGAATCGCTCCCGGCATTCCCACTGGACGGCGCTGGCCAGTTCGTGCTCAGGCATGTGGGGCAGGCGGACGTTCTTGATGACGAGTTCATCCGCCCGCAGGCAGCTGACCACGTTTCGCCCGCGGAAGTCGCCGCCGCTGAGCATTTCCCTGACGGCCTGAACGGCAAAGCCCCTTCGGGCCTGGGGCTCAGTAGCAGTCTCCACGGCGGCCTCGGGCAGGCGCTTGCGGGCCCCGGCCAGCACGGCGAGCTTCCCGCCGGCGTGGATCAATTGAAGCATCTTGACGCCGTCGGCCCCGACGTCCAGACCTATGGGTCCGCACACGCTTTTTGAAAGCAGCTTGAACATATTCGGCTGTCTTATCCGGCCTTGATGACCGTTATGCGCCCGACGACCGGTGCGACGTTCACGCTGTACGTGTGGGCGCCGGCGGTGATGGTCACCGTTCCGCTGTTGTCGGGCGCTCCCAGGGCGTCGAAGGTCATGGACGAAGCGCCGCCAAAGCTCGCCGAAGCTATGGAAACACTCTCCATTCCCTTAACCTCGCCCAGTTCGATCACATACGTCTTCTTCGTGATCGGGTGAATGAGAGGCCCGCTTGCGTTAGAAACCGTATAAGAATTGCCGGCTATGCTGAATGTGACGGTTATGGGGGCCTGGCCGGTAATCGCCACGCTTTGGGCGTATTCCAGGTCGGCCATCATTACCCTGGCCGCCGATCGGGCCTGCATGTCGCTCGAGCCCACCATCCTCGGCAGCACGACCGCCGCCACGATGGCAAGGATGGCGATCACCACCAGCATCTCGGCGAGCGTAAAGGCCGTGACGGAGCGCCTAGGGCGGGTGAGGCTGACAGGCCCGCTCGTGCCGTGCGGACTACTTTTTGGGTGTTGTCTTGACATCTCCCTTCGCCTTCGCTTCCTTGAGCTCGATTACGGACACTCGCACTTTTCCGCTTTCCAGCAGCGAGATCAGCTTGTCGAGCTTGCGGTTTGTGGTATTTATGGCGTCGAGCGTCTTCATCCGCTGCGTGGAGGCGTTGAAGCGCAGCTCCCTGCCGGTCTTCGCGGGGGCGGCGGCGTGGGACAGGGTTCCGCTCGCCCATATTCCGATCGCCAGCACCGCGAGCAGAGCAACGCACGCCAGCAGCAGCCCTCGGCTCCGCACGCCGGCCGGCGCCGGGGCAACTTGATCGTTCACCTGGTTCATCGCTTGCTCCTTACCAAGGCAAAGGTCCGGCTTTCCAGTCGCGGCCGGTGCTCTTGGGCTCTCTGCCGCACCGCCGCCCACATCCATCTCGCTCCGCCGGGCCCGCGTCCGCCACTGGGGGGCTGGGTCCGGCACACTCAGTCGTGCCACTCTGTCATGATCACCGTCGGTAGTCTTTCCTCGGCGCTTTCGCCCATGTTGTACAGTTGCGACGCGTTTTCGTTGAAGTTGACATTGTGGCTGCCGAGCAGGCCCGAGTCATAGGCGCCCAACCCGCATATCAGCGACCCGTTCACGGTGGTGCTGGAGTTTCTCGCGCCGCCCGCGTCGGGGGTGATTCCGTTCTGTGCGACCACCACGCCGTTGATCGTGACGTTCCGGGCCATGTTGGTGACGATGATGCTGCCCGTGACAATCACGGCCGGGAAGCCCTCCACGGACGTCAGCGTGATGTTCCTGCCATCCAGCACGAGGTTGCCCTCGATGACGAGCGTCCCGGCGAAATCGAGGTTCCTGTGCAGAACGACGCTGTTGCCGTCGTCGGGGTTGAGATACACCACCCCGGCGAGGTTCGCGGCTGTGACGGCGGCGCCGTTGGCGAGGGGGTCGTCGAAGGTGAGGTGGCTTTCCGTGAACTCCGCCGCGGTGCAGTCGCTGGTGCCGATGGTATAGCTCACATAGTCGCTGACGCGGAACTGGGGCACTTCGACCGCGTCGGCGTTTCCGTCCACCTCGCCGGTGATGCGCCACCAAAGGTCGGAGATGCCGGCGGTGGCGGAGGCGTCGCCGTCAATGGCCGCCTCGTTCACCAGGGTGCCGTTGACGTGGATGTCGCCCGTGACGTTCAGGCCCCACGGCAGCCACACCATCCCCGCCTCGACCAGAAGGCTGTGCTCCAGCTCGATGTTCGTGCCGGGCATGCGCGTCACGGTGACGGTGCTGGTCGTGGTTATCTCCCCGACCGTCGCCGTGGCGGTCACCAGGTAGGTGCCCTTCTCGCCGTCCACCTCCCGGGCGGTGATATAGTAGCTGTCCGAGCTGTCGTCGGCGTGGAACGGCCCCAGAGTGCTGCTGCCGATGTCCTCGGGGAAGAATCGAAGGGTGTACAGGGCATGCTCCAGGCCGGATTCAGCCAGGTACCGGGCACGCGCCAGCGAGCGGAAGTTCTGCGAGACCTTCAAGTCGAGCGAAGCCACGGACAGGTACGCGATGCCCAGCACCACCCCGATGGCCACCAGGATGAAGACCATCATCATGGCAAAGCCGGGTTTAGTTTTCGCATTCCCAAGCAGCATCATCGATCTCCCGCTGGCCTAGTCGAGGTCCAGCACGGGTACGCCTTCGTACGTGACGACGTTGTCCACCGCGTCGGCCCGCAGGCGGACGGAACTTGTCAGGGCGATCTGCTGATCGGGGGGCCCCACGGTGATCCGAATCAGCACCAGCCGGGCGTAGGGCGGATCCACGTCAACCTGGATCGAGAACGATCTGACGTCGCTGGCGAGCACCCGGCCTGAGCGGTACTCGGCCAGCGTCGCGGAGTTGATCGCGTCGCTCACCTCGCCGGCTGTGTCCACCTCGACCAGCGACTTCGTCTCATTGAGGGCCACGACGATGTCATGCGGCATGGTCTCCGGGAAAGCGACCTGCTCGGATTCCACTGTCCTCGCCTCCGGCACGTAGCGGATGAGCACCAGCTCATCGACGTTGATGGCGGCATCACCGTTGGCGTCGCCGGTCCAGATGGCCAGGGCGTCGGTACTCTTGGCGACAAGCAGCTTGGCCTTGCGAACCATCGAGCCCACGTGGATCATGGCCGAGCGCCCGGACTGGATAGACTCTTTCATGGTGTCGGTGTGACGATGGGCGTTTGCCAGGGCCGAGGCGACCGTCGCGACCGACAGCCCGACGACGGACGTGATGGCGATCGCGAGCACCAGCTCGGCGAGCGTGAACGCCTTTTTGTACGTCCGGCCTCTCACCGGGTCTCTCCTCTAGTCACCGTCGCCGTCCGGGGGCACGCCTTCGTTGGCGTACACCAGCCGCGTCAGCTTTATCACGCTCAGGTCCTGATACCTGACCTCCACCACGACACGCAGGAAGCTGGACGGCTCGGCCGTATCCTGACCGGACACGTAAACGCTCTTTACCCAGGCGTGTCGCGTCATGCCCCTCGAGGCGGGCTCCGTGACGAGCTGCGTGTCGAAGCTCCTGATTTCTCCGTCGGCCTCGACTAGGGCGTCGTAGTCGGCCATGTCGTCCCAGTGCCAGCGCCCCTCCTCGTCGGCGTCGCTGCCATCGGGGTCGGAGAACGGCTTTGCGAGGATCTCCTCCATGATGTCCTGTGCGAGACCGACGGCGAGGGTCTGGCGGGCGTCTTCCTGGATGGACTTTGCTCCCGCGGAGAAGGGCACAATGATTGCGCTGACCGCCATCGCCAACATGGTGGCGGCCAAGAGAGATTCCACCAGCGTGATGCCGGCTCGAGATTTCCGGCCTCGGGCAATCATTGCCGTAAATGGCCTATGATCTGCTAGTAATCGAAGTAGGCCTCTCCGTCCTCGTCGGTGCCGGAAGAATCGGCGTGGAATTCCATCGTGGACGGCTTGTATATCCAGGCGTGGCTGTCGTCGCCGGCTGCGGGGAACGGCTGGCCATCGGGTATGATCTGGACGGTGTTCTCCCCGTTGACCGGGTTCTCAGGCACTTCCCTGAGGTATGGCCCGTAGTCGTATCCCGCCGTGCCGGGAGCGGCTGTCTCGCCGTAGACGTTGGAGGCCTGCGTCATCTGCAATCTGAAGGCCTCTTTGGTTGGGGCGGCGGTGGGAACGCCGTCAGGGTAGCCTGCCGGCACGCCGAGGTGCTGCGCCTTATACACCACCAACTGCATGCGGACGATTCTCAGGTCATCGGCAAGCATGCTGGCGCGGGCGATGGCCGAGGCATTCGAGAACCGTGGCAGCACGATGGCTGCCAGGATGCCGAGAATCAGCACCACGATCAGGATCTCGACAAGAGTGAATGCCTTCCTATTGAGGGCAGGCATGGCGAACGCCTTTCGGTTATGAATCTCCGGGGCCAGGCCCCGTTCGGATCGGACCTGGCCCACGGACGGGGTGGGGCCATGGGCCCCGCCCCGTGCCCGGCAGGAGCGGCCTGTTCAGGCCAAGAAGGCTCCCGGGCGCAGCCGAGGCTGCGCCCGGAAACCCGGTCACCCTCCGCCGGGATTACAGACTCGTGTGAAGGGGGTCACCGTCATCATCGTTGGCTGAGAACTTCCCAAACCATTGTGTAGTGTTGTCATTGTTGAAGTACCATCCAGCGCCTACCCCCGGGGCCGTCTCCAGGGACCCAAACAGCACCTCGTTGGGGCCGTCGGCGTCAGCGACGAACGGGTTGGTCGGGAACTTCTGGAGGTACGGCCCGAACTTGCCCGTCGCGATGATCTGGCCTTCCTGGTCGGTCCTGCCAGTCAGGCGGAGGACGAAGTTGGCGGCACTGGCATCGGGCAAACCGGTGTCGGCAATGTGCGGGTACCGCTCAAGATGCTGCACCTTGTACAGCTCCAACTGGCTGCGGACCGTCTGGAGGTCCGAGACCAGCGCGCTCTCGCGAGCATCCTGGGACGCCTCTGTGAATTGCGGGATTACGATCGCCGCAAGGATGCCCAAGATGATCACGACGATCAGGATTTCCACCAGAGTAAAGCCTTTCATCAAACCAACCTCCGATAAGTGCTCGTTGCTCGCTCTCAAGTTCATTCCGTAGTTAACTCGGCCTAGTGGCCGGCGGCCTCCTGGCCAAGGGCTGAGACACTCCCAGCCAAAGAAACTGCAAAGCTGCCTAGTGAGTTGGGGACAGATCTCCCCCCCGGCAGTCCACCTCCCTTCCTCCCGAAGTTACCCATTCTCTTTCCTCTCAGGGCCCCCGATGAGGCGAGCCAGTTCACAGGCTGCTGCCCCGGCTGAGCCCCATTCCGTGCTGTGCCTAATTCGCTCATCGTCTGCCCAAAAGGGGGTCTTGACTAAAATGCGGGCAAAAGGGGACGGGGCTCAGCCGGAGGCATTCCAGGCGGCACTACGACCGGCATAACCCTCCCAGGTGGGAAGGTACCCGGCTGCTGGTAGGCCGCTGGAGGCTTTCTGCCTCCGGCGAGGACGGTATGAACGACAGAAGCTTTTCCGTCCCTTCGGTAGCCCGGCTGTCCCGTCAGGACCCGTGGCTTTGCGCCCCACTGTTACCAGTGGTTCGCCTTTTCGGGGAATATGCCCGGCCGGTGTTTCCGAGTCCGGCTCCGGGTGCTACTAACAATCTAGAATACGAAAGGCCTGCGGGCAAACTCACGAGGCCGGAGGCTCAGCCTTGCGCTGCAACCACTTCCACAGGGAGTCAGCCGACTCGGACCCGACCGCATTTCGCCGTCCCGGTGCGCGCGAGGTGATGGGCAGGAGACGGACTCCCGGGGGGACAAGCTTCGCCGCCGGCACGACGGCCACGGGCAGGGGCGCCCACTCCCCGCCCGCGGGGGCAGTCGCTTCGCCGGGGCCCGTGCCCGACGCCTCAGCCACAAGCAGGCGGTTCAGCCCGCCGGGAACACTGCCTGCCCGGGGGCTGCCCGCCAGCAGCATCTCGACCCTGTCGCCGCGCATGACGATAGCCGCCATCGCGTCGGCGGGCACGGAGCGGAAGGTTTCGGCCACCGCCAGCAGTTGAGCGACACCGCGCCGCCCGGCCGAGGTGCGGACCAGCAGCACTCCTCGGCGCCCCAGCAGCCCGGCACACCGCCTGAGCACCTGCTGGCTGTACATGCACCAGGCGTCGGGATGATCCGCCGGCAGCCCGGCGAGGTAGATGCCGTCGAACGCGGCGGTTCGGATCGGCAACTCCCGCCCGAAGGTTCCCCACCGCCGCGCCCCCGTCAGGGGCTTGGCGAGCCGTCCGAACACGCCGTCGGGGAAGCTCATCTTCGCCCGCATGGCCGGAGCTTCCATCGCCAGCGGGGGCGGATGATAGGCCCCTCCGGCGACGAACCACCACCGCCCTGCCCGCGCCCTGGCCAGCCGGCCTGCGAGAACGCTCAGCACGGGCTCGGGCGACGAGGGTGATGCGGCCCGCGCCGCCTCGGAGCCGAGCACGGCCTGCGATGCGTTCCCGTCGCCGACGGCGGTCAAGGACGCCCCCACGGCGACCGGCCCGCCGAGCGCCTCGCGGGCCGACCTCGCCAGCCCCACGCAGACCATGGCCACGGCCAGGATGACCGCAGCCCCCAGGCCCGCCCATCGCAACTGGTCGAAGGCCGCCCTGGCACCGGTGGGGCGCCGGGTGCTTCGCCGGGCTCGGCGAAGCTGCCCGCTGCCGACGGCGAGGACTGCCGCCGCCACCACGGCCAGCGCCACCGCGGCGAGGACCGTCAGCCCGCCCGCCGCCGAGAGCGCCGAAACAGCGGCGTAAGACCCGACCGCGGCCCCGGCCGCGGCACCCGCCAGCCAGAAGCGCCCGGGCAAGGACGCCTCCGGGAAGAGCCTCCGCCGCCGGACAAGAATCGTCGCCGCCAGATGGGCCAATGGCACCTGACCGGCAACAGCCAGGGCTATCAGCGGCGCCCGCGCCCATCGCCCGGCCGCAGCCGCCAGGCCCAGCAGGGCGAGCTGTATGACGACCAGAACCATCGCCCCGGCCGCGGCCGCCGCTGTCTCGACGGCGGGCACCGGGTTGCGGCGCCGGTCCTGCCGCACAGCTGCCGCCGCCACTAGCCCGCCCGTGCCGGCCGCCCACAGCCAGGCGGCTGACCACCCGGCGCCGGCGGCGTCACGCAGTGCCCGGCACTGGCACGTCACCACGCACGCCAGCACCGCCCATTCAAGCAGGTTCATCCACCGCTGTCGCGTAGGACGCAGCAGCACGGCGACCGGCTCGGCCGGCCTGGACCGCTTGACGCCCGTCGAGGTGCGTGCCACCGTGGCGGTGGCAGCGGCGATCATCACGGCCGAGCAGGCCAGGGCGACGCCGGGCAGGTCCATTCCGGCGGACCAGAGCCCGGCCGCCGCCGCCAGGCCAACCGCCGAGCCCCACAACAGGTCGCGCGTAACCTGGCGATACGGATCTTTCGGGCCGTGCCGCCTGACCAGCGAGGCGACCATCGTCAGCCAGCCGGCCGCCAGGGCCAGCGGCAGCATCATCACCCACGCCAGCACCAGGCGCACCACTACCCACGCCCACGCCGGCCAGATGAAGAGCCCCGCCAGCATCCTGATCGCCTGCGGAGCGGCCGAGATGGCCGCGGTGGTGATGAGCCCGCCGACGGTGCAGGCGACCGCCGCCATGGCCATGAGCCTCAGCAGCCCTCTGGGCCCGGCCGATCCTTGCGGGGCGGGTGGGGCGAACGGGGCGACCGCCATCTGCGCCGCCGTCGCCGCCGCCGAATCGAACCGCCGATACACCAGGAAGATGAGGTTCAGCTCCAGATCGGGCACCGAGAGTGCGAACGCCAGGGCCGCCAACTCGATGGCCGCCAGCTCGACCGACGCCGCCCAGCATGCTCCGAAGGCCTCGGCCCCGATGACCCACAGGCAGGCGCTCCAGAGGGCGAGGGTGGCGAACATCAGCCGTAGCGTCCACTGGTCCAGCCGGGGGCCCAGACGCCGCTTGCCGCCCCTCCCGCGGCGCCCCCGGCTGCGGGAGGCCATGCCCTCGGCCGCCGTCCTCAAGGCCGCCAGCATGCCTTCAGGCAGGTTCCGCCCGCCAGCGCCCCAACGCGACAGGCTGCTGCGCCAACGTGACAGGGCCCGGGCCAGATATCGCATGGAGAATCTCACGAACTGCCGATGTCGGACTGGTATTCGACAGTGGACGTCTCGGCCGAGAGGTGCATCTGCTCTCCGCTGTCAGCCAGCAGGACCAGTCCGGTCAGCGGGCTGACGTCGAGCACCCGCCCGGTGACGCGCCGCCCGTCGGAGCGGACCGTCAGCCGGCGGTTGAGCATTCCGCAACGCCCAAGCCAGGCCTCGTGCAGCCGGTCGGCGCCGTCGCCGCGGATCTGCTCGATCCAGTGATCCATCCGGATCAGCACCTGACGCAGGATCTCGATTCTTTCGAGCTGCGGGCGGCCTGTGGCCTCTGCCAGGCAGGTCGCCCCCCGCCCCGTCACGCCGGCGGTTGGAGCGGCGCTGACGTTTATGCCGAAGCCGACGACGGTCCGGCGCCTGCCCGGCCGCCCGTCTTCGGCGGCGCGCGCCAGCCGCGTCTCGACCAGCACGCCGGCGAGCTTGGCGCGATCGACCGTGATGTCGTTTGGCCATTCCAACTGCGTGGGCAGGTCGACGGCCAGCTCTATGCCCTCGGCGACGGCCAGCCCGGCGGCGATGGTGATCGGCTCGCGGGCCGGTTCGCCCCGGTCATCGCCCAGCAGCACGCTGGCGAGGATTCCCGCCCCCCTCGGGCAGATCCACTTCCTGCCGAGCCGCCCCCTGCCCGCCCGCTGGTACTCCGCCGTCACGACCAGCCCCGACGCCTCGCCGCCCTGTGCGGCCGAGGCGAAGGCGACGTCGTTGGTCGAGTCCACCTCCGCGAAGCAGATCACGTGGCGGGCGATGCGCCGTGTCGGCAGGTCGCGCTCGATGAGATGCGCGTCGAGCACCGTCGGTCGCACCAGGCGGACGCCCCTGGCCGGGTTCCGCTCCAGCTCGTGCCCGCGCCGCGCCAGCTCGGCCAAGGCGGCGTCGAGGGCCGATGGATCGTTGCCCGCAGCGTCGGCCAGTTCGTCGAACCACGTGAACTCGCCGGCGCGGTCGTACAGCAACTCCAGGACGCGATTCGGCAGCTTCGCGGGCATGCATCCGCTCCCAAGCCCACCGCCCGCCGGGGCGACGGGGGGCCATTCGCGGGGTCAGTCCACCTCGATGTCGAGCGCGATGTCGGCCGCCTCCACCGAGTGGGTAAGCGCGCCGACGGATATCCTGTCCACGCCGGTCTGGGCCACCGCCCGCACGTTGGCCAGGGTGATCCCGCCAGAGGCCTCCAGCTCGACCCGCCCGACGAGCCCGGCCTTGTCGCGCATATCCACGGCCTTGGCAAGATTCTCCACGCTCATGTTGTCCAACAGGATGATGTCAACGTCCAGCTTCAGCGCGCGGGCCAACTGGTCGAGGTTATCCACCTCCAGCTCGATGGACGAGCCGTCCGGCAGGTACGGGCGGATCCGCTCGAGCTCCCTGGCAGCGGCGGCGAGGGGGTCCTGGCCCTCGGCCCGGGCCATGATCGCCAGATGGTTGTCCTTGACCAGGACGGCGTCGTAGAGCCCCTTGCGGTAGCTATACCCGCCGCCGGCGCGGACGGCGTACTTCTCCAGGTGCCGCCAGCCGGGGGTCGTCTTGCGGGTGTCGTAGATGGCCGCCCCCGTCCCATCCACGGCATCGACGTACTCGCGGGTGGCGGTGGCTATGCCGGTGAGGCGCTGGAGGAAGTTCAGGGCGACGCGTTCGGCCGCGAGTATCCCGCCGGCGGGGCCGTCCCACTGAGCCAGCGAGTCGCCCGCCTCGGCGTGCCGGCCCTCGTTGACGAGGAGCTTGGTGCGGATGCTGCCGTCGTACTTGACGGCGATGGGCTCGAGCATCGCCCCGCCGCAGAAGATCATCGAATGCCGCGCCACGAACCGCGCCGTGGCGTGCAGGCCCGCCGGGAGGATCGAGCTGGTCAGGTCGCCCCCGCCCAGGTCCTCGTCCCGGGCCAGCTCCAGCACCCGCCAGAGGTTCTCACGCTCCCGCTTTCTGGGTTGGATGGCCATATTCGCCTCTCGGTGGGTAAAGCATATCCCAAGCCGCCCTCCCGCGGAAGGGGCGGCCCCGGCGGCGGCGCTAGAAGACCGTCCGCCGGAACAGCCGCTTGGCGTGCCAGGCCGCAAGCACCCCGATGCCGACAAAGGCCAAGGTGGACTTCAGCAACAGCCAGGTTGTCGCGCCCATTCCCATTCGGCCCTCCGGCCAGTCGTACACCGGCCTGGCGATGCCCTTGACGACAGCGCCCCCGACGACGACCGATGTCTGGACCAGCGGGTTGAGAGAGGAGTAGCTGCGATTCAGATGACCATCCAGCTCGGCGACGGTGTCAGTCAGGGCAAGCATCGCCGGGACGGCCAGCCACAGGACGATGGGCACGGCCATGGTCGCCAGCACCGCCGAGGTGGTCCGCCTCAGCCGGGCGCTGAAATACAGGCCGATCCCGGTGAGCAGCACCATCACCGAGGCCGCCAACATGGCCATGTGCACCACGACGATCGGGTGGAGGATGTGAAATAGCGAGAAGACTAGCGCGTGCCCGCTCAGGGCCGCCCAGATCGGCCAGGCCTTCCACCAAACGCACCGCACCTTTGCCCAGAGGATCTCCCAATCGCTCAGCGCGGTCGTCAGCAGCAGCGGCCAGGTGCCGGACTGCTTCTCGGGCGCGATGGTCCCTGCCGCCAGGACGGCGGTGGCGACCATCAAGCCCAGCAGGTAGGTCACGGCGAAGAGTTTCTGGCCGCCCGTGGAGCTCAGCCCGCCGGCCTCCCCCACGGCGACATACATCATCAGCAACACGTAGCCGGCCAGGGCCCACGCCACGATCAGCACGGGCTGGTCGCGCAGCCGGCGCCGCGAGAGGTCCTTCCACACGATCGGCGAGCCGGCGACCGGGCAGATCTGGCCCGGGCCGGGAGGCGCCCGCAGCGGCGGCGCAGGCTTGGGCGGAGGGGGCGGCTTGGGCGGCACGGGTCGCGGGGGCGCCGCCGCCGAGGGAAGCTGCGGCGGCTTGGCGGGCCCGGCGGCCGACGGAAGGTCCGGCCACGCCGGCGCAGTCCACAACAGGTCACCAGTGATCTGGCGAAGCGCGACCCTCCGCACCTGCTTGGAGCAGATCCACACCACCACCGCGGTCAGGGCCAGCATCACCGCGCAGTTGGCAAGCCACTGCCACGAGGCGCCCGCCCCCCAGGAGCCGGGTCTGAAGACCTCCGCGGTGCATGCCCCCAACGCGACAATGGGACTGCTCAGAAACGTCATCTGCGGAAGGAACAGGTTCAGGATCATCAGAAACGACATACCAAGGCTGATGCCCAGGACGGTCGCCGCCGAGACAGTGACGATCAGGAACGTCCGCCGCATCAGGATCGAGAAGAACATCGTAACCGCGGCGGCGAAGATGCAGGCAACGAGCGTGATGCACAGCCCGGCCACGACGAACCCCCAAGGCACGCCTCCGAAGACCCGCACCACCGCCAGCACCGGAAAGCTGATCGCCAGCAGCCCCAGCAACTGGCACGTGCCGCCCAGCAGCTTGCCCATGACGATCTGAAGCCCCGTCAGCGGCGTGGTCATCAGCACCCCCAGCGTCCGCCGGCTGACCTCGCCGCTGACCGAGGTGCTCATCAGCACGATGGCCGCCAACTGGGCCGCGAAGAATTGGAACCAGACGACCCCCACGATGATCTGCTTGCCCGCCTCCGACATTCGCGAGGCGGCGTATAGCGGCGAGACGGAGGCGCCCGGATCGGTCCATGTCAGCCACGCCGCCGCGACGAACAGCGCCAGGAGCGAGACGTACACGAAGCGCAGCACGTAGTGCCTGGCCCGCCGGCTGGTGCTGCGCAGCTCCTTGGCCAGCGACGGCCCGAGTATGCCGCCGGCCCCGACGAAGCCTCTGAAGGATCTCGCCAGGCCCGCTGCCATTGCCTTCCCGCTAATGGTCGTCCACCCCTTCCATAGCTGCCTGCCCGTTCATGAGAGCTGCCGGGGGGACACGGAAGCCGCGAGGCACAGTCCCCGCCTTCGCCCCTCAGCGTACGACGCGGCGGCTTTTCCCGCCCCGGCCGGTCTTTTTCGGGGGCGCTTCGCCGGCCGGCTCGCCCTCGCCCTTGAGCCGCATGATACGGTCGCGCAACTGGGCGGCGCGCTCGAACTCAAGCTCCTCGGCCGCGGTGAGCATCTCGGCCTCCAGCTCGGCGATCAGCTCGTCCTGGTCGTACTCACTCTCGCTGGCGTGGACTGCCTCGCGGGCGGTCCTCCGCGCCCCCACCTGCTGGGCCAGGGTGCTGCGGATCGCCTTGCGGATCGTCTCGGGCTGAATGTCGTTGTCCGCGTTGTACTTCAACTGCGCCTCGCGCCGCCGCTCGGTCTCGCCTATCGCACGCCGCATCGACTCGGTCACCACGTCGGCGTACAGCAGCACGCGGGCGTTGACGTTCCGGGCGCAGCGCCCGATCGTCTGGACAAGCGACGTCTCCGACCGCAGGAAGCCCTCCTTGTCGGCGTCCAGGATGGCCACCAGCGAGACCTCCGGCAGGTCGAGCCCCTCGCGCAGCAGGTTCACGCCGACGAGCACGTCGAACGCCCCCGCCCGCAGGTCGTTGAGTATGTCCACGCGCTCCAGGGTGTCGATCTCGCTGTGGAGGTACTTGCAGCGGAAGCCCTCGGCGGCGATGTACTCGGCGAGGTCCTCGGAGAGCCGCTTGGTGAGCGTGGTGATGAGCGTCCGCTCGCCGGTCTCGATGCGCCGGCGAACCTCCTCCAGCAGATCGGCCACCTGCCCGGCGGCCGGGCGAACCTCGATCTGCGGGTCGACCAGCCCCGTGGGGCGGATGATCTGCTCGGCCACCTCGCCGCCGGTCAGCTCCAGCTCGAACGGAGCAGGCGTCGCGGAGACGAACACCACGTGCTTCCACATCTCCTGAAACTCCTCGAACCGCAGCGGGCGATTGTCCAGGGCGCTGGGCAGCCGGAAACCGTGCTCCACCAGCACCTCCTTCCGCGAGCGGTCGCCGTTGAACATCGCCCGCACCTGCGGGATGGAGACGTGCGACTCGTCGATAAAGAGCAGGAAGTCGTCGCCGAAGTAGTCGATCAGCGTGTACGGCCGCTCGCCGGGCGCCCGCCCGTCGATGTGGCGGGCGTAGTTCTCGATGCCCGGGCAGTAGCCCACCTCGATCATCATCTCCATGTCGTAGCGGGTGCGGGCGCTGAGCCGCTGGGCCTCGAGCAGCTTGCCGGCGTTGCGCAGCCTTATCAGCCGCGACTCCAGCTCTTCCCTGATGCCGCCGACGGCGCGCTCGATGGAGTCGCCGGGCGCGACGTAGTGCACGGCCGGGAATATGAACGCCTGGTCCACGCTGGAGAGCACGTCGCCCGTGGTGGGGTGGATAAGGTGCACCGCGTCGATGGTGTCGCCGAACAGGTCGATGCGGTATCCGTACTGCTCGTAGGCCGGGTAAAGCTCGACCGTGTCGCCCCGCACCCGGAACGTGTCGCGCTTGAAGTTCACGTCGTTGCGGTCGTACTGGATGTCCACGAAGCGCCGCAGCAGCTCGTCGCGCTCGACGGTCGCCCCCACCCGGACGGGCACGACCATCCGCTGGTAGTCCTCCGGCTTGCCCAGCCCGAAGATGCAGGAAACGCTCGCCACGATCACCACGTCCTTCCGCCCCGAGAGGCTCGTCGTGGCCGAGAGCCGCAGCCGGTCCAGGTCCTCGTTCTTCGAGGCGTCCTTCTCGATGTAGATGTCGCGCTGCGGGATGTACGCCTCAGGCTGGTAGTAGTCGTAGTAGCTGACGAAGTACTCCACGGCGTTGTTGGGGAACAGCTCCTTGAACTCCTCGTAGAGCTGGGCGGCGAGGGTCTTGTTGTGGCTGATGACCAGCGTGGGCTTGGCGATCTGCTCCATCACGTTGGCCATGGTGAAGGTCTTGCCCGAGCCGGTCACCCCCAGCAGGACGCTGTACTTCTCGCCGGCGCGGATCCGCCCGACGAGCTGCTCGATGGCCTGGGGCTGATCGCCCCTGGGGCGCATCTCCGAGATGACCTTCAGCTCAGGCATGGGACACACCGTCCTGTCGCAAGCGTCGATCCGTCATTATAATCCGCGGCGGTGCGTGCGGGAAGCCGCGTCAGTTAATGCAGGAGCGGATGATGAACATCATTCTTCTGGTGATCGACACGCTACGGTACGACTACGTCGCCTCCAACGGCAACGACTGGATCCGGACCCCCAACCTCGACGCCCTGGCCGGGCGGAGCTGGTCGTTCGACCGGGCGCTGGCCAACAGCTTCCCGACGATCCCGCAGCGGACGGACGTCATCACCGGCCGGCACGGCGGCCCGTTCCACCCCTGGGCCCCGCTGCGGCTGGACGCGCTGACGCTGCCGCGCGTCCTCGCCGACGCCGGCTACGCCACACAGCTCATCCACGACACGCCGCACCTGGTCAACGGCGGGCACGCCTTCGACTGGCCCTTCGCCGCCTGGACGTTCATCCGCGGCGCGGAAGTTGACCGCCCGTGGATAGACGACTCCGACTGCCCCTACCTGGACAACTGGAAGCGCGACCCGCTGTTCGACTACCTGGGCGACCCGGAGCTCAAGGAGGTCCGCAACCACGTCGCCGTCACCTACGCCCGCGCCAACCGCGGGCGCAAGTCCCCCGACGACTGGAA
This sequence comes from uncultured Planctomycetales bacterium, assembly GCA_965602635.1. Classification (GTDB taxonomy): domain Bacteria; phylum Planctomycetota; class Phycisphaerae; order SM23-33; family SM23-33; genus CBFCZU01. The sequence goes on along the minus strand of CBFCZU010000012.1, from coordinate 3,521 downwards.
CACCGCCAGGCTCTTCGACGCCGCCGGGCAGTTCCTGCGCGACAACGCACGGCGGGACAACTTCTTCCTGTGGGTTGACTGCTTCGACCCGCACGAGCCGTGGGACCCGCCGCCCGAGTTCGCCCGCGAGTACGACCAGGCCGACGGGTGGGACGGGCGGATCGACCCGCGGGCACTGTTCTCGCTCCGCGGCGGCGACCGTCCCGAGGCCGTCCGCCGGCGGCTCGCGGCCCTGTATGCCGGCAACGTCAACTGGGTGGACCACTGCCTGGGGCGCATGCTGGCAGCGCTGGAGGAGACGCCCCTTGCGCAGAACACGGCCGTGATCGTGACGGCCGACCACGGAACGAACGTCGGCGGGCCGAGGGGATTCGGCAAGAAGGTTCCCGTCCACGAGAATGAGGCCCACGTGCCGCTGATCGTGCACGTCCCCGGCCGGGGCCGCGGGCGGAGCGACCTGCTCGTCCAGCCGCAGGACATCTTCGCGACGGTGCTGGGCATCGCCGGGGTCGATGCCCCCGACGGCCTGGACAGTCACGACGTCCTGGCCCTGGCCGAGAGCGGCGGCGAGGGCCCGCGCCAAGTCGCCGTCTGCGGGAATGCCACGCACCTGTGGAAGGGCAAGCCCGACGTGGCCGCGTTTACCGTCTTCGAGAAGGACTGGTACCTCCAGTGGGCCCCCAGCCGGGAAGCGTGCCGGCTGCGAAGGTACGGCTGCGACGACGAGCTATCGGGCGCCAACGGCGAAACCGTGGAAAGGCTGCGGCAACTGGGCCTGGCCGAAATGGCCCGGCGGGAGATACACCCGGACCTGCTGGCGTGGCTCGAGAGCGGCGGGCAGGGGCGGTTCCCGAGGCGCCGCTGCCCCAGCCGCCTGCCCAAAGGCTTCGCCGTTTACTGGAGCCGGTCGTACAACCGCTGGTAGGGCCGGCGGCGGGCGTCAGCGGTAGTTGTCCCTGGGCTTGCCGGTTATCAGCTCGACGTGGCTGTCCAGGTAGCCGACGTTCAGCCCGCGGGCGTGGCTGCGGGCGTGCGGAAAAGGCGCCCCGCGGCGGAAGAAGTCGCTCATCACCCACGTCCGCTGGGCCGGAGCGTCGAGGCACTCCTGGTAACGCTCGTCCTGGTTCTCCGGCTGGCTGGTCGGGCCGAGCCAGTCGCGCCTGGCCTCGATGCCGTCCAGCGTCAACTGCCGAGGGAGGAAGTAGGTCGGGTTGCGCCAGTGCTTCTTGTTCTCGCTGCCGATGGCGTCGGGACAGTACTTGTTCGCCCGAAAGCTCCAGTAAACGTAGGAGAGGTTGCCCGCCTCGCGATTGGCCGGCGTGTTCACCACCGAATCGGTGTCGCCGACAGGGATGTACTGCGGATCGGCGGCGAAGGTCTCCAGGAACGGCGCCTGCGTGCAGTACATCGCCTCCACGATCCCCGAGTCGTACCCGATGAGCGCCTCCACCAGAGACGGGTGGGGGTTATGCTCGGTCGGCTCCAGCGGGTACACGTCCTTGTGCTCCTGAGCGTAGAGGATCATTGCTATGTTGGCCCCGCGCAGGTTGGCGGCGCAGACCTTCTCCCCGGCCAGGTGCTTGGCCCTGCCCAGGGTGGGCACCAGCATCGCCACCAGCAGGGCGATGATGGCAATGACGACCAACAGCTCGATCAGGCTGAAGGCCCTCATGCCCGACCGGCGATTTTGCATTGTCGCTGCCATCGTCAGCCCGCCAGTGACGGCCTCGGGCGAAGGAGACGCCCGCGCCGTCGAACCGGCATTATAGCCGCTGGGTCGCGCTGGATCCCAAGGGCTCTTCGTCCCTTGGTCTGATCGACGTCCGGGCGCTGACACTGGAACCGCGGGGCGGTCATGTGCGAGAATTGGGACATGGCCAGGACGAGCGAGGCATTGACTGCCATGTACGAGGCCGCGCGGGCGCATTTCGGCCACCAGGGCTGGTGGCCCGCTGACCCGTCGGCCGGGGACGCGGAGCGGAAGCTGGAGATCTGCGTCGGGGCGATGCTCACGCAGAACACCAACTGGTCGAACGTGGAAAAGGCCATCGCCAACCTGAAGGCCGCCGGGTGCATGAGCGTGGGGCAACTGCACGCCAGCAGCCATGCCGAGCTGGCCGAGCTGATCCGCCCGGCCGGGTATTTCAACGTCAAGGCCAAGCGGCTCAAGAACTTCATCGCCCGCGTGCACGAAGGCTTCGGGGAGGACGTCGAGGGCTTCCTCGACCGCCCGCTGGCGACGCTGCGCCGGGAGCTGCTCTCGATCAACGGCATCGGGCGAGAGACCGCCGACTCGATGATCCTCTACGCAGCCGGCAAGCCGACGTTCGTCGTGGACGCCTACACCCATCGCATCCTTCTGCGGCACGGGCTGATCGACTCCGACTGCGACTACGAGATGATCAAGGAGCTGCTGGAGTCGAGCCTGCCCCAGGACGCGGATCTCTACAACGACTTCCACGCCCAGCTCGTGGCCGTGGGCAAGCACTTCTGCAAGCCCAGGGCGAGGTGCGACGGCTGCCCTCTCGAGCACATGCCCCACGACGTGACGGCGGGGGCGGATGGCTGACGGCGCCCGGCCAGGTCAGCCCTGCTCGGACTGCCGGATCTTGCGGATGATCGCTTCGAGGGCGTCCGCGCTGTCCGGGTCCTTCTCCAGCCCCAGGAACCGGAAGCCCAGAAGTGCCATGGCCCCATCCGCCTGGCCGTGGCGGAACTGGGCATCGAGCAGCAGCAGGCTCGCGTCCTCGTCGAACTTCAGGCAGGCGCCCACCAGGTCGCCGGCCTCGTAGAAATCCATTCCACTTTTGTGGGTCCGCATCTGGAACCCGCCGAGGCTGATGTCGGTGACCCGCCCGGACCACATGGGCCTGCGTGGCGAGCGTTCCTCGGGCGTCACGCCCCCGCCGCCAGGCCAGACCGAAGCCCGCACGACCTGGTCGGGGGGCACTGCCGTTCGGGCGTACTCCCGCCGCCAGAGCCCGTGGACCTCCTCGGGGCAGCGGACGACGAACGCCGGAACGCTCCCGCCCTGCGGGTCGGACCACTCCTTAAGGGCCACCACCGGCCCGGCGACGAAGTACCGGTAATCCGCCCAGAGATCGTTGGCCAGCCTGAAACACAGGCCCACTTCCGCCCCCGGCAGGATCTCCCGCGGGTCGGTCTCGTCTGTCGCCGCGGGCATCTCGATCCACACCAGGCGCCCATCCGCCGCCGCGACACTGGTGTGATACACGACCCAGCGGCCGTCGTGGCGAACGGTCACAATGACCGGAACCCCACGTTCGGCCGCCGTCTTGATGACCTCGTCGGTCTGGTCGGGTGTAAGCTGCTTCAGGTCGGACATCGTCGTAGGCCCCATACTTGACTGCCGCTTGTCCCACGCGCCCTAGGACTTATATGTGTGTCGGCGCCCCGACGGCCGGGCCTTAGCACAAACCCCGCCGGCCGGCTCGAACGGGCCGTCCGGTGGGACGACAAGGGCCACTGCTCCGTCCGGCCGGAATGACGCCCGGGGAACC
>CBFCZU010000011.1:0-34671 GCA_965602635.1 uncultured Planctomycetales bacterium | reverse complement strand
GCAAGCGGATGGCGGAATACCGCAAGCGATACGAGGCCCTTCGGGCCAAGCACGACGTTGACAAGGACGGCAGGCTCTCGGGCGAAGAGAGCACGGCCCTGCGGCAGGAGATGCGCGAGCTATGGGAGCTTGAGCGCTACGACACGAACAAGGACGGCAAGCTGGACGAGAAAGAGACGGCCGCCCGCGACGCCGCCCGCGAGGCCCGGCGCGAGCGGATGGAGGAGCTCCGCAGGCGGGCGGAGGAGAGCCGACGGGAGACGGTGAAGCGCTGGGACACCGACGGGAACGGCGAGCTGTCGGACACGGAGCGGGGGGCCATGCGCGACCACTGGCGGAAGCTCGCCGAAGAGCGGCGGAAGAAATCCGACACCGACGGCGACGGGCAGGTCAGCCGCGAGGAGCGGCGCGCCTACGTGCAGAAGCTCATAAAGCAGTACGACGCCGACAAGGACGGGCAGCTCAGCCCCGAAGAGGGGCGGAAAATGATGAACGAGGAGTACGGCGGCGACGGCTTCTACGGAGGCGGCATGAGGATGCCGAGGGGACGGGGCCGCGGTCGCGGCGGCGGTGGCCGCAGAGCAGATTGATAATCCCGTCGAGGCCGCGCCGCCTTCATGCCGCTGGGGCGCGCGGTCAGTGGGCGGCCGGGGCGTCGCCGAGAATCACCCTGTGGTCATACGGCTTGCCGTAATACGGGGCCGAGGTGTCGGGCTTGCCCGTGGGGCGGATGTCGGGCAGGGCCTTCCCCCAGACGGCCTTCGCCCGATCGACGTAGAAGAGGTAGTCGGCCAGGCTCACGTCCGGCGGGACGCGGTGGTCGCAGAAGGGGATGAACCCGCCGGCCTCGACCAGCGGGGCGAGCCGGTCGATCTCGGCGGCGATGGCGTCCTGACCGGCGGCGAGGGTCCGCTTGCTGAACCCGCCGGCGATCCGCAGCTCCTCGCCGAAGCGCTCGCGAACCTCGATCGGGTCGGTGCCCCAGGTGCCCACCTCCAGCGGGAAGGCGATGTTGACCCCGCCGGCCAGCCAACCGGGCAGCAGCAGCCTGACGTCGCCGTCGCTGTCCAGCATGATCAGGTCGGTGCCGTGCTCGGCCAGCAGCGAGCTGATCCGCTTGTACTGCGGCACGCAGTGGGCCTCGAACGCGGGCACCCCCAGCAGCGGGCCCTGGGCGTAGGACATGTCCTCCCACATGGACCCGTAGTCGAACGTCACGCCGGCGGCGTCGGCGCGGGCGAGCACCTTCGCCAGCGTGCCGACGATGCAGTCGCCGATGGTCCGGATCATCTCGGCGAACAGCTCCGGGTCGTCGTACTGAATGTAGCTGACGCCCTCCAGCCCCATCCAGTTTCGGAGCTGCCCGAAGATGCTGCCGCACGTCGTCCGCAGCGGGAAGGTGCGAACCTCGTCGCGGGCGGCGGAGAGCCGCTCGTCGAGGTCGGCGCCGAAGCGGTCGGGGTTGTCCGGGTCCAGCCGCCGCTTGTAGTGCTCCTCCCAACTGGCGCGGTCCTTGAGCGTGTGGTCGAGGTGCTCGGGGATCGAGCTGAGGATCTTCGCCTTGCGGATGATGGTCCCGTCGCCGGCCTGGATGATCTGGAACTTCCCGTCGTCCTCGAGCACCTTGGTCTCGAACGCCGGGCAGAGCATCACGTTGGCGCCGGCCTCGTCCCACATCCGGTCGAAGCCGAAGAACTCCTCGGTGCCCGACGTGCCCACCTCCCTCGGCAGGCCGTACTCGTGCCAGGCCATGACCGTCTCGTCCCAGTATGAGAAGTCGTTGATGATGCACCGGTCGAACGGTCGGTAGTGCATGATCGCGTCGAAACGCTCACGGTCGTTCATCTCGGCAGTCCTTTCGCGGCCCCGAAACGCTCGCACCCCGCCGCCGGCCGGTCGCGACATTGTATCGGCACGCGGCGAGAAGGGAACCTGCCGGGCGGCATTTCCGCCCCGTTGCGGCGATCAGGCCACGACTGACGCTTTGCCGGACTCGTCGAAGTACACCTTCTCGCCCGGCTTGACGGTCACGCCGGAGTCGATTCTCCCGGCGAGATCCCCGGCCTCCAGTGCCAGCAGCGGGCTGATCTCGATGGTGGCGTCGGGCTCGCCGTCGGCGTCGCGCGGCACGGCCACGCCGGCAGCCTCAAGCCACCGCGCCGCCCGGGCGACCTGATCGCTCAAGCAGGTCACCAGGCTGTCGTCGCCCTCGGCCTTCTTGAGCGGGGAGAACTCCTCGCCGCGGATCGTCTCCAGCAGGACGGCCTTCCCGGCGAGCGGCAGGGCGTCGAAGATGAACATCTCGAGCTTGACGGCGTTGGGCTCAGCCGGCTCGACGACCTTCCCGTCGGGGCCGGCGTGGGCGACGCTTTTGAGGGCCCGGTGGAAGGGAAGCCGCCGCGCGCCGCCGACGGCCAGGTGCTCGACGAACGACCGGGCCAGAACGTGTATGGCTATGCTGCCGGCGTCGAAGAGCCGCTTTCCATCCGGCCCCGTAGCCCAGGCCAGTTCCTCCGGCATGTCGGAGTACTCAATCACCACGACCTTGCCGTCGGACAGGCAGAAGTTGCCCACCTTCTCCAGCGGGTCGCGCTTTGGAAGGGCCTTGGCGGACATGTCTGCGCCCGCCGCAGCGTGCAGGCCGATGAATAGAGGATCGACGCAACGCACCAGCGGGTTGTCCACCTGATAGTAGGATATCTGCTCGATCCCCCGTCGGGCCATGTCATCCAGGGCGCCGCTTCGGGCCAGCGCCGTCAGGCAGCCGCCGTGACCGTCCGGGTTCCATGCGATCCGGCCGGGTGCTGCAAGCAGCACCTTTCCCGCCAGACTGATGGCGGGCATCCGACCCTGGGCGAAGAAGAAGACCTCGCCCGGGTCGAGCCCGAAATAGCCGTTCGACTCGAAGAACTCGCCGATGGCCTGGTGATTGGTCTGGCTGGTCATGACGTACCACGGCACCGCCCCGCCGTAGCGCTTCTCGGTGGCCAGGACCTGCTCGGCGAATACCTGGAACAGCGGCTTTCGCTTGACGGGCGTTACGGGAAAGCACCCCTTCGGCCCGGAGTACCCCAGGCGGCTTCCATCCCCGCCGGCGACTGCCAAGGCGGCGACCTTGCCGGCGGCGATGAGCTCCTCCCCGCGCCGCCTGGCGGCGGCATAGGATTCGGCGCCGCCCTCGTGCGACCCCTCCGCCGGGCGGGCGGGCAGGATCGGCGCAGGGGCAACGTTGTCAGGCACGGGCGCCTCCGGGGCGGCCAGCACGTGTGTGCGGATCAGACCGTCGAGCCGATCGAAATCGATGTCGGCGATCTGCTCCAGCAGGCCTGCCTGTGCCTCCGCGGGCAACTCCTGGTAGCACGCGAGCAGGTGCTCCTGGCCATGGCGGCTCAGGAGGTCCGTGACGGCCTGGAATGACGCCATCTGCCCATCTCCACTTGGGGGGGCTCCCAAGCCCCGCCAGCCCCTCAAGCCGCGGAATAATACGACTTGAAGGGGGTAATGTCAAAGTTTCGGCCCCGCGGGCAGGGCCGAAATGGAACACGATTTTTTTTTGTACTGATGCCCTTGACACCCCCCCCGAAGTGCTGGTACACTTATGCCAGTGGATCGGGTTGAAGGGCGCACGTATACGCATGGCGTCTTCCATCCATCGTACCATGCCGACCTGCCCTGCACCGATCCTACTGTTGGGAAGCCAGCGACTGCCGTATACCCTCATATAGTCGCTGTGAGCGTTCGGTAATGAAATGGTTGTAGGCCGGCTTGTCCTGGAACAAGCCGAGGCCGTTTTGCCGAGGATCCCGCGGTGATCGGCGCCCGGGACGGTTCCGAGGCTTTGGACGACTTCGGAAGGCCTAAAGGTAGCCGCTATGGCAGTCTGTACTGAAAGGACCTCATCATCCCGCCCTTATGAGACAACGGCCGGGCGGCTGCCCCAACGTAGTCATGGGCGGGGGGAAAGAGGAAGGAGGTCGCTTATGAAGCGATCAAGAGGATTTACTCTGATAGAGCTGCTGGTCGTCATCGCCATCATAGCCCTGCTGGTATCGATCCTGGTACCCTCACTAAGCCGCGCCAGAGAACTGGCCAAGAGGGCCCTTTGCGGGGGTAACCTCAACGGGATTGGCAAGGGCATCGCGATGTATTCCACGGAAAACAATGACAAGCCCCCGATCATGCCGGACGTCGACCAGACCACGGCCGAGTACTTCGAGCCCTTGAGGCTGGGCACGTGGGCCAGGGTCGAGGACAGCGACGACCCGAATAACTTCCAGCTCGGCATCGGAAACGGCGCCCAGAACAACCTGTGCCTGCTGTTCGCGTCCAAGTCGGTGCCCTGGAAGATGTTCATCTGCCCCTCCACGCAGACCCAGGAATGCGACCGAGCCATGGCCACGTACGGGCTGGGCATCGACCTCGACGGTACCCTTACTTCATACATCGACTACGGGCTTCAGATCCCCTACGTGGGACCCCAAAATCAGAACAGGTGCCCGTTGAAGGCCGGCATGGACGGGCAGGTCGTCATCCTGGGCGACCAAGCCCCCCTGTCGGACGAGGCCGACCTGACGACCAACTGGAGCGACAACCACGGCAACGAGGTCGAGAACATCCTGTTTTTTGCCGGGAACGTCAAGAGGTCCGATGACAAGACCGAGAGCGAGGACATCGGCAACTCCTTCAACACCGGTGGCTGGGGCAACAACAACATCTACACGGCAGACGAATGGAATGTCGAGAACGACCCGGACAACCCCGAGCTGACGGGCTTCGGGGACGAGTGCGCCTACCCGACTTCCAGCAAGGACTCGGTCCTCTACTCCTGGCCGCAGGTGAACGCGGACGGGTCCTGACACTGCAGACTCGACTCAGCGGGGCGGTCTTCGGACCGCCCCGCTTTTTCATTCCTCGAGCTGCACCCCCCTCGCGCCCCCCAGCTAGCGCTCGTTGTCGTTGACGACTTCCGTGAGCAGGTACTTGTGCTTGTACTGCTCGGCCCGGCCGCGGTGGGCGGCGGTCTGCTCGCGCTCCCACGCCTCGAAGAACCCCGCCCGCACGCCCGTGGCGCGGATCGGCCGAAGCCGCCCGCTGGCGCGCTTCGCCTCGTATTCGACGTTCATGCCGCGCAGGGCCTCGTCGAGGCGGTCCGCCAGGGTCGCCGCATCCAACCCCTGCCGCTGCTCGACCCGCAGCTCGTAGTAAGGCGTCTCGGCGAAGTGCCCCTGAAGCGTGAACAGCTCCACCGGCGCATCCGCCCGGCGCTGTACCCTGCGCATGGCCTCGACCACCTGGTGCTCGGTGAGCTTCTCGCCGGTGATCGAGCTGGTATGCAGCCCGCGGGAGAGGAACTCGATAACGGGGCTGCTGCCCAGACGATCGGTCACGCGGACGCGGTCGTCGATGTGGTATCGCCACAGGCCCGCCCAGTTGGTCAGGATGATGAAATACTCGTCTCCGGGCTTCACCTCGTCGGCCCGCAGCACGTCCGGGTCGCCCCGGTCGATCTGCTCGACGGGCACGAACTCCAGGAAGTTCGATGTGATCTCCGCCACTCCGGCCGGCGCCCCGTCGGCCAGCGGGACCGACATCCGACCCTCGCTGGCCAACAGGCCCACGTCGCGGATGGGCACGTCGCCGTAGAAGGCCCTGACCTGCGGCAGGTACAGCGCGACCGTCCCGCCGGTCCACATCGTCAGGCAGGTCAGGTCCCAGAAGTCCCTGGGCAGCAGCTCGCCCCTTCGGCGGCGGATGTCTTCGAGGCGGCGGGCGGCGGGGCGGTCGCGGCGGAAGCGAAAGGCCCGCGAGAGCTCGCCCAGCCCTCCGCCCGGCGGGCTGAGCGTGCCGTCCCGCACGTCGCGGATGAGCCTCTCGGCGTGGTCCCGCGCCGTCTGGGCCAGCTTGATGGCCGAGGAAGGGTTGGCGGTGGTCAGCAGCCCCACGTCGCGGGCGATGGCCGACCGCATGACGGCGTAGTACCTGTCCACCGGCTCGGCGATCTCGGCGGCGGCCCGGCGCACGGGATACATCCGGCGGACGATCCACTTCTGCGTCTCGCTTAGCATGCCGCTGATCGCCCCGCAGGGCAGCCCCGTCGGGCTGGTGCTCTCCCTCGCCGACGAGGCGATGGTCACGATTTGGCGCAGCCAGCCGCGGGGGTGGTCCCGAAGCACCCGCACGCCGAAGATGTTCCACCCGCGGCGGTAGTCGGCCAGGAACCGCTTGGTCACCGGGATGTGCTTGGGCGCCCCGGTCGTGCCGGAGGTCATGGCGAACATGAGCACCTCGGTGCCGGGAGCGAACAGCGCCTGGGCGTCGCCCTCGTACACCCGCCGCAGGTAAGGGCGGCGCGCCTCATAGTCGCCGATGGGCACGGCCGAGACGAAGTCCGCGTACGACCGGACGCGCCCCAGCCCGTGATCTCGCCCGAACGCGCTGGCGCCGCCGGCGGCCAGCAGCCTCTCCAGCAGCCGGTCCTGCACCTGCCGGGTGCGCTGGTGAGCGGCCAGGAATTCCTTCGCCTGTCGAGAGGCGTGCCTGCCGGCGGCCCACGCCGCCGGGCGCAGTAGTGTCCGTGCCAAAGCCATAATCACAACCAGCATACGGATTCGGCGGCGAACTTCCAGCCGGCGTGCGGCGGGCTGCGGGGTCAGGCGACGTGTGTGCCGGCCTTGCCGCCGGCCAGCTCCGCCTCCGCCACCGGCTCCCCGGCGAGATATTTGCTGAAGAAGGCGATGGTCCTGGCGAAGTACGGCTTGGCGGCGACGACCACGGACTGGTTGTGCTTGGCCTCCGGGACGATCCAGAGGTACTTGGGCTCGTCGGCGACGTCGTGGAGCAGCTCCGCCTGGTCGGGGCGGATGTAGCTGTCCTTCTGCCCGTGGATGAACATGATGGGGCGCGCGACCATCGTCTGGAGGGCCTTGCGGACGGAGGGGAACCTCCGCCCCAGCCGCGGCTGAGCAAAGCGCATCATGCACCAGTGGAGGAAGTACCACAAGGTGTCCGGGTGGTGCTCGTGGACGAGCTTGACCCGGGCGAAGATGTGGGCCCAGCGCTTCATCAGGGCGACCAGGGTCTCCCGGGTGCTGAAGGCACTGTCGCATACCAGGCAGGCGATGTCGGGGTCGCTGCTGGCGGCGAGGATGGCGGCGCCGGCGCCGCGGCTGATGCCGAAGACGCCGATCCGCGCCGGCCTGCCCTCGGCCACCAGGGCGTCCTCCACGAACGCACACGCGCCCAGCACGTCCTCCAGCTCCTTGTCAGAGGGCCATTGAAGGGGGCGATACCTCGCCCGGCTGGAGCTGCCCCCCTGGCCGCGGAAATCGAACGCGAACACGTCGAAGCCCACGTCGATCAGCGGGCGGGCATAGCGGGCGCAACTGTACATGTCAGAGCTGAACTCGTGACAGAAGACGACCGTCCCCTTGACGGCCTTGCGGTTGGCCGTACGCACCCACATCCCGCGCAGGCTCGTCCCGTCGAAGCTGCGGAAGTGAACCTCCTCGCCCTGGATGCGCTGGAAGTCCACCGGGCCCATGGACAGCGGCGGGTGGGTGTCGGTGAAGATGTTCAGGCAGATGCGAACGTACTTGCCGAACAGCAGCACGAGGAACACCAGCAGGCTAAGGCAGGTGACAGCGATGGCCAGCGCCGCCCAGTGGTGCACCAGCCAATAGCTCAGGGCCATCGCCTGCCGGGTTGTCGCGAGCAGATCGCCCATCGAGTCGCCCTAACACGGCCTCGCGGCCCGGTCGCAAGGCCGAGGGAATATCGGCGAGGATCGACAGGAAATGATACACGACTCGCCGGGGAAATCAAGCCGCTTGGCGCGGGGGCGGTCGGTCAGGCCTCCCGGGCGCCCGTGATGATGAGCGTGTCGTTCTGCCCGCCGAAGCCGAATGAGTTGCTCATGCAGATCCGGACCTTCGCCTTGCGCGGGGCGTTCGGGACGTAGTCGAGGTCGCAGTCCGGGTCGGGCGTGTGGAGGTTCGTGGTGGGCGGCAAGACCTGGTCGCGAATGGCCAACACGCAGGTAATCAGCTCGGTGGCGCCGGCGGCGGCGATGAGGTGCCCGATCATGCTCTTTACCGAGGAGACGGGCACCTTGCCGGCGAGCTCGCCGAAGACGACCTTGAGGGCTCGCGTCTCCACCTGGTCGTTCTGCTTGGTGGCGGTGCCGTGGGCTGAGACGTAGTCGATGTCCGAGGGGCTCAGGGCGGCGTCGGCCAGCGCCTCGCGCATCGCCGCCGAGGCGCCCTCCCCGGCCGAGTCCTGGTCGGTGATGCGGAAGGCGTCGGCGCTGGAGCCGAATCCGATGATCTCGGCCAGGACCTTCGCCCCGCGCGCCAGTGCGAACTCCCGGTCCTCCAGGATGAGAATGCTCGAGCCCTCGCCCAGGACGAACCCGTCGCGGGTCAGGTCGAACGGGCGCGAGGCGGTGGCGACGTCGTCGTTGCGCCTCGAAAGGGCCGTCAGGCGATTGAACCCCGTCAGCCCGTAGGGGTGGATCATGCTGTGCGCCCCGCCGGAGATCATGGCGTCGGCGTCGCCGTGGCGGATGATCATGGTGGCTTCGCCGATTGCCTGAGTGCTGGCGGCGCAGGCGGTCAGGATGTTGAACGCCGGCCCGCGCACGCCGAACTGGGCGGCGAGGTGCGCCACCACCATGTTCGCCTCCTGTTCCTGCTCGCGATCGACGTGCATCCGCTCGAACGCCAGCTCGCCCCAGCGGACGGTGTCCAGCCCCCCCTCGTCCGACCAGGCATCGACGAGCAGCGAGGTGAAGTTGTCGAAGTCCAGGCTTCCCTCACCCGAGCCGAGGTAGATTCCCGTCCGGCCGGGGTCTAAGGCGTCCGAGGCCCCCAGCCCGGAGGCCTGCCAGGCCTGGTCGGCGGCGGCCAGGGCGAAGCGGGTGTGCCGCCCCGCGTGGTCGTGCTTGCCGCTCGCGGCAAGGGGCTCGGGCAGCTCAAAGCCCTTCACCTGGGCGGAGAAGGTCGAGGGAAAGGTCGAGGAGTCGAACAGCTCGGTCTTGCTGATGCCGCTTTTCCCGGCCAGCAGCGCCGCCCACATGGTCTCCACGTCGTGGCCCAGCGGGGTCACGCATCCCATGCCGGTTACGACGACTCTCCTTCTCATGGGACGTACCTCTTTAGCACCACCGCGGCGCTATGCCCGCCGACGGCGAAGCCTCCCGTGAGGGCGTAGTTTATCTGGGCCTTCACCCCCTGGCGTGCGATCGCCAGCTCGCACCCCTCGGCCGGGGACTCGAAGTTCACCGCCGGCGGAATGGTCTGCGTGTGCGTCGCCATGGCGGCGAGGGCAAGGTTGACGGCGCCGGCCCCGGCAAAGAGGTCGCCGAATCCGCCGGTCAGCGGCGAGACCGGGACGCTCTCGGCCCTGCGGCCAAGGGACGCCCTGACAGCACTGGCCTCGGCGGCGTCCTCCCCGGCAACGCCCGTGCCCTGCGGAATGAGAAGGTCGATCTGGTCCGGCTCGATTCCGGCGTCGGCAATGGCCATGGCCATCGCCCGGTCCAGCCCGCCCACCGTCGGCCTGGTGTAGTCCACTCCCTCCGGGTCGCAGGCCGCGCCGAACCCGGCCACTTCCGCGTAGATGCGTGCCGACCGACCGGCGGCCCGGTCGTGCTCCTCCAGGATCAGCAGGCCTCCGCCCTCGCCGATGACCGTCCCGTTGGCGGCCTTGTCGAAAGGCCGGCAGGCGCCGCCCGGGTCGCCGTCGCCAGTGGTCGCGAGGCGCCCCAGCAGGCACTGCCTCAGCAGCCCCATCGGGTTGAGCTTGCTCTCTGCGCCGCCGGCAATCGCGGCGTCGGCGGCGCCGCGGGCGACCGTCCGCGTCGCCTCCCCCACCGCCAGCAGACCCGAGGCCTCGCCGCAGGTGATCGTGTTCGAGGGCCCCTTCGCCGCATGAATGATCGTCACGTGGCAGGCGAGCATGTTCGGCAGGTACTTCAGAAGCCACAGCGGCGTGAGGTTGTTCATGCCCTCCCGCCCCCAGAGCTTGAAGTCGAACCGCCCGTCGGTCACGGCCGTATTCACGGCCGAGCCCAGCTCGTCAAGGTCCGCGCAGAGCAGCCCCGCGCCAATGTTGCATCCCAGCCGCCCCGAGTCGATGTCCACCTTCTCCGGGTCGATGCCGACCGTCGTGATGCCGGCGTCGCGGACCGCCAGGTCGGCGGCCGCTACCGCGATCTGGATGTCCCGCGCCATGACCTTGACGGCCTTGCGATAGCTGCGGGGAACGTGCACCGATGCCTTGAGGTCCACCAGCTCGCCGGCTATGCGGCAGGGGAAGCTGGCCGGGTCGAACAGCTCGATTGGCTTGACGCTCTGCCCGCCGGCAAGGACGGTCTCGAAGAGCTGCTCGATGCCGACGCCCCCGGGGGCGACAGCCCCCAGGCCGGTGATGACGACGCGCCTCTCGGTCATTTCCCGGCCGCCTCCGAGCCTCCGGGCGGCGGGGCCTTGCCGCCAGGCAGCTCCACCAGGCCTGCCAGCAGCCGCAGGAACTGCCCGGTGAAGACGAAGTTCTCCTCCGGGAACTTCGACCCCGCGCGGTTCCGGTCGATGTGGGAGAACAGCAGGTCGATCCTGCCGATGGGCCGGTCGTTGTTGAACACCGTCCCGTGGGTGCTGGCGGCCTGCTCGCTGATCGTCGTCAGCTCGGCGTGGTACTTGATCTGATCGCCCGGCAGGACCGGCTCGCTTACCTCGGCGGTGGCGATTTTCGCCAGGATGACCTTCTCGGCGAAGTCTCGGGCGTGCCCGACGAGTATGCCCGCCGTCTGGGCCATGCCCTCGATCATCAGGCTGACGGGCATGACCGGGAACGCCTCCCAATGATCGTGCAGGTGCTCCTCGGCCAGGGAGACGTTCTTTATCGCCGTCGCTGACGTCTTCGGAACGAACTCCAAGAACCGGTCAATCCAGATCCATCGCATGCGACGAGAAGCTCCAATTCGGGCGGCCAAACCGCAGGCGGCGCCGCGGCGCGGAAATCCAGGATAAACCAACAGCGACGCCGTAACCGGCGAACGCCCCCGAGCGGCGCTTCAGCCGTTTGCCCTGCTCGCAACGTAGTTGACGATGGTCTGGACCTTGAAGAGCTCCTGCATCTTGTTCAGGTCCGGGTCGGACTCGAAATCGCCGAGGTCCACGTGCGGCAGGGATTCCTTCAGCTTGGTCAGCCCCGCCGGGGTGAGCTTGCCGTTTTCCACGAACTCGGGATTGTTCTGGATGTTGTCAGGAAACAGGTCGCCGGCGGGAATCTTGATCGCGAAGGCCTTTTCCAGACGGAACACGATGTCCAGGAAGTCGATGGACTCGGCCCCCAGGTCGCCCATCAGGGTCGCCTCGGGCTTGACCTCGTCATCGTCAACACCCAGCGCTTCCACGAGGATCTCCTGAACCTTTCCGAGAATCTCATCCTGGGTCATCGGCATCTTACATGCTCTCCTGCTGTATTCATGTACGGGGCCTCCCGCGCCTCGCGGCGCCCTTAGGGCGGCCTTACCTTAGAGAACTCGGCGGACAAAGTCAACGCCACAATGGCAATGACAGGGCATCCGGCGTGGGGCCCATGCTCGCGTGCCGGATCACGCCCTCCCGGCCGCCGCCAGGGCCGCCGGGCCGCCGATGAGCCTGAACATCTCCTTCAACGTCGCCACGATTTGTGCATCCGCATCCGCCGCCGACGGCGATATGTCCGCCACGTTGCAGCAGCGCAGCTCCAGCCTGCCCTGGACCGTCTGGCTGCCCTCGCCGGTCGAGCCGACGCCCTTGACCTTGGCCAGCCCATCCTCCAGGCTCAGAAGCTCCACCTCCGTCCTGAGCACCATGCCCGGAGCGACGAAGTTGCCGTACCGCACGTTCCGGGCCGAAGACAGCAGGATCAGGCTCTTCGAGAAGTCCTGCTCGACCCGCACCAGCCAGGCGGCCGACTGGACCATCGCCTCCACCATCAGCACGCCCGGCATCACGGGGAAGATGGGGAAATGGTCGGCCAAGTACTCCTCGGCCAGGGAAAGCGACTTGACGGTGACGATGCGCTTGCCCGGCTCTATACTCTCGATCCTGTCAACGAGGCAGAATTTCATCCCGCCGACGCCGCTCCAAAAGGCTGGGGCCTTTTAGCCCATTCCGCATGTCCAGGCAAGATGTTTTTTGGGCCCGCAAGGCCCGTGCCCGCCCCGCCCGGGGCTGGAGGCACGAAAAATGCTTGCCCGCACCCGGGGGGTTCATTACAATCCGCCGCGACTGCGATTGCCTGCCGGAGTGCTCACGGTTGTCCCCCAGAGCGGAATGGGGCCGACGAACCCAACAGGAGAGGCCAGATGGAAGTTCTTATCTACCCGACTTACGAGCAAATGAGTGTCGCTGCCGCCGCCGAGATGGCGGCCATAGTCCGCGCCAAGCCCGATGCCGTGCTGGGTCTGGCCACGGGCTCGACCCCGCTGGGGCTGTACACCGAGCTCATACGTCTGCACAAGGAGGGAGGCCTGAGCTTCTCGAAGGTTACGACGTTCAACCTCGACGAGTACGTGGGCCTGGAAGGCAACCACGAGCAGAGCTACCGCCGTTTCATGAACGATTCCCTCTTCAGCCAGATCGACGTCCCGCCGGGCAACACGCACGTTCCCGACGGCCTGGCCAAGGATATCCCCGCCCACTGCCGGGAATACGAGCAGCAGATCGTTGACGCCGGCGGGATCGACGTGCAGATCCTCGGCATCGGCGGCGACGGGCACATCGCCTTCAACGAGCCCAGCAGCTCGCTGGCGTCCCGGACGCGGCTGAAGACCCTGGCCAGGCAGACCATCGAGGACAATGCCCGCTTCTTCGACAGGCTCGAGGACGTTCCGGTTTACGCCATCACCATGGGCGTGGGCACGATCCTCGAGGCGCGGAAGCTGATACTTCTGGCCAACAAGAAGAGCAAAGCCGCCGCCGTCGCCGCCGCGATTGAAGGGCCGGTCACCAGCATGGTCACCGCCAGCGCCCTGCAACTGCATCCGCACGGCACGGCCTTCCTCGACGACGAGGCGGCCGGCGATTTGAAGATGCGCGAGTATTACGACTGGATCCAGGCCAGGAAGCCGGACGCGCCGAAGTCGTCCTGAGCCGCCGAAGCAATCGGCGCGGGGACGCCCGGCACGGACGGCAGGCAACGCCGGCGCCGGCCGGCAAATGAAATCCGGAGGACCAGGCGATGAGAGAACTGCAGATCCTCCCTATGGGATCGCTAGGCCGGGATTTCGTGCCACAGGAATACCTGCACCCGGGGCAGGACGAGTACTCCCTGCGCAACGAGCGCTCGCCCCGCCCGCTGGAGCAGTACCGCCACCTCCGCGCCGAGGAAATCGAGACGCTGGTCAAGAACGCCAACACGGCCGACGACTGGGAGGACGTCCTGGTCACCGACCACTTCAGCGCCCACCAGGTCAAGAACTGCGAGTTCTACGGCCTGGTGCGCATCGGGCGGCTGGAGGAGGTGTTCCTCTCCCACCACGAGATGTCGGTGCCCGTGGGACTGACCAACAGCCGCATCATCGCCTGTGACATCGGCGACGACGTCGCCATCCACAACGTCCGCCACCTGGCCCACTACATCATCGGCGACAATGCCATCCTGCTGAACATCGACGAGTTTCACACCACCAGCCACGCCAAGTTCGGCAACGGCATCGTCAAGGAGGGCGAGGACGAGGACGTCCGCATCTGGATGGACCTGATCAACGAGGCGGGCGGCCGCTGCGTGATGCCCTTCGACGGGATGATCGCCGCCGACGCCTACCTTTGGGCCAAGCACCGCGACGACCCGGAGCTGCTGGAGCGGCTGGGCGCCGTCACTCAGGAAACCTTCGACCCCCGGCGAGGCTTCTACGGCGAGATCGGGCCCGGGTGCGTCATCAAGAACTGCCGCGTCATCAAGGACGTCAAGGTCGGCCCGTACGCCTACATCAAAGGCGCCAACAAGCTCAAGAACCTCACCATCAACTCCAGCGAGGAAGAGCCCAGCCAGATCGGCGAAGGGGTGGAGCTGGTCAACGGCATCATCGGGCGCGGCTGCCACGTGTTCTACGGGTGCAAGGCCGTGCGATTCGTCATGGGCGACAACAGCTCGCTCAAGTACGGCGCCCGCCTGATCCACTCGTACCTGGGCGGCAACTCGACCGTCTCCTGCTGCGAGCTGCTCAACAACCTGATATTCCCCGCCCACGAGCAGCACCACAATAACTCGTTCCTGATCGCCGCCCTGGTGATGGGCCAGAGCAACATCGCCGCCTGCGCGACGCTGGGCTCCAACCACAACAGCCGGGCGCCCGACGGCGAAATCCACGCCGGGCGCGGCTTCTGGCCGGGGCTGTGCACCAGCATCAAGCACAACTGCCGATTCGCCTCATTCGCCCTGCTGGCCAAGGGCGATTACGCGGCCGAGCTTAACATCCCGCTGCCGTTCAGCCTCATCAGCAGCGACCTGACCGGCGAGCGCCTGCAAGTGCTGCCCGCCTACTGGTGGCTGTACAACATGTACGCCCTGGCGCGGAACACGTGGAAGTTCCAGGCCCGCGACAAGCGCGCGCGCAAGGTCCAGCACATCGAGTTCGACTCGCTCGCCCCGGACACGGCCGAGGAGATGTTCTCCGCGCTGGACCTGTTGGCCGAGTGGACCGCCAAGGCGTCGCTGTGCCGGGGCGGCAAGCAGCCCCCCCCCCAGAGCAGGGAGGAACTCACCAGCCTGGGAACCATGCTGCTGTCCGGGCCGGCCGAGGAAGTCGATGGCCTGGAGGTACTCGGCGAGAACATGGAGCGGTCAAGCCGGAAGGTCGTCATCCTCAAGCCCCATGCCGCCTGGCATGCGTATCGCCAGATGCTGCATTACTACGCCGTCAAGAACCTCCTCGAGTACCTGCACTACAACGGCGATGCGACGCTTGCGAGCATGTGCGAGGCCCTGTCGGGCCCGCGCCGGCGGCGGTGGGTGAACCTCGGCGGGCAGCTCGTCCCGGCCGAGGACCTTGAGCAGCTCAAGACGGACATCAAGGCGGGCCGGCTCACTACCTGGCAGACGATTCACGAAGAATACGACCGGCTGTGGGAGAGGTACCCGCTGGACAAGCAGCGTCACGCCTTCGCGACGCTCCTGGACCTGCTGGCGGTTGACAGCCTCACGCCCGAGCTGTGGGCCGGGGCCCTCGACCAGGCCGTCGAAATCCAGCAGTACGTCGCCGACCAGACCTACCTCACCCGCAAGAAGGACTACGACGACCCGTTCCGCAAGAGCACCTACGACAGCGAAGAGGAAATGAAGGCCGTGCTCGGTACCGCCGAGGAGAACAGCTTCGTCAAGCAGGTCCGCTCTGAGACGGAGCAGTTCGCCCGCCAGGCCGAGGCGGCCGCGAAGCTGAGGGCCTGACCCTCGTCCCGGCAGTCGGGGCGGCGAGCGGAAGGCCAGAGCGAAAGGCATTGGTACAGGAACCATCCGATGAGACTGATTCTTTTTGACGGCCCGGAAAGCAAAAGGGCCAACTTCGCCCCGCTGGCGCTGAGCCGCCCGGTGTGGGAGCTGCGCTGCGGCATGACCTCGCTGGCGGAGAAGATCGTCGCGGCGGTCGGCACCGGCGACGTGGCGTGCTTCGTGCCTGAATACATGGCCGATTCCTACTCGGCCAAGACGGACTGGAAGGTCAACGACCCGGCCTCGCTAAGCGGGGACGACCTGCTGGTGGTGAACGCCCGCGTGAAGACCGGGCTGTGCCAGTTCGACCCCAAGGCCGCCAGCAAGGTAGGCCTGGACGGCGACGGCGACGTGCTGTGCGCGCTGATCCGCCAGGCGGACCTGGGCAAGCTCCAGGCCGGCTCGCTGGACGAGCTGCTGACGTCGGCCAAGGAGAAGCTGCCCGCCGCCGACTGCGACTGCCAGACGTGGAACTACGCCTGGGACCTGATCCTGGCGAACCCCGAGCAGATCACCGCGGACTTCCAGGCGGCCGGCCGCAGCGGCATCGAGGGGACCGTCGAGCAGCCCAAGGCCATCCGCGGCAGCGAGAAGGACGTGTACGTCGGCCCCGGCGCCCTGGTGCACCCCATGGTCGTCATCGACGCCGAGAACGGGCCGGTGTACCTCGACGAGGGCGTGGAGGTCCACCCCTTCACCCGGATCGAGGGCCCCTGCTACGTCGGCGCCAAGTCCATCCTGCTGGGCGCCAAGTGCCGCGAGGGCAACTCCATAGGCCCGGTCTGCCGCATCGGCGGCGAGGTCGAGGAGTCCATCATCCAGGGCCACTCCAACAAGTACCACGACGGCTTCCTGGGGCACGCATACGTGGGCGAATGGGTCAACCTGGGCGCCCTGACCACCAACAGCGACCTGAAGAACGATTACGGCAACGTCACGGTCGCGCTCGACGGCAGGACGCAGATCGACACCGGCTCGACGAAGGTCGGCGCCCTGATCGGCGACCACACCAAGACGTCGATCGGCGCGCTGTTCAACACCGGCTCGTACGTGGGCGCGATGGCGCTGATCCTGGCCACCGGCAAGCCCCTGCCCAAGCACATCCCCTCGTTCTCCTGGCTGCTCGAGGGTATCGTAACCAAGGGCTTCGGGCGGAAGAAGCTCTACGAGACGGCCGCGATCGCCATGAGCAGGCGGAAGCAGCAGTGGACCGAGGCGGAAGAGAAAATGTGGGAAGCGGTCTTCGAGATGACCGCCCCGGTGCGCCAGGTGGCCATCAAGAAGGGCCGCCGGATGATGGCTAAGGGACGCTAGGACATAGGAGACGAACAAGTGGCTACCGTTGAAGAACGCGTCAAGGCCGTGACCGCCCGGGTGCTGAACCTCAACGCGGCGGACCTCAAGGAGACGGACAACTTCGCCGCCGACCTGGGGGCCGAGAGCATCCAGTCCGTCGAGCTGGTCGCCATGTTCGAGGACGAATTCGGTATCGAAATGGACGAGGACGAGGCGCTGGCGGTCGAGACGGTCGGCGCCGCGGTCGAGTTCATCACCAAGACCTGCAAGGAGCAGGGCGCTGAGATATAGCCCCGCCGCAAGCGAACGAAAGGCCGGTTTCATGTCAAAGAAGAAGTCACATCCTCTAGTTGAGGTGGACAAGCCCAACCTCCTGGAGGAGACGTACAGCTACGATCTGCCGCCGCTGATCCGGTTCGACGGTCCCGTCGTGGAGTACATCAATGGCAAGCCGGTGGAGTTCGACCCCAAGGCCCTGAAGACCCGCGACATCCACATCACCGACACGACCTTTCGCGACGGCCAGCAGGCGCGCCCGCCGTACACCATCGATCAGATGGTCCGGATCTACGACCTTATCTCCAAGCTCAGCGGGCCCAACGGCGTCGTCCGCCAGACGGAGTTCTTCCTGTACACGAAGAACGACCGCGAGGCACTCGACCGCTGCCGGGCACTGGGCCACAAGTACCCCGAGTGCACCGGGTGGATCCGCGCGGTCAAGGGCGACTTCCGACTGGTGGCCGAGGCCGGGCTTCAGGAAACCGGCATGCTGACCAGTTGCTCGGACTACCACATATTCCACAAGCTCAAGCTGGACCGCCGGCTGGCCATGGAGAGGTACTGCGAGGTGGTCGAGGCCGCCCTGGAGGCGGGCATCCGCCCGCGCTGCCACCTGGAGGACGTCACCCGCGCCGACCTCGACGGGTTCGTGCTGCCCTTCGTGGAGCGGCTCATCGAGATCAGCGAGCAGGTGCCCGAGCATCTCAAGGTCAAGGTGCGGCTGTGCGACACGATGGGCTTCGGGATCAGCTATCCGGGCGTGGAGCTGCCCCGCAGCATCCCCAAGCTGATCCACAAGATCACGCGCGAGCTGGGCCTGCCCGGCGAGAGGCTGGAGTGGCACGGGCACAACGACTTCCACAAGGTGCACGTCAACGGCGGCGCCGCCTGGCTGTACGGCTGCGACGCGGTGAACACCACGCTCTTCGGGTTCGGAGAGCGGACGGGCAACCCGCCCATCGAAGCGGCGATCTTCGAGTACATCGCCCTCAAGGGCGACCTGTGCGGCATCGACACCACCGCCATCACCGAGCTGGCCGACTACATGCGGTCGATCGGGCTGCCCATTCCGGACAACTACCCCTTCGTCGGCAAGCACTTCAACACCACGCGGGCGGGTATCCACGCCCTCGGGCTTCGCCAGGACGAGCGGATATACAACATCTTCGACACCGCCGCCCTGCTCGGGCGCCCGCCGCGGGTGGCCATCACCGACAAGAGCGGCGCCGACGGCGTGGCCGTCTGGGTGAACGAGTTCTTCGGCCTGAGCGGCAAAGACAGGCTCAACAAGATTAAGGTCCACCGCATGGCACGCTGGGTGCTGGACCAGTACGAGGTGGAGGGCCGGCTGACCGCCATCAGCGACGACGAGCTCGAGGCAAAGGCAAAGGAACTGCTGCCGGAATACTGGCAGAAGCACAAGGGCGGCGACGAGTGAGCGGCGGCGACGGTCAAGGCGAGATGGCGACGGCCTGTCTGAACTCGACCGAATCGCTGGAGGTGGTTTTCAAACCTCGAAGCGTGGCGGTGCTGGGCGTGACCAACACCCCGGGCACCGTCCCGCACGACATCTTCCTGAACATCCTCACCAGCGGCTACCGGGGCGTGCTGTATCCGGTGGCCCCGGGCAAGCGGTCGATCAGCGCCGTTCGGGCGTACCGCTACGTCACCGACATCGAGGACGACGTGGACCTGGCGGTGATCGTCTTTCCGGCGAGCGTCTGCGATAAGGCCCTTCGCCAGTGCGGGCAGAAGGGCGTCAAGGCGGCGATCATGATCTCGGCGGGCTTTCGCGAGGTCGGCCCCGCCGGCGCCGAGCGAGAGCGCCAGATCAAGGAAATCTGCACTGAATACGGCATCAGGCTGATCGGCCCGAACTGCCTGGGCGTGATCAACACCGACCAGGGGGTGCGCTTCAACGCCAGCTTCGCCCGGAAAATGCCCGCCGCCGGGCGGATCGCGTTCCTGAGCCAGTCGGGCGCCCTGTGCACGGCCGTGCTCGACTACGCCCGCGGCAGGGAGATCGGCTTCTCCAAGTTCGTCAGCTTCGGCAACAAGGCCGACGTCACCGAGATAGACCTGCTGGACTACCTCCACCACGACGAGCAGACGGACGTGATCCTGCTGTACCTGGAGGAGCTGCGCGACGGGCGCGGGCTGATCGACGCCGCCCGGCGGATAACCCGCGGGCCCAACGCCAAGCCGATCCTGGCGATCAAGTCCGGCCGGACCCCCCAGGGCGCCGACGCCGCCAGCAGCCACACCGGCTCGCTCGCGGCCGAGGACGACATATGCCAGGCCGTCTTCCGCGAGGCCGGCATCATCCGAGTCGAGAGCATCGAGGAGCTGTTCAACTCCGCCCTGATGCTGGCCTACCAGCCCATGCCCAAGGGTAACCGCCTGGCGATCGTCACCAACGCCGGCGGCCCGGGGGTGATGGCCACGGACGCTGCCGTCCGCGCCGGGCTGGAGATGGCACGCTTTGCGCCCGAGACGACCGCCAAGCTCAAGGCGGCGCTGCCGGCGGCGGCGAACATCAAGAACCCCGTTGACGTCATCGGCGACGCCCGCTCCGACCGGTACAGCTCCGCCCTCGAGGCCGTGCTGGCCGATCCCAACGTCGACGGCGTCCTGGTCATCCTCACCCCCCAGTCCATGACGGACATCGAGGACATAGCCCGCGGCGTGCGCCGCGTCCACGCAGCCGCCGAGAAGCCCCTTGCCTGCTCGTTCATGGGCGCCTCCGACGTCGCCCCCGGGGTGAGGATCCTCCAGGCCGCTCACATACCCCACTACATCCTGCCGGAGTGGGCCTGCGGGGCGCTGGCCGACGTGCAAAACGTCCTCCAGTGGCGACGCCAGGGGGTAGAGGAACTCGTGCCACTGCCCGTCAATCGCCAGGCGGCCGAGGCGATCCTCCACAACGACAGGGGCGGCTACCTGCCCGAGGACCAGGCCCTGGCCGTGCTGGAGGCCTACGGCTTTCCCGTCCCCCGCCACAAGCTCTGCCGCGACGCCGACGAGGCCGCCGCTTTCGCCGGGGAGATCGGCTTCCCCGTCGTGCTGCGCGTGGCCAGTCCCGACATCGTGCACAAGTTCGACGTCAAGGGCGTGGCGCTGGACGTCAGGGACGCAGAAGGCGTCAAGCGGGCGCACGACGAGATGATGTCCCACATCGGCAGCGTGATGCCCGATGTACGGATCCTCGGGGTGCTGGTGCGCGAGATGATCCCCGCCGCCCACGAGGTGATCCTCGGCGCCAAGCGCGACGCGGTCTTCGGGCCGACACTGATGTTCGGACTGGGCGGGCTATTCGTGGACGTCATACGCGACCTTACCTTCGCCCTGGCGCCGGTGGACGAGGCCGCGGCCGCACGGATGGTAAAGGGCGTCAAGGCCTACCGCCTGCTGGAAGGCGCCCGCGGCATGCCGCCGGCCGACGTGGAAGGAATCAAGGAGTGCCTCCGCCGGCTCAGCCAGCTCGTGACCGATTTTGAACGCATCGCCGAACTCGACATCAACCCGCTGATGGTCGGCCCGCCCGAGGTCGGCTGCGCGGTTGCCGACGTCCGCATCCGCCTCGGAGCGTGATGCCAGGTACACACAGGAGCCTTTGGAGAGAACGATGGAGAAAAGCGAAATTCACGACCGCATCGTCAAGGTCGTCTGCGAGGTGCTGAGCGTGACCCCAGACATGGTCAAGGCGGAGAGCAACTTCGTCTTCGACCTGGGGGCAGAGAGCACCCAGTCGGTCCAGCTCGTAGCCGCCTTCGAGGAAGAGTTCGACATCGAGATGGAAGGCGAGGCCGCCCTGGCCGTCGAGACCGTCGGCGGCGCGGTGGACTTCATCGAGCCCTACGTCGACAAGTAACGAGCGGAGAGCGAGTATGCCGCACGCGCGGCGCGAGCCTGGGCCCGTGCCGCCGGCAATTGCCGCAGGCTCGCAGCCTGTGCGGCAGAGGCCGTGAGCCTGCGTCGCCAATTATTCGAATCTTCCCCTTGACTTGGGGCGGCGCGTTCCCTACCATAGTTATCGGCATCAAGAGTGCGTGAGGGCTCTGGCCCGATGATCGCACGGCAACCTGGCCCCGAATGGGGAGAAGGTGCCGCAGCCAGCCCGGAAGGGAACGATGCGGCCGGGATTCCGACGACGCTTGTCGGGAAGCCCGGCAACACCGTCACCTCTCCATGCGAGAGGTTTTTTGTTGGTCACGTCCCCGCCGGTCCGGCCCTGACCCTCCTGACGCCTCGCTGCCAGTGACAGACTGCCCCGCGGACGGGCAAGCCCCGTCGGCCAAACGTGAAGGAGACGTCATGAGCGAGCACCGACTTGGGACCAAGGCCGTCCACGCCGGGCAAGAGCCTGACCCGGCCACCGGGGCGCGGGCCGTGCCCATCTACGCCACGGTTGCCTACAACTTCAAGGACACCGACCACGCCGCTAACCTCTTCGCCCTGAAAGAGTTCGGGAACATCTACTCGCGCCTCATGAACCCGACCAACGACGTCCTGGAGAAGCGCCTCGCGGCACTGGACGGCGGGGCGGCGGGGCTGGCCTTCGCCTCAGGCCAAGCGGCAATCACGGCCGCCGTCCTGACCCTCGCACACGCGGGACAGAACTTCATCTCATCCACCAGCCTCTACGGCGGGACGTGGACCCTTTACACGCAGACGTTCAAGAAGCTCGGCGTGGAGGTGCGGTTCTTCGACCCGGACCGGCCCGAGCAGATCGAGGAGCTCGCGGATGAGAACACGCGCTGCGTTTACCTGGAGAGCATCGGCAACCCGAAGAACGACGTGCCGGACTTTCGCCGGATCACCGACCTGGCCCACGCCCGCGGCCTGCCGGTGCTGTGCGACAACACGGTCATGACGCCGGCGCTGCTGCGCCCCATCGAGCACGGCGTGGACGTCGTGATCTATTCCACGACGAAGTACATCGGCGGCCACGGCGTGCACGTCGGCGGGGTGCTCGTGGACAGCGGCAACTTCCCCTGGGCTAAAGACGGCGGCAAGTGGCCCGAGTTCTGCGCGCCCGACGACGCCTACCACGGCGTCGTCTTCACCGAGGCCCTCAAGCCCGTCGGCAACATCGCCTACGCGGTGCACATCCGCACCCACCTGCTGCGCGACATGGGCGGGTGCATGAGCCCGTTCGCGGCCTTCCTGTTCCTGCTGGGGCTGGAGACGCTGCACGTCCGCATGCCCCGGCACTGCGAGAACGCCCAGGCGGTGGCCGAGTGGCTCAGCGCCCACCCGTGCGTGCAGTGGGTGAACTATCCCGGCCTGGCGGACCACCCCCACCATGCCAACGCCCGGAAGTACCTGCCCGACGGGGCCGGGGCGATCGTCGGCTTCGGCATCAAGGGAGGCAGGCAGGCGGGCATCAGGTTCATCAACAACGTGAAGCTCGCCAGCCACCTGGCGAACATCGGCGACGCCAAGACGCTGGTGATTCACCCGGCCTCGACGACGCATCAGCAACTCACGCCGGAGGAGCAGGCGGCCACGGGCGTGACGCCCGAGTACGTCCGGCTGTGCGTGGGCATCGAAGACGTTGAGGACATCAAGGCCGACGTCGACCAGGCGCTGCGGGCCTCGCAGAAGTAGTGCCGGCGGATACGGAGAAGCGATGGGTGAGAACATTTACGAGAGCAGCGATTCGGCCCGGACGGCCGGGCCGCTGAGGCACGTCCGGTACGTCACCTTCGACGAGCCGCTCGAGCTGGCCCTCGGCGGGCGGCTGGAGAACGTCCGCGTGGCGTACGAGACCTACGGGCGGCTGAGCCGGGATCGCGACAACGCGGTGCTGATCTGCCACGCCCTCAGCGGCGACTCGCACGTCGCCAGCCACGACGCCGACGACGACCCGGGCTGGTGGGAGATCGCCGTCGGCCCCGGCAGGGCCATCGACACCGACAGGTACTTCGTGATCTGCCCGAACATCCTCGGCGGCTGCCGCGGGAGCACCGGGCCCAACTGCCTCGACCCCGCCACCGGCCGGCCGTACGGGGCAGACTTCCCCGAGATCACCATCGCCGACATGGTCGAGCACCAGCGCATGCTGCTCGACCACCTGGGCGTCGAAATCCTGGGCGGCGTCACCGGCGGCTCGATGGGCGGCATGCAGGTCCTCCACTGGGCGCGGGCCTACCCGCGGCGCGTGCGTTCGGCCATTCCCGTCGCCGCCGCCGCCCGCCTGACAAGCCAGGGGCTGGCCTTCGACGTGATCGGGCGAAACTCCATCCAGCACGACCCGCGCTTCCGGGGCGGCAGCTACTACGACCAGCGCGGGCCCGACGCCAACGGGCTGTTCGCCGCCGGCTCGGCCCTGCCCGGGCTGGGCATCGCCCGCATGATCGGGCACATCACCTACCTCTCGCGCCAGGCGATGAAGCAGAAGTTCGGCCCGACGCGAAACCAGCCCAGGGACGTGGACAGCGACTTCGAGACGGACACCTCCGTCGCCAGCTACCTCGCCTACCAGGGCGAGCGGTTCGTGGAGCGCTTCGACGCCAACAGCTACCTGGCCATTACCCACGCCATGGACGTGTTCGACCTCGGCGAGGGCGAGCGCCTGGCCGCGGCGCTCGAGCCGGCGCGCTGCCGCTGGCTGGTCATCAGCTTCAGCAGCGACTGGCTCTTCCCGCCCGACCAGTCGGAGGAGATCGTCAACGCCCTGCTGGCGCGCGACAAGGGCGTCTCCTACTGCAACGTCCGCAGCGACTGCGGGCACGACGCCTTCCTGCTGCCCCACGAGCTGGAGACCTACGGCGGGCTGATTCGCGGGTTCCTGTCCCAGGCCGTCTTCGGCGGCAGGCCGCCCTCGGGCAAGCCCGAGGCCGACGCCCACGGGCGGATCGAGCATCAGGACACGAGCATCTTCCACGGGCGGCGGATCGACTACGACCAGTTGGAGAAGCTCCTGGCGGAGGAGTTCCCCGACGGCCCCGACGGCGTGCTCGACCTGGGCTGCGGCGGCGGCGAGATGCTGCTGCGGCTCGAGCAGCGCGGGCTCGGGCGGCTGCAGGGCGTGGAGATCAGCCAGCAGCACGTCCTGGCCTCCGTGCAGCGCGGCGCCGACTGCATCCACGCCGACCTCGACGAGGGGCTGGACCGCTTCGCCGACAAGCAGTTCGACTGCGTGCTGCTCTCGCGCACCCTCCAGGCCGTCCGCAACGTGGAGCGGGTAATCGACGACATGCTCCGCGTCGGCCGAAAGTGCATCGTCTCGTTCCCCAACTACGCCTTCGCCCCGCTGCGGCGGATGCTCGCCGAGGACGGGCGGGCGCCCGAGGCCCCCGGACTGCTCCGCCACAGATGGTACAACACGCCCAACATCCGCTTCTTCAGCATCGCCGACTTCCAGGAGCTGTGCGAGGCGAAGGGGCTGACCGTTCACCGTCTCGTGGCCCTGAACACCGAGACCCAGCAGGAGATCGCCGACGAGCCCAACCTCAACGCCGACCTGGCGATCTTCGTCATCAGCCGGTGACGGGGGAAACAGCTTCAACGCAGAGACCGCAGAGGCCGCGGAGAGAAGAGATAGAGCTGGTCTCCGGCGCAGCGCGGATCGCCGTTTGGCTTGATATTCGGCTCCGAAGCTGATAGGAGACGGGAGTCGTGACCGCCCCGCCGGGCCGTTTCGCGGGGCCTTTTCTCTGCCCCCCGGGCGGGAGCCGCCGGCATGGCCAAAGGCGAGTACACGGTTCAGCTTCGCGTCCGCTACGGCGAGACCGACCAGATGGGCACGTTCTCCCACGTCCGTGCGCTGGACTGGTTCGAGTGCGGGCGGACCGAGCTTCTGCGCGGGATCGGCACGCCCTACGCCGAGATGGAGCGTCGCGGCGTCTTCCTGCCGGTCGTCGAGGCCAACGTGCGATACCGAGGCCGGGCGCGCTACGACGACCTGCTGACCGTGACCACCACGGCCGAGATGTCCGGGCGGGCCCGCATCCGCTGCGACGTGCGGATCGTCCACGCCGACGGGCGCGGCGAGGTGGCCGCCGGATACACAGTCCACGCCTTCACCGACGAGTCGGGCAAGCCCATCCGCCCGCCCAAGTGGTTCCTCGACGCCCTCGCCTCGTCGGCCGGCTGATCGGCCCGCTCAGGCCTTGCGGCAGCGAATGACCAGGAAATAGCAGACGATCCGCGTATCGGCGACGTTGGGGCAGCGGTCGGCGGCCTCGTCCGAAGCTCGCGGCTCGGCCAGGCGCTCGACCACGAAACCGGCATCGACGAGCGTGTTGAAGTACTCCGTCAGCGTCCGGAAGAACCGCGGGATGCGAAACGGCCGGGCCTTCTCCTTGACCTCCGCCGGGGCCGCACCGAAGAAGAACTCGTCGATCTCCGTCTCGGGCGGGTCGGCCTCCAGGCCGAAGTAGTTGCCCACGAGAAACCCCAGCCGCCGGCCGTCGCCGTCGCGAACCCACCGCCACCGACGGGTCATCGTGCACGGGTGCGTGATGGAGAACTGGAACAGCCCGCCGGCCTTGACGACGCGGGCGACTTCGCGCACGCAGCCGGCGTAGTCGGCCATGTCCATCATGGCCATGGTGCTGACGACCGCGTCGAACGAGCCGTCGGCGAATGTGCCCAGGTCGTTGCCGGAGGCGACGTGGTACTCGATCCCCCTCGGATCTTCAGCCTCCTGGGCCCGCGCGGCGGCGATCATCGCCTCGCTGACGTCGATGCCAACCATCGTCGCCCCGAGGCCGGCGAGCAGGCGCGTGTTGGTGCCCTCCCCGCAGCCCACGTCGAGCACCCGCATCCCCGAAATGTCCGGCAGCATCTCCAGGAAGGCCGGGTTGTTCACGAAATCACGGTACACGTCGTAGCCGGCTCGCACGGCCATCGTCCAGTCGGGGACGTTCTCGTCCCAATACCGGGCAACTTCGCGATCGTCCATGTCTCACCCGTCCGGGTCGCTGCGGGCCCTCTTGGCCTTGTCGATCAGATCGACGAGAGAGGACGCCTTGTCCTGCCGCGGGGCGAGGATCTTGCGGATGTCGGCCTCGCTGAAGTGGGCCCGGACGAACGACTCCACGTCGAACGTCTCCCACCAGCAGTCGAAGATCTTCCCGCACGGCAGCTCCCTGCCCGGCGCGCGGCAATAGGAGAAGCTGACGTCGTGCCCGAGCATCGGGCAGCGGCGCTTGCGGGCGTCCTGGCTTGTGACGTCGTCGCGCACGTCCTGGCCCTTCAAGAAGTCACTCGCGCTCACCACTTGCCGCTCTTGCGCGCCTCGGCCAGCGGCAGACCCTTCAAGGCTTCGAGGCTCTGGGCCATCTCCTTCTCCGGCAGGGGGTAGTCCGTCAGCTTGCCCTGCAAGTACGCGTCGTAGGCCGTCAGGTCCATAAGGCCGTGACCCGACCAGTTGAACACGATGACCTTCTCCTTGCCTTCCTCGGTGGCCTTGTTCGCCTCGTCGATGACGGCGGCGATGGCGTGCGAGGTCTCGGGCGCGGAGATGAAGCCCTCTGTCCTGGCCCAGGTGACGGCCGACTCGTAGCACTCGGTCTGATGGTATGCCCGCGGCGCCATGAGGCCCTCGACGATGGCCTGGCTGACCAGCGGCGACATGCCGTGGTAGCGCAGCCCGCCGGCGTGGATCGGCGGGGGGACGAAGTCGTGCCCCAGCGTGTACATCGGCAGCAGCGGCGTCAGCTTGCCCGTGTCGCCGTGGTCGTAGGCGAAGGGGGCGCGCGTCATGGTCGGGCAGCCGGTCGGCTCCACCGGGACGATGTCGATCTCCGCCCCGGCGATCTTGTCGGCCACGAACGGGAACGCCAGCCCGGCGAAGTTGGACCCCCCGCCGCAGCAGCCGATGACCACGTCCACTTTCTTCTCCCCGGCCTTGGCGAGCTGCTTCTTGGCCTCCAGCCCGATGATCGTCTGGTGGAGCATGACGTGGTTGAGCACGCTGCCGAGGCTGTAGCGGGTCTTGCCGGTCGGGTCGCTGACGGCCGCTTCGATCGCCTCGCTGATGGCGATGCCCAAGGAGCCGGGCGTGTCGGGCATACGGGCGAGGATGTCCCGCCCGGCCTGGGTCTCGGTGGACGGGCTGGCGACGCAGTCGGCGCCCCAGGCGGCCATCATCAGCTTCCGGAACGGCTTCTGGTCGAAGCTGATCCGCACCATGAAGACCTTGCACTCCAGCCCCAGCAACGAGCAGGCGAATGCCAGCGCGCTGCCCCACTGCCCCGCCCCGGTCTCGGTGGTGAGCCGCTCGATGCCGAACTGCTTGTTGTACCAGGCCTGGGCGACGGCGGTGTTGGGCTTGTGGCTGCCCGGCGGGGAGACGCCCTCGTTCTTGTAGTAGATCCTGGCGGGCGTGCCGAGCGCCTGCTCCAGGCGGCGGGCGCGATACAGCGGCGACGGGCGCCACAGGCAGAGAATCTCCAGGATCCCCTCGGGGATGTCGATCCAGCGCTCCGTGCTGACCTCCTGCTCGATGAGGTTCATCGGGAAGACCGGGGCCAACTGGTCGGGCGTCACCGGCTTGCCGTCCGGGCCCAGGGGGGGGAGCATCGGCGTCGGCAGGTCGGCGGCAAGGTTGTACCACTGGCGCGGCAGTTCGCTTTCATCAAGCAGGATCTTCGTGGGCTTCATCAGGTTCTCCAACTCCGTCGCAGGTCTCCATGCACCCGGCTCACTCGAAGGCCGTCGCGGCTCCTCCGCCGGTCGGCCAAGGCCGGCCCGCGGGGACAGGCATGCCCCCTGCACAAGGCAAGCCGTTGGCCGGGACCGCGAAGGATACGCCGTATATCATATACTGGCAAGTGGAACGACGCCTCGGGTGCATTAAGGTTTTGGGGATGGGCCGCTGGTGGCACAGGCTTGTAGCCTGTGCACGCGCCCGGCTGTCCAGGCGCACAGGTTGGAAACCCCTGCCTGACCGGCAGGCAGGTGTGCCACCGCGGTCAGTACCCCCAAAACCTTAATGCACCCGCTTTGCTTCCGACGGCACCGGGCGAGAAAGCGGCTTGACAAGCCCGGGGATAGTCCGATAGCATCTGATAGTGGCGCCGATGGACACGAGACCACTGACAAGCTGCGTGCGTCTTCTCGCTCCGGCCGGTGTGGCGTCGGCCGCGTACGGCGCTGCGCGCTCGCTTCTGCTCATTGTACGCTAGGGGCCCTTCCGCCAGGCGGCGGCAAGAGCCCCACCCCTCCGAGGCCCCATCCCTTGGCAACATTGGGCTTGGTGGCCAACCATTGTGGCAGTACAGTGTTGACCCAAGCGGCAACGGCAGCGACACGGGGGCGCCGCCGGCGGCCGCGAAAACCTTAAGGCAGGAAGGAAAATGACACGGAAGACCAAGAGCAAGCCCAAGAGCTTCGTCGGCATGACAGGCGCCCAGGTCTTTCACGAGATGCTTCTGGCCGAGGGCGTC
This sequence comes from uncultured Planctomycetales bacterium, assembly GCA_965602635.1. Classification (GTDB taxonomy): domain Bacteria; phylum Planctomycetota; class Phycisphaerae; order SM23-33; family SM23-33; genus CBFCZU01. The sequence goes on along the minus strand of CBFCZU010000011.1, from coordinate 6,220 downwards.
GAGACGATGTTCGGCATCCTCGGCGGGGCGGTGCTGCCGATTTTCGACGTCCTGTACAAGACGCCGATCCAGTTTGTGCTGACCCGCCACGAGCAGGGAGCGGCCCACATGGCCGACGGGTACGCCCGCTCGACTGGCAAGGTGGGCGTGTGCATCGCCACCTCGGGCCCCGGTGCGACCAACCTGGTGACGGGGCTGGCGACGGCCTTCATGGATTCGGTGCCGATGGTCGCCTTCACCGGGCAGGTCCATAGCTCGCTCATCGGCAACGACGCCTTCCAGGAGGCCGACACCACCGGCATCACCCGCCCGATCACCAAGCACAACATGCTGGTCAGGACGGCCGGCGAGATCGGCAAGGCGGTCAACGAGGCATTCCACATCGCCCGCACGGGCAGGCCCGGGCCGGTGCTGGTGGACATCGCCAAGGACGCCACCATGACCGAGCTCGACCGCGAGCCGGCGCTGGAGCCCGACCTGCCAGGCTACAAGCCGCTGCTGGCCGGTCACATGAGACAGATCAAGGTCGCCGCCGAGGCCATTAACGCCTCGCGCCGCCCGGTCCTGTACGTCGGCGGCGGCGTGATCTTGGCCGGCGCCTCGGACGCCCTCCGCGCCGTGGCCGATAAGGGAAAGCTGCCCGTGACCACCACGCTCATGGCCATGGGCGCCATTGACGAGACCAGCGACCTGGCGCTGAAGATGCTGGGCATGCACGGCTCGGCGGCGGCCAACTACGCCGTCCAGGAGTCCGACTGCCTCATCGCGGTCGGGGCGCGCTTCGACGACCGCGTCACCGGCAAGGTCGATACCTTCGCCCCCAACGCCAAGATCATCCACATCGACATAGACCCGGCCTCGATCAGCAAGAACGTCGACGTGGACATACCGGTCGTCGGCGACGCCAAGGACATCCTGGAGAAGCTGCTGCCGCTGATCGAAGCACCCGACCGCGGCGAATGGCTGGCCCAGGTGGCCGAGTGGAAGCAGAAATACCCGCTGGCCTACAGCCCCGGCGCGAAGATCAAGCCCCAGCAGGTCATAGAGGCCCTGGGGCGGCTGACCGACCACGACGCGATCGTCGCCACCGGCGTCGGGCAGCACCAGATGTGGGCGTCGCAGTTTTACGGCTGGCGGCGCCCGCGGCGGCTGATCACCTCCGGCGGGCTGGGGACGATGGGCTTCGGCCTGCCCGCCGCCATCGGCGCCCAGTTCGGCAACCCGGGCAAGACCGTCATCGACATCGACGGCGACGGCAGCTTCGCCATGACCGTCGGCGAGCTGGTGACGGCGGTGCATTACGACCAGCCGGTGAAGGTCGTGGTCATCGACAACGAGCACCTGGGCATGGTCCGGCAGTGGCAGGAGATGTTCTACGGCAGGCGGTACTCGAGCGTCGCCCACCCCTGCCCCGACCTGGCGAAGCTGGCCGAGGCGCTCGGCGCCAAGGGCATGCGCGTGACCGAGCCACCCGACGTTGACGACGCCATCAACGAGATGCTCAAGCACGAGGGGCCGGTGGTTCTGGCCGCGTCGGTGGAGCCGGAAGAGAACGTCTTCCCCATGGTCGCCGCCGGCAAGGGCCTCCACGAGATGGACATGGGCAGGCTGGTTTGACGCCAGCGGGGCCGCCTGCTGGGGCGGCCTGGCCTAAGGAGAAAAAGATGAAACACGTCATCACAGCGCTTGTCCAGAATAAGTCCGGCGTGCTGGCGCACGTGGCGGGCATGTTCGCCTCGCGCGGGTTCAACATCGACTCGCTGGTCGTCGGGCGGACCGAGGACCCGGCCCTGTCGCGGATGACCATCGTCGCCAACGGCGACGACCGCACCCTCGAGCAGGTGCGCAAGCAGCTCAGCAAGCTGATCACCGTCGTGCGGGTGCGCGACTTCAAGGACGTGGAATACGTGGAGCGCGACCTGATGCTGCTGCGCGTCGCCGTCGATCCGCAGCGCCGGGCGGAGATCGTCGAGCTGGCCAACCTCTTCCGCGGGCGGGTGGTCGACGTGTCCCGCAACAGCCTCACCGTCGAGCTGTCCGGTCCGGAGGAAAAGCTCGAAGCCTTCATCGACCTCGTCCGGCCCTACGGCGTCCGCGAACTGGCCCGCACCGGCGTCATCGCCATGCAGCGCGGCAAGCAGACCGAGCGAAGGAAAGGCCACCAGGGCGAGCAGGCCTGAGCGAGAGAGGCGACCCATGGCAGAGGATAGGATCAAGCTGCTCTACGACACCGACATCGGCACCGACATCGACGACGCGGTGGCGCTGGCGTACCTGGTCAGCCAGCCGCGCTGCGAGCTGCTGGGCGTGACCACCGTCACCGGCGAGCCGCAGAGGCGCGCGGAAATGGCCTCGGCCATCTGCCGCAACGTCGGCGCCGGCGACGTGCCCGTCCACGCCGGCTGCCCCGAGGCCATGCTCATCGAGATGCGCCAGAAGGTCGCCCAGCAGGCCGCCGCCCTCGGCGAGTGGGACCGCCGGCGCGACTTCCCCGCCAACACGGCCGTCGAGTTTCTCCGCCAGACCATCCGCGCCCACCCCGGCGAGGTGACGCTCCTGGCCGTCGGGCCAATGACAAACCTCGGACTGCTGTTCGCGACCGACCCGGAGATACCTTCCCTCCTGGCCCGGGTCGTGCTCATGTGCGGGCGGTTCTTCAGCCGGATGGGCGGCGAGTGGAACGCCATCGGCGACCCCCACGCCACGGCCATCGTGTACGGCAACGGCCTCCAGACACGCCCGCCCCGGCACCTCAGCCACGGGCTGGACGTCACCACGCAGTGCCGGATGCCCGCCGACGCCTGCCGAAAGCGGTTCACCGCCAAGGCGCTGGGGCCGGTCCGCGACTTCGCGGAGGTCTTCTTCCAGCGGGCCGAGACCATCACCTTCCACGACCCACTCGCGGCCGCGAGCATCTTCCAGCCCGACCTGTGCCGATACCGCCAGGGCAAGGTCACCGTCTCGCTCGCGCCGCCAACGATGGGCTGGACCGTCTTCGCCGAATCGACCGACGACGACCCGCACGCAGTCGCCGCGGAGGTGGACGCCGAGCGGTTCTTCGAACACTACTTCGACGTGGTGAAGTAACCCCCACCAGCGGCATAGCCGGCCCGGGGATTCGAACCCCGAACTTCAGCTTTACGAAAGCTGCGCTCTTCCGTTGAGCTAGGCCGGCGCGGGCCCGCAGACAAGCATACTATACGGACTGTCGGCCGATTTGGACAGGGCCTTTGGCTGCGGAACCGCCCGCCGTCGCGGCGCGCTCACGACCCGTTGGTCGGCGCCTCGTCCAGGGCGCGGAGGAACTGTGACTGCTTGATGGCCTCGGCCTCCCACGCCCGGGCGAGCTTGCCCAGGAAGGCCTCGTCGCAAGGCACGTACAGTGCCCGCTGAATGGCCTCGTCCAGCGGCCGACCCGCCTTGACGTGGTCGAGCATCTCCCCGAACTGGCGCCGCGTCATCCGCGACTGAAGGTAGTCGGCAAAGCTGAACGCCTCGGCGTAAAACACCGCCGCCTCGTCCTTGGCGCAGCGTTCCATCAGCAGCAGCCGGGCGAGCGGAATCTTCCCCTCGCCGGTCAAGGCCGATCCGGCTAGCACGATCCGCGAGTTGTCCGCCGACGCCTCCGCCAGCATGGCCAGCCCCTCGTCCAGCGCCAGCGGGCAGACCGCCTCGCCGAACAGCTCCGCCAGCACCAGGTGGCACATCTCGTGAGGCAGGACGCGGTCGAGCATCTCCACGTCGAAGAGCCCCTTCTCGTCGAGCTGCGTCAGGTCGATGCGGCGAACGATCCGCCCGTCCTCCTCCCGCCGCAGGACGAACGACCCGCCCGACCACTCCGGCGCGCTGGTGGCGTGCTTGCGGTACTCCTTGATCGTCGGCCAGACGTTGATCTCCACCGTGTGCGGGTAGTCCTGCCCCGAGAGGATCGTCCGGCAGATCCGCTCCAGCGAGACCTCCGCCTGCCTGCCGACGAGCTTGGCCAAGTGCGTGTTGTAGGCCCGGACGATGAAGTGCTCGGTCGATTCGTTGTGCTCGCGGTGGCGGCTGTCAACCACCAGGAACCTCGCCCGCTGCTCGGCCGTGAGCTGCTCGGAGATCGGCACGGGTCGGACGCCGGCTGCCTCGCGGCGGCATCGCTGTATCCTCTCGGCCGCATACGCCCGCTCGGAGCGGCTCTGGCAGGCGCCCTGGAACTGGCGGTAGGCGTCGATCGCCTGGGTGAACCGCCCCGCCCGGTGGCGCGCCTCGGCGACGATCAGCCACGCCCGCCCGGCCGAGGGGCCCGAGCCGACCACGCCGACGCCGAGCCGCTCGGCCCGCGGCAGGTCGTTCCGAGCCAGCGCGTCCAGCGCCTGCTGCACGCTCTCGGTGTGCGACGGCGCGCTGACCGCGCCCACCGCCGCCATCGCGGCGGCAGACGCCGTCAGAATCAGGATCGCCGTCTTACCGCTTGGCATTGATCGCACGCACCTCCTGCAACAGCACTTTCCGAAGCGCCACGATCCGCTCCAGCCGCAGCATCGCGTCCGTGACCTCCAGGATCAGCTCGCGATCGAACGGCGTCGCCAGCTCCAGGATCGTCTCCAGGTCGCTCTGCACGTTCCTCAGCGCCCGCAGCATGCGGAAGAGCAGGCTCGCGTAGGCCGCCGGCGTCAGGTCGCGCTTGGCCAGTTGCTCCTTGAGCGCGTCGAACCGGCCCGCCCAGATGTTCATGTCCTTCGTGACCATGGCGATCCGCCGCCGGGCGATCTCGACCCGGTAGCTGCGGGTGATCTTGGGCACCAGGGCGTCGGCCCTGTCGAAGGCCTTGCCCGCCTGATCGTACTTGGCCTTGGCGGCCTCGGGCTCGGTCAGCTCCTGCTTCCTGCCCTCGCCCATGTGCCCGCGCCCGGTCTTGATCGCGGCCTTCGCCTCATCGCGCAGCGCCGCGGACAGCACCTCGGGCCTCGACAGCGACGCCGGACCCGACCTGCCCGCCTCGGCCGGCGTGCCCAGCAGCATCGCCAGCGGGGCGTGCGGCTCGGACAGAACGTACATCCCGTCGGGGTGGGCCCTCAGGATCGAGGCGATCGCCCCGCAGCGGATTGCCGCCGGGCCGGTGAGCTTGCCCGCCAGAGAGGCAAACGCCTTCGCCGCCTCGGCGAACTTCCTCGAACCCAGCAGGGCCTCGGCGTGAATCTCCTTGAGACGAAGCTGCTCGCGGGCGTTCTCGACCACCTCCTCCAGGGCAGGCAGGAGCTGCTCCAGGAGCACGTCCAGCTTGCCGGCCTGGAGCTTCGCCTCGGCGAGCTTCAGGGCCTCGCCCGCCTCGAGCCACTTGCCGTCGGCCCTGACGAACCCCAGCAGCTTGCGGGCAGTCGCGTGGTCGAGGTCCAGCTCGAGCACTTCGCGGAGCAGGGCGTCCGCCTGCCGCATCAGGCCCCTGTCCCTGGCCCACTTCGCCAGCACGGTGACCTCGTCGGGATCCTTGCGGTCGATGACCCCGAGCCGCCCGCGGTAGATGTCCATCAGGCTGGGGCCCCGCTCGATCTTCAGCACGTCCGAGGCCGGGAAGCTGAGCGTGCCGTAGGGCAGCTCGATGAGGACTTTGCCGTTTGGCTCGGTGACGCTCCCCTCGAAGGTTCGGCCGTCCTTGAGGACGATGCGGTCGCCGACGGCCGGCGCCGCCAGCAGAGATACGCAAACAAGCAAGACCGCCGCAGACCGTTTCATGCCCGCTCCGCGCACAATGCACCATCCCCCGAACGATGCACAGTTTACCACATCGTTCCGTGGCCCGGTAGGCTTTTCCCGGAACACTTCGCGGGGCCGCCCGCCAAGACCCGCTCGCCACGACCCAGGACCGGCAACGGACCGCAGCCGCCCGGAATGAGGCGGAACGAAACGGAACGAAACGGAAAGTTTCGGAACGTAACGGAACGTTCCGCAACGGGCCCGAAATGCGTAAGTCCATGCGTGTCAAGGCCTTCCTTGTTTTGAGCCGCAAGCCACGCGAATCCGGCTTCGCCGTCCTGCTTCGCCATCCTGCTTCGCCGAGGCTTCGCAGGAGCCGGCTCCGCAGGAGCCGGCTACGCCGGACAAGCTTCGCGAACGGAAGAGGCACCAGGCAACAGGGCGAAGGCAGGCGCTCGGCAACAGGCAACAGGCGGAACAGAACGGAACGAAACGGAAAACTTCGGAACGAAACGGAACGAAACGGAAAGTTTCGGAAAGTTAC
>CBFCZU010000010.1:0-35355 GCA_965602635.1 uncultured Planctomycetales bacterium | reverse complement strand
GAGGTCCTCGTACGTCTCCCGCCGCCGGATGACGCGCCAGCGGTCGCCCTCCACCAGCACCTCGGGCGGGCGCGGGCGCGAGTTGTACTGGCTGGCCATCACGAACCCGTAGGCGCCGGCGGAGAAGACCGCCAGCAGGTCGCCGCGGGCGACCTCGGGCAACATGCGATCCTTGGCCAGGAAGTCCGACGGCTCGCACACCCCGCCCACGACGTCCATCTCGACGCTGCCGGGCGGCGCGTAGTCGGCCGACCGCTGCGGGGCCTCGGCCGACCGCACCGGCCAGATGAAATGAAAACTGTCGTACAGGGCCGGGCGGATCAGCTCGGTCATGGCCGTATCCACGATGGCGAACCTGCGCTGCCCGCTGGCCTTGACGTACAGCACCCGCCCCACCAGCAGCCCTGAGTTGCAGACGATCTGCCGCCCGGGCTCGAGAATCACCTCCAGGCCCGTGCCCTTCAATAGCGGGACGATGCTCGCGGCGTAATCCGCCGCCAGGGGCGCCTCTTGCCGGCCGTAATCGGCCGCGTATCCGCCCCCGATGTTCAGACAGCGAACCCGCAAGCCGGCCTCGCCCAGCCGGGCGATCAGGTCCAGCGCCTTGCCTATCGCCTCGACGTACGGATCGGGCGAGAAGATCGACGAGCCCAGGTGGAAGTGAAGCCCGTCCAGGGCCACGTGCTCGTCGGCGCCGTGGGCCTGGAAGAACGCCTCGGCCCGGTCCAGGTCCACGCCGAACTTGGTTTCCTTCTTGCCCGTGGTGATGTGGTGGTGGGTCTTGGGGTCAACGTCGGGGTTGACCCGCAGCGCGGCGCGGGCTTTTGCCCCAGCGGCCGCGGCCAGCCGCGAGAGGTTCTCGAACTCGGCCTCCGACTCGACGTTGAAGCAGGCCACTCCGGCGGCCAGGGCGGCGTCGATCTCCTCGTCGGTCTTGCCCACGCCGGCGAAGACTACGCGGCTCATCTCGGCGCCCGCCTGCCGGGCGCGGTACAGCTCGCCGCCCGAGACCACGTCGAAGCCCGCGCCCTCCGCCGCCAGCAGGCGGAGGATGTGAACGTTCGACAGCGACTTGATGGAGAAGCAGATCGTCGAATTCAGCTCGGCGAAGGCCTCGGCCAGGCGGCGGTAGTGGTCCCGGAGCGTCCCGGCCGAGTAGATGTACACCGGCGTGCCGGCCTCGGACGCGATCCGCTCGACGGCCACGTCCTCGCAGAACAGCTCGCCGTTCCTGTATTCAAAGCGGTCCATCAAGGCTTCCTTCAGTCAGAGCAACTCTCTTATCGCCTCCGCGGCGCGGCGTTGCAAGACCGGCCTGGGGCGGGCGATGGCCTGGGCGGCGGTGACGTCGCCAGCGACCAGCGGGCGGACCAGGCGGAACAGCTCGCGCGGTGCGTCGGCGGTCGCGCGGCCGGGGATGCAGACGACGGGCACGCCTCGCTCAGCCGCCATCCGGGCCACGCCGACGGCCGCCTTGTCGAACCGACTGGAGCGGTCGAAGCTGCCCTCGCCGGTGATGACCAGGTCGGCGCCTTCGAGCCGCTCGGGCAGGCCTACCGCCTCGGCGACGATCCGCACGCCGCTGGCCAGCTTTGCCCCCGCGAAGGCGACAAGCCCCGCCCCCAGCCCTCCGGCGGCCCCTGCGCCGGGCAGGTGCTCGACGTCGATGCCCAGGTCGCGGCGGATGACCTCGGCCAGGTTTGCCAGCCCGGCCTCGAGCAGATCGACCATCTCGGCGGTGGCCCCCTTCTGCGGGGCATAGACGGCCGCCGCCCCGTCCGGGCCGGTGAGCGGGTTGGTCACGTCGCAGGCGACGCGGATGTCGGCGTCGGCAATCCGCGGGTCGCGGTCGCTCATGTCGATGCGGGCGATCGACGCCAGTCCGCCGCCGGCGAGCCCGCAGACGCACGCCTTGCCGCTTCCGTCGATGAATGCCACGCCCAGTGCCTGCGCGCAGCCGGCGCCGCCGTCCACCGTGGCCGAGCCGCCGATGCCCAGGACGATCCGCCGAACGCCCAGATCGAGCGCGGCGCGGATGAGTGAGCCCACGCCGAAGGTGGTCGTCAGCAGCGGGTTGCGCTTATCCGGCGGGACCAGGGCGATGCCCGCGGCGGCGGCCATCTCCATCACCGAACCGGACCCGTCGCCGAGGAGCCCCAGCCGCGCCCGCATGGGCTCGCCCAGCGGGCCGAAGGTGTTCGCCTCGCGGAACTCCCCGCCCGTGGCGGCCACCATCGCCTCCACCGTCCCCTCGCCCCCGTCAGCCATGGGGCACAGGTCGATCTCCGCGGCGGGGTTTGCCTGGCGCGCACCGGCCGCCAGCGCCTCGGCCGCCTCCACGGCCGAGATGCTCTCCTTGTAGGAGTCCGGGGCGATGACGATTCTCATGTGCGGGCCTTCCTCCCGGCCGGCGGTGAGGTGTCGATGGTGCGGGCCCGAATGGTCGTCAAGGCCCCCTCGTTGCCGCGCAGGATGCCCATCTGCAAGGCCTGTCCCGGCTTGACGTCCTCGAGTATGGCCCCAAGCCGCTCCAGGTCGGTGACGTACCATCGCCCCAGTTGGAAGATGACGTCCCCGCGGCGGAGGCCCAGGCGCGCGGCCGGGGAGCCCCGCTCCACGGCTGTGACAAACATGCCCCACTCCAGCGGCAGGCGGCGGAGGCGGGCAAGTTCGGGCGTGACCGCCTCGACGCTCAGCCCGAAGTGCCTTCTTGCCAGTGCCGCCCCCTCGGGCTTGGGGCGGGCCCTGACCAGGACCGCCAGGTTGACCTCCCTGCCGTCGCGCTCGCAACGGATGGCGACCTTTGCCCCCGCCTTGGCCGCCAGCATGGCCAGCAGGTAATCGGGCAGTTGCGCCAGGGCCTGTCCGTTGACGGCGAGCAGGCGGTCGCCCTTTTTGCAGCCGGCGGCGGCGGCGGGCGAGCCGGCGGCGACGGAGGCGACCAGCAGTTCCTCGCCGTCCTTGCCGTGGGCCTGCTTGACCCCCAGCCCGACCACCACCCGGTTGAGCCGCTCGAAGTCCACAAGTTTGGGCAGGTCCGCCAGCAGCGAGTCGGCGGGAATGGCGAAGCCGATGCCCTGGGCGTCGGCGCGGATGGCGGTCGTGACGCCGATCAGCTCACCGGCGATGTTCAGCAGCGGCCCGCCCGAGTTGCCCCGGTTGATCGGGGCGTCGGTCTGGATCAGCCCGCTGTAGGTGGTCCCGCCGACGAACTTCAGCGTCCGGTTCAGGGCGCTGACCACCCCCGTCGTGCAGGTGTTCTGGTAGCCCAGCGGGTTGCCGATGGCGATCACCGTCTCGCCGATCATCAGGTCGTCGCTGCGCGCCAGGCGGAGGAAGCGGAACTTCCTGTCCTTGGTGGCCGCCATCTTCAGCACCGCCAAGTCGCGCTCAGGGTTGGCGGCGACCACGGCGGCGCCGTACCTGGACTTGTCGGCCAGCGTCACCGTGATCTTCTGGGCACGGTGCACCACGTGGGCGTTGGTCACGATGTAGCCGCCCGGGTGAATCAGGAACCCGCTGCCCAGGTTGATGGCGGGCACCTTCCTGGCGAAGATGCTCGGCCCGAAGTCCTTGAAGGGATCGTCACGGAGGCCCAACAGCCGCGGACCCATCGCTATCAGCCGCTGCGTGGAGATGTTGACCACGGCCGGGCTGGCCTTGCGGTAGGCCCGCACCACGGGCGTCACCCGCAGCGTCTTGCCCGAATCGGCGGGCCTGGACTCGGCTTGCAGGGCCGACGCCCAGGCCAGCACAACCGTGCCCGCCATGAGCGCGGCAGTTGCTCGAGCTGTCATGGTCGCCTCACATTCCTGTCCACCGGTCAGAGGTCGAGTACCTCGAACCGCTTTTCGGAGTAGGTGCTGCCGACGTTGGTTACCTGTATGCCGCCGACCCGGCAGGAGCCTCGCCAGTGAGAATGCCCGCAGAAGACGTGCTTGAGCTTCTCGCACCGCCGCAGCACCTGCCCGATTTTCTCGGAGCCCATGTAGGCCGCGGCAAAGGCGAACGCCGGAGGCCTGTCCTCCGGAATGAGCTGGCGGAACGGCAGATGATGCGTGAACGCCACGACCTGCCTGACCTCGGGGGCCTCGGAGAATGCCGTCACCTGGCGGGCGAGCTTCTCGGCGACGTATTCCAGGAACCGCTCGTCGGACATCTCCATGCGCACGTGCACGCCGTCGCGCCACTGGGCGGTGATCTTGAGATGCCAGTCGAACAGCTTGCCGGCGAAGCGCTCGATCAGCGGGCGATGCTGGGGGAGCATCTCGGCCGCGCCCGGGGCGACCTTGGCGCGGTAGAACTCCAGCGGGATGGCCAGCTTCTCGTCGCGATAGGAGTAGTCGTACCAGCCTACGGAGCCGATCAGCCCCACGCCGTCGATGACGGCCGGGGCGTGGTCCAGAACCGTGAATCCCGCCTCGGCGGCAATGGTGGGCACGACCTGCTCGTACCGCTCGATGGAGTCCTCGCCGTCGAGGCACCACAGGCAGTGATTGCCCGGGACCATGAACTTGCGGCCGGGGAATCCATCGAACAGCCCCAGGCAGTCTCGCAGCGGCTGGTGGGCGGCGCTGGCCGAATCGCCCACGAGGACCAGGGCGTCGCCCCCGGCGCGGCACATCTTTTCGGCCACCTCCTCAGCCGGGGCGCGGCTGCGGGGGACGTCGTAGTGCAGATCGGCTGTCACGACGATTCGCATGGCGAGCTCCTAGGCCGCTGCGGCCAGATCCTCACGCCAAGATCATAGCCCTCAGTAGCCCCGCGGCGAAAGCGATGTTAGCGGATCGGCACCGGCCGGCTCGCCACCGGCTTGGCCCGCTCCCGGCGGCAGAGGTACAACGCCACCTCCTTGCCCAGCCCGGCCGGGCGCGCGAAGCTGGCATTGACCGCCGAAATCTTCACCGAGGCCCGGGTGACTGTCTTGCCGGTCGCACAGTCAAACCACCTCAGGTCGTAAGTGCCCTCTAACCTGCCGGTCAGACCCAGCTCGCGGGTGCACCTTGACGAATATGCGATGTAAGCCCGACCGGGCCTGGCCAGCACGTACTCGGTATCCCCGCGGGCCAGCTCGTCGTGCGGCGCCATCTCGTGGAAGTCTGTGGACTCGAAGAACTTCACCAGCCGCCCGCAGTCCTTCAGGGCCTCGAGGGGCGTCGAGGCGATGTCCATCCTCAGAACCATCACGTACGCGCCCGCCATCGCGCTGGCCCAGCTCTTCTTGCGGATCCCCGCCGGCTTGCCCGTGCCGTGGTCAGCGCACTCGGACATGTTGAGGTTGAACTTCCCGCGGGCCTTCTTCCACGCCTTCACCACGCCGGCGTGCAGCCGTTCCGCCGTGTCGGCGTTGCACTGTATGGCGAACTGGTCGATGTTGGGATCGTCGGCGAACTCGGAGAAGTCCAGGCCACTGAGCTTGTGCACCGCGATTGGATGCCGGCGATCGTCCGCCTTGCGGATCGCCGCGGCAATGGCCGAGACACGCTTGGCGCTGAAACGCTCCTGGTACTCCTCGGCCACGCACCAGATGAGATGCGTGTGGCGCTTGAACCGCTTCACCAGGGCCTGGATGAACCGCTTCTCGGGCATGCCGACCGCGTCGCCGGTCTTCCAGATGCGGGCGCTGTCGTCGTAGAGGAAAAGGTATATCACGATCCCGGCCCTGTCCATCTCCGCGAACCAGCCGTCCCATTGCTCGAGCACCTTGGGGTTGAGGCCCTTCTTGGGATCGTTGTCGATGAAGGGGTTTTCGGTTCTGTCCCCGTCACCGCCGTGGGATCGGACGGCCATGAGGTAGACACAGTTCGCCCCGGTGCCCTTGAGCTTCTTGATGAGCTTGAGCTGGTCGCCGTCGCGGGTGCCGTCGGCGCGGAGCTTGCCTCGGTAGAGGAAGCCCTCCGGATCGCCGGGGCCGCACATGAAGAACGGCTTGTGCCTCCCGCCGGGATCGTAACGCACCAGCCAGCGCGGATTGGCGGGATGGGCCACGATCTGCCCGGCCGCCGGCCCGGACTCAGGAGCCTTCTGGGCCATACACGCCGCCGCCATCCCCAATGTAATGCAAAGAGCCCGCGCCGCGTCTGCACGCATTGCCATGGTCGCTCACCTCGTCGAGCCCCCCGGTGCCGAACGCCATATCATACCGGTCGAGGCCGCCGAGGTGAAATCCTTTGACACCCCCCGCCCGGCGGGTAAGAATCGTCCCGATCGGTGCTCTGCCAGCGGCAGGCATGCCATGGCCATGAAGCGTGAGAAATTCGGCGCGGAAGAGCTGGCGATCTGCCTGAGCCACTACGACCTCGGGGTCGTCACTTCCATCGAGGAGTTCCGCCGCGGCTCCCGGCGGGCGCCCAAGGTGATCATCTCCTCCAGCCGGGGCAAGTTCCTCTTCAAGCGGCGCGCCCGCGGCAAGGACGACCTCAACAAGGTCGCCTTCACCCACCGCATCCAGCTCCACCTGGCCGGAGAGAACTTCCCCCTGCCCCACCTCACCGGCACGCGCACAGACAACAACTCCATGCTGGTGCTCGATAAGCGCATCTACGAGGTGTTCGAGCACATGGAGGGCGACACGTACGACGGCTCGCTGGACGCCACCTACGACGCCGGGCGGATCCTGGGCCTCTACCACAAGCTGCTGGCCGATTTCCGCAGCGAGTACTCTCCGCCGCGGGGCAGCTACCACAACGCCAAGGCCGTGGCCGAGGCAATCCGCAACACCGTCGTGTCGCTGCCGCTGGACGCCCGCCCGGAGCCGGACGTGCTGACCGGCACCGTCTCGTACCTCGACGATGCCTACCGCCGATGCGCCGAGGGGACCAACGCAATCGGCATGCTCGACTGGCCCATGCAGATCGTCCACGGCGACTGGCACCCGGGGAACATGCTCTTCCGCGACAGGCTGGTGGTGGCCGTCATCGACTACGACACCGCCCGCCTCCAGCAGCGGGTGATCGACCTGGCCAACGGGGCGCTTCAGTTCTCCATCATCGGCAGCTCGGAAGACCCCGCCAAGTGGCCCGACCACATGGACGAGACGCGCCTGCGGCGGTTCCTCACCGGCTACGACTCGGTCAACGTCATATCCAAGGCCGAGATGCAGGCCCTGCCGCTGCTGATGTGCGAGGCGATGGTCGCCGAGGCCGTGCTGCCGATCGCCGCCACGGGCAGCTTCGGGCGGATGCAGGGCTTCCCCTTCCTCCAGATGATCCATCGCAAGGTCCGCTGGACGCTCGATCACCTCGATGAGATCCGGGCGGTGCTGAAGGACTGACGGCCGCTCGAGGTCACCCGGCCCGGCTCGCCTGACGCCACGCATATCCTAACGGCGGGATTCTCGTCAATCCGCGAATTACGCCCCCCGGAGCCAGGCTCTGGGGCCTTGCTCCGGCCGGCTGCGCGGGTATCATCACGGCGAAGGACCGGCGGGCGCGCCGGCTGAGAACAGTCTTCCAGACCCAGGCTCGGGGAGATCCAGCCAATGCCCAAGTTCACGTATCAGGCGCGGGACGGGCAGTTCGCCTTCTTCGAGGGCGAGGTGGCGGCCGATTCGCCCGAGGCCGCGGCTGAAAAGGTCCGGGCCGAGGGCCTGACGCCCCTGTGGGTCTGGCCGAAGTGGGAGCCGACCCCCGCAAATCAGGTGGCCAACTACCGCCTGGTCCGCGACGACGGGGTGAGGCTGGAATACGCCACCTCGCGGGCTATAGCGCTCGTCGGCGTCGGCGCAGTGGTCCTGGGCGGGGGGCTCATGTTTGTCGGCTGGCGAGAGCTGGGCGATTGGTTGGGATCAGCACTCGCCGTGGTCTTTCTCCTGGTCGGCGCCGTCATCGCTCTGGCGGGTGTGGGGGCGATTCTGTGGCGGTCGCGGCTATCGGTTGACCAGGTCACGAAAGAGCTGACCAAGCGAAGTCGGATCGGCCCGGTGCGGCTGAAGGAATCGACCATCCGGGCGGCGGAGTTTGCCCGGGTGGTCTTCTCGGCCAGGGAAGAGACAGACGTTACCGGGCCCAATAGCGACCCCACCACCACGCGGCTGTTCGTGGTGGCGCTGGAGAGAAAGGACGGCTCGGCCGAGGACGTGGACGCCAGCTCTGCGGCGCGGCTCCAGTACGAGATGGCGTTCAAGATCGCACACTACCTCGACCTGCCCTTCGCTATCGAGCCGGAGGTGGAGCACAGGGACAAGACCTCCAAGGGGCCGACCGCGCCGGCGGAGGCCGGGGGAAAGTGTTGAAATCGTCACCTCGGATGTGAGAATATGGTATGTTCGCTGCTCGCGCGGCTCGGAGGCCCTGCCGCCCGGACAGCATACCCCAAGCATGCCCAGCAAAATGGAAGGAACGAAGCGACCATGAGTAAGAAGCAAGCATCCAGCTCTCGTCCGATGGCCATGATGGACGGCAACGAGGCGGCCGCTTACTCCGCCCACAAGACCAACGAGGTCATCGCGATCTACCCGATCACGCCCTCCAGCGGCATGGGCGAGCACGCCGACGCATGGTCGGCAGCCGGTCAGACGAACATCTGGGGCACCATTCCGCTGGTGGTCGAGATGCAGAGCGAGGGCGGCGCGTCGGCGGCCGTTCACGGCGCGCTTCAGAGCGGCTCGCTGACGACGACCTTCACGGCCAGCCAGGGGCTGCTGCTGATGATCCCCACGATGTTCAAGATCGCCGGGGAGCTGACGCCGACGGCCTTTCACGTTTCGGCCCGGTCCGTGGCCTGCCAGGCGCTGAGCATCTTCGGCGACCACAGCGACGTGATGGCGGTTCGGAGCACCGGCTTTGGGCTGATCGCCGCCAACAGCGTGCAGGAGGTGATGGACACGGCGCTGATCGCCCAGGCGGCCTCGCTGGAGGCGCGCGTGCCTTTCATCCACTTCTTCGACGGCTTCCGCACCACCCACGAAGTCCAGAAGATCGAACTGCTCACAATGGATGACATGCGGGCGATGATAGACGACGAACTGGTCCTTGCCCATCGCGCACGCGCCATGACGCCGGACCGGCCCACACTCCGCGGCACCGCCCAGAACCCCGACGTGTACTTCCAGGGCAGGGAAACCGTCAACCCCTACTACCTCGCCTGCCCGGACATCGTCCAGAAGGTGATGGACAGGTTCGCAGGCGTCGTAGGCCGGGAATATCACCTCTTCGACTACGTCGGCGCGCCGGACGCCGAACGCATAATCGTCCTGATGGGCAGCAGCGCCGAGGCCGCCCAGGAGGCAGTCGAATACCTCAACGCACAAGGCGAAAAGGTCGGCCTGCTCAAGATCCGCCTGTATCGCCCGTTCTCGATTAAACACTTCCTCGACGCCCTGCCGAAAACGACCAAAGTAATCGCCGCAATGGACCGGACGAAAGAACCGGGTTCTGCCGGCGAGCCGCTCTACCTCGACTGCGTCAACGCAATGGTCGAGACCGGCAGGGACATCAAGGTCGTCGGCGGGCGCTACGGCCTGTCCAGCAAGGAATTCACGCCCTCGATGGTAAAGGCCGTCCTCGATGAACTTACCGAACCCCAACCGAAAAACCATTTCACGATCGGCATCAACGACGACGTAACGCACACGTCGCTGGAATACGACCCGAACTTCAGCACCGAAGGCGACGACGTCGTCCGGGCGATGTTCTACGGCCTGGGGTCCGACGGGACCGTCGGGGCGAACAAGAACTCCATCAAGATTATCGGCAACGAGACGGATAACTCTGCCCAGGGCTACTTCGTCTATGACTCCAAGCGGGCCGGGGCCATCACCGTCTCGCACCTGCGGTTCGGCCCCAGGCGAATCCGCTCGACCTACCTTATCACACACGCAAACTTCGTCGCCTGCCACCAATGGACGTTCCTGGAGCGGTACGACATCCTCGCACCGGCCGTCGAGGGCGCTACCTTCCTGCTGAACACCCCCTTCCCCACCGAGGAAACCTGGGACAGGATACCCCGCCCGGTCCAGCAGGCCATCATCGACAAGAAACTCAAATTCTACGCAATCAACGCCTACGAGGTCGCCAAGGCCACCGGCATGGGCGCGCGGATCAACACCATCATGCAGACGTGCTTCTTCCACCTCTCGGGCATCCTGCCTTCCGGGGAGGCGATCGACAGCATCAAGCAGGCGATCAAGAAAACCTACGGGGCAAAGGGCGACAAGATCGTCCAGATGAACTACGCGGCCGTGGACCAGGCACTGGCGAACCTGCATGAGATAAAGGTCCCGGCCGAGGCGACTTCAAAGATCAAAAAGCCCCCGGTCGTTCCGGCCGAAGCCCCCGAGTTCGTCCGCGACCTCACCGCCGAGATAATCGCCGGGCGAGGCAACGATGTACCGGTCTCCAAGATGCCGCCCGACGGCGTCTGGCCGACGGCGACGACACAATGGGAGAAGCGGAACCTCGCGCTGGAAATACCCGCCTGGGACCCGGAGGTCTGCATCCAGTGCGCCAAGTGCTCCATCGCCTGCCCGCATGCAGCCATCAGGACGAAGGTCTATGACCCGGCCTTGCTGGAAAAAGCTCCACAAACCTTCAAGAGCGCCGACGCCAAGGGCAAGGAATTCGCCGGTCTTAAATGGACCGTCCAGGTCGCGCCGGAAGACTGCACCGGCTGCGGGGCCTGCGTGCACGTCTGCCCGGCCAAGAACAAGGCCGAGCCGGAAAAGAAGGCGATTAACATGGCCTTCCAGCCGCCGCTGCGCGAGGCGGAACGCGAGAACTATGACTTCTTCCTGGGCATCCCCGACATGGACCGGACCCAGCTCAAGGTCAACACGGTCAAGGGCAGCCAGTTGTGCCGGCCTCTGTTTGAGTATTCCGGCGCCTGCGCCGGCTGCGGCGAAACGCCCTACGTCAAACTCCTCTCGCAACTGTTCGGCGACCGGGCGATTATCGGCAACGCCACCGGCTGCTCCAGCATCTACGGCGGGAACCTGCCGACCACGCCCTACGCCGTCAACGCCGACGGGCGCGGGCCGACCTGGAATAACAGCCTCTTCGAAGACACGGCCGAATTCAGTTTCGGCTTCCGGCTGACGCTAGACAAGCAGAACGAGTTCGCACGCGAACTGGTTTCAGCCCTGGCCGACAAAATTGACAACGACCTTGTTGATGGGCTTCTGAACGCCGACCAATCGACCGAGGCCGATATTGCCGAGCAGCGGAAACGCGTTGCCGCCTTGAAGGAAAAACTCGCCGGTGTCAAGTCGCCCCAGGCCGGACAACTCGCCACGCTCGCCGACGCGCTGGTCAAAAAGAGCGTCTGGGGCCTCGGCGGCGACGGGTGGGCCTACGACATCGGCTACGGCGGGCTGGACCACGTCCTCGCCAGCGGGCGGGACATTAATATCCTCGTCCTCGATACGCAGGTCTATTCCAACACGGGCGGGCAGTGTTCCAAGGCCACGCCGCGGGCCGCAGTCGCAAGGTTCGCAGCCGGCGGAAAACCCACGCCGAAAAAAGACCTCGGGCTGCTGGCGATGACCTACGGCAACATTTACGTCGCACAGGTCGCCATGGGCGCAAACGACAACCAATGCGTCAAGGCCTTCGTCGAGGCCGAAAGTTACGACGGGCCAAGCCTCATCATGGCCTACAGCCACTGCATCATGCACGGGATCAACATGACCGCCGCATACGACCAGCAAAAAGCCGCCGTCGCATCCGGCGCCTGGCTGCTCTACCGCTACGACCCGCGCCGGGCAAATCAGGACAAAAACCCCCTGCAACTGGACTCCAAGGCCCCGTCGATACCACTGAAAGACTACGCCTACAACGAGACCCGCTATACGATGCTGACCAAGAGCAAGCCGGAAGAGGCCGAAAGGCTCATCAAGCTGGCCCAGCAGGACGTCACCAGCCGCTGGAACATGTACCAGCAGCTTGCGGCCATGAGCTACGGCGGCAACGGCAACGGGGAGGGGAAAGAGTAGCCGGCAGCCGATAACCGGCGACCGGCGGTCAATCGGGGCCGCCGGCGCCGAGGCCGGTCATCGGTCGCGGTACCCTCTGCGCCATTCGACGAGAGTCACGTACGAGTCGCCAACGTGGTCCCATACGCCGATCTCGCCGTTGGCCGAATCCACCTCGAAGCGGTTCCACAGGACAGTCTGCGTCGGCGCCGCGACGCCGAAGTAGAACCGCCAGGCGGGCCTCTCACCCGCCGCCTCGCAGTCGGTCGGGGTCCGCTCGAGCTTGCAGACGGGGCGCACGTTGCCGCCGGGCTGGCCCTTGACCTGCTCGGTCCACGCCACAACTTCCGGCAGGCGCCAGATCATCTGCATCGCGTCCTCGCGGCCGATCATGGGCTTGTCCTGCCGGGGGGGACTCTCCCGCCCGTTCCGGTCACAGCCAAGCAGGCTCAAGGCAAGCGGCAGAGCCAGCAAAGCGTTCCTCATGACGTCCCCTTTAGCAAAGCTTGCGGAATTGCTCAGCCGATATGCCGGCATCCTTGAGTATCCCGGCAAGAGTCCATCGGTTCACGGGATTGTGACGGGGAACGGTAACGATGCCCTTCCCGTCCGTCATGACAACGTGGCTGCCTTCCCGCAACACGCGGAATCCCGCCTTCCCCAGCGCCCGCACGACCCTGCGATGCGGCAAGCTCGGAAGTTTAGCCAAGGGCGACCTCCACCTCCCGAACTTCCTGGCCGGCGGTCAGCTCTTCAAGGGCCTGAAGGTACTCCTCGATGGCGCCGCGGATGTTCGCCAGAGCCTCTGCCTCGCTCGACCCCTGACTCCAGCAACCCCGCAGCGCCGGGCAGTGAACGGTGTAGCCGTCCTCGTTCTTGCTCAGAACGACCTTGTATTTCATGGCGTTTCTCCCAAGTGCGCCTCCATTATAACAAGCACCATGGTCCGTGTCGCCAGGCTCTCTGCCTACCATCGATGGCCACTATCCTGTATAACTTCGGCCATGATCATCACGATTGACGGTCCTGCCGGCACGGGCAAGAGCACGGCGGCGAGGGAGCTGGCCAGGGCGCTGGGGATCGCATGCCTTGACACCGGAGCGACTTATCGGGCGGTGACGCTGGCGGCGCTCCGCGCTGGCGTGGACCTGACCGACGAGGAGGCCCTGCTGGAGCTCGCCCGGCCGCTGAAGCTGGAGCTGGAATACGCCGGCGACGAGATGAGGGTTATCCTCAACGGCGAGGACGTTTCGCGCGAGATACGCTCGGCCGAGGTCAGCGACAACTCGCACCACGTGGCGCGGGCGGGCGACGTCCGGGAGCTGCTGGTGGCGATCCAGCGGGAGACCGGGCAGCGGCTGGCGGAGCAGCGCGGCGGCTTCGTGGCCGAGGGGCGCGACCAGGGGTCGGTCGTCTTCCCCGACGCCGACGTGAAGTTCTATCTCGACGCCGACCCGGACGTCCGCGCCCGCCGCCGCTACGACGAGCTGATCGCCGACGGCGAGAAGGTCGAGTACGAGAAGGTCCTCGAGGCCGTCCTCACCCGCGACGGGCGCGACCGCAGCCGCGCCATCGCCCCGCTGGTCAAGCCCGAGGGCGCCCACGAAATCGACACGACGGACATGGGCATCGCAGAAGTGACAGCCGAGCTGCTGCGCCTGGTTAGAGAGCACAAGTGAAGGGCCTGCCTTCCCATCCCAACCCGCGGCTGAGCGGGTGGTCGCTCCCCGAGGGCGTGCCGACGCCCAACTTGTGGTATCGCTTCTGCCGGTGCGGCTACGGGATGCTGGCCATACCACTCTTCAGCCTGCGCGTATTCAACCGCCATTACGAGCCTGTCCGCGGCGCTGCCCTGTACATCTGCAACCACCAGAGCTTCCTGGACCCGGCGGTCATGAGCCTGGCGCTGAAGCGCCCGATGAACTTCATGGCCCGCGACACCTTGTTTCGCATCCCGATATTCGGGGCGTGGATAGGGTCGCTGAAGGCTTTCCCGGTGAAGCGCGACGCCGCCGACACGGGTGCTCTGAGGGAGGCGCTCCGCCGGCTCAAGCGCGGCGAGCAACTCGTGGTCTTCGCGGAAGGCACGCGGACCCACGACGGGCGGGTCGGGCAATTCCTGCCCGGAGTCGCCATGCTCGCCCGACGCGCGGCCGAGTGGGTCGTGCCCACCACCATTGAGGGAGCCTTCGACATCTACCCCCGCGGGCGGGCGCTGCCGACACTCGGGCAGGTCCTTGTGGCATACTCCAAGCCCCTGGGCCGGAGCGAACTGGACCGGCTGGGCGACGAGCAGATCCTGGCCGCCGTCCGCCGGAGGGTCATCGCCATGCAATCGGAACTTCGCCTGCGCATGGGCAGGCCGCCCCTGCCACAGACATAGGAGACGGAGACCGAAATGTCCCCCATGACGGGATTCTGCAAGGACGTTCAGCCCGACGCCGAGGCATTCCTGGCCAATCTCCGCCGCCAGGGCACCCCCAGCCGCGTCCACTACATAGAGCTGTTCCTCGACGGCGAGACGAAGGACGCCATCTGCGAGCGGTTCGACCTGGCCGCCGGGATCAGCCCCGACGACCCCTACTTCGCGCAGAAGCGTGAGATCGCCATCCAGCGGTTCCTGGGCTACGACTACGTCTTCGCCGGCCTGGAGGGGGTCGAGTTCCCCGTCTGGCAGGCGACCGTCGCAGACACGGCCGAGCATCCGCGCGCCGGCGGGCGATCGTTCCAGGACGAGCACCAAGGGCCGATAATGTCCTGGGAGGACTTCGAGAAGTACCCCTGGCCCGACCCGCACCAGGCCGGCGACAGGAGCGTCGCCTGGTACGAGCGGAACCTGCCCGATGACATGTGCCTGCTGCCGACCGCCCGGGGTCACTTCTGCGAGCACCTGTGCTGGCTGATGGGCTACGAGACGCTCTGCTACAGCCTGTACGAGCAGCGCGACCTGGTCGCGGCCATATCCCGAAAGCTGCTTGAGATATACCGTGTAGTGATGGCCCGGCTGCTGGAGTGCGAGCGCGTGGGGGTGGTCTGGGGCAGCGACGACATGGGCTTCAAGACCGCCACGCTGATCTCGCCAGCGGACCTGCGCGAATTCGTGCTTCCCGGCCACAAGGCGCTGGCGGAGATGGCCCGCGCGGCCGGGCGGCCCTACCTACTGCACTCCTGCGGCAACGTCCGCGAGATCATGCCCGACCTGCTCGACGACGTGAAGATCGACGGCAAGCACAGCTTCGAGGACACCATCGAGCTGATCACCGACGCCAAGGGCGACTACGGCGACCGCTGCGCCGTGCTGGGCGGGATAGACGTTGACTTCCTCTGCCGCGCCGACGAGCAGGCCGTGCGCAAGCGCGTCCGCGAGACGCTGGACGTGTGCATGCCAGGCGGAGGGTTCTGCCTGGGCAGCGGAAACTCGGTGGCGAACTACGTGCCGGTGGACAACTACCTGGCCATGATGGACGAAGGGCGCAGGTACGCCGGCTAACCCGGATGTTGCACGATGCGCATGCAACATCCGCCGCGGGGGCTTCGACGCGAGCGACTTACGTCGCTCTTGCTCAGGGCCAGCCTTGAGCGAGGCGCGAAGCGCCGAGTCGAAACCTTTGCGAGAGAACCGTCTCTCGCAAAGGTGCTTATTGCATAGACCCGGAAGGGGTCATGCAATAAGCAGGCTAAGTCGCCTCCCCGCAGCCAACGGTCCCGGCGCGGCGGACGGGCTACTCCGGCCAGACCTTCTCGTCCGTGTCGGCGTCGGTGATGGAGATGGCGTCCGACGGGCAGCTCTGGGCGGCGGCGAGGATGGCCTCCTCGTCGTCGCCGGGCGGAGAGATGACCTCGGCGACTCCATCGTCCTTCATGCGGAAGGTTCCCGGCGCCTCGTCGCAGCAGGCCTCGCATCCGACGCAGGCGTCCTCGTCCACTTCGATAGTCCACTTTGCCATTGTCACACCCCTATGAACAGTGCACCGGTCGGGGCTTCCCCCGCCGGGCCGTATTCTTGGCTGCGGGGGGTGGGCAAGTCAAGCCGCAGTCGCCTAGCCGGGGGCAGGTGGGCAGGGCCTTGTCCGGCCGGGGCGGCTGGGCTATCCTCACGCCACGAGGCAAGCGGAGGCGAACATGGACGA
Organism: uncultured Planctomycetales bacterium; assembly: GCA_965602635.1. Lineage (GTDB taxonomy): Bacteria > Planctomycetota > Phycisphaerae > SM23-33 > SM23-33 > CBFCZU01. The sequence continues at coordinate 19,317 of CBFCZU010000010.1, read as the reverse complement.
GCCATCCCGGCGGCTGCGGCGGGCGGCAAAGCAACTGATCGACACCGACCGCGAGCTGGGGGGCGACTGGCTGGCACGCGGCGAGCCGCTGCCGGCAGGGCCCGCCGGCGAGGAGGTGCCTCCCGCCCCGCCCGCTCCCGCGCGCGACGGCGGCGAGGCCCGGCGCAAGGCCGCCGAGCTGCGGGCAATCGACCTCGACGAAGTCCGCCAGTGCACCAGGTGCAAGCTCGCCGGCGGGCGGACGAACACCGTCTTCGGCGAGGGCAACCCCGACGCCGACATCGTCTTCGTCGGAGAGGGGCCCGGGGCCGAAGAGGACAAGCAGGGCAGGCCGTTCGTCGGGCGGGCCGGTGAGCTGCTGGCGAAAATGATCGCGGCCATGGGCCTGGACCGGCAGGACGTGTTCATCTGCAACGTTATCAAGTGCCGCCCGCCGGGCAACCGCGCCCCGGCCACGGACGAGGTGGACGCCTGCTGGGACTACCTCCTGAGGCAGTTGCGGATCATCCGCCCGAAGGTCATCGTCTCACTGGGCAACCCGGCCACCCACGCCCTGCTGAACACCACGGTGGGGATTACCCGGCTGCGCGGGCAGTGGCAGTCGCTGCCCATGCTCGACCCCGACCTGGCGGGCACCAAGGTCATGCCGACGTTCCACCCGGCCTTCCTGCTGCGGTCGTACAACAAGGACACCCGCGGGAAGGTCTGGTCGGACCTCCAGGAGGTGATGCGGGAGCTGGGTATGCCGGGGGCAAGCCGGCAGCCTTGACCGCCCCGCCCGGCCGGGTCAGCCGCTGGGCGGTTGCCAATCGGGGTGGACCTCGCGGAAGCGGCGGACGTGCTTCTCGGTCCCGGTCAGCGTCACCACGACGGTCCGCAGGAGGATTCCCAGGTCCATCAGGAAAGAGCGGTTGTGGACGTAGTACACGTCCCACTCGATCCGCTCGTCCCAGGTCAAGGCCGTGCCGCCGTTGATCTGCGCCAGCCCGGTGATGCCGGGGGCGGCGACGAGGCGCCGGCGCTTGAAGTCGTCGTACTCGGCCACCTGCTCGGGCACGGTGGGCCTGGGCCCGACGAGCGACATCTGCCCGGGCAGGACGTTCAGGAGCTGCGGCAGCTCGTCGAGCTTGTACTTCCTCAGGAAGCGCCCCAGCGCAGTCAGCGCGGCGTGATCGCCGTCGATGACGATGGCGGGGTCGGGGTCGTGGACGTGGCCGGCGCGCATGGTGCGGAACTTTATCAGGCGGAAGACGCGTCCGGCCCGGCCCGCGCGGTCCTGCACGAACAGCCCCCCGCCGGCGCTGGTCAGGCGGACCAGCACGTAGATCAGCCCCAGCAGCCAGCCCAGCAGGGCCAGCAGCGCCACGGCGGCGACCAGGTCGAAGACGCGCTTCGCGATCTCGTACGTCCGGGCCATGCTCGCGGCAATTCTACCGCGCGGAGGGATGAGGTGGAATCACCTGGGCGGCGCGCCGGCCGCCTGGTCGAGCGACTCGAAGAGGTCGGACTTGCTGAAGACGCCGCGGAGGACGATCGGCACGCCGCCGCCCGGCGGCAGGATGGCGGTGATGGGCGGCCCGGCCTGACCCAGGTGCTCGTAGAGCATCTCGCCGGCAGGCATCGCCTTGTCGGTGACGTCGCCCACGAAGGGCGCCACGCCGCGGCGGGCCAGCTCATCGGCCACCTCCCGGTCCTCGTAGATCTTCTTCTCGACGACCACGCACTCGACGCACCCGGCGGCGGTGAACTTGACCAGCACCGTCCGCCCGGCGGCGCGGGCACGGGCAATCTTGGCGGCGTCGAACGGCGCCATCTCGACCAGGGGCGGCGCGGCGGGGGTGAGCATCCAGAAGCCCGCCGCCACCGCAACCGCCGCCGCGGCCCCGCGGACCGACCACTTCTTCCACGCCGCCGAGTCGAACCGCACCCACGACCCCCACACCCACAGGCAAAACGCCAGCACCACCGCGTAAACCAGCACCCAGCGCATGTACACCATCTCGATCCGCGTGCCCAGCAGCCACACGGCGATTCCCAGGAAGACGAAGCCGACCGACTGCTTGAAAAGCTCGGTCCATCGTCCGGCCTTTGGAATCTTCGAGACGATGCCGGGCATGCCCGCCAGCGCGACGTGCGGGGCCGCCATGCCCACGCCCATCAGCAGGATGCTCACCGTCCCCAGCCACAGCGGCTGGACCTGCGCCCAGGTGAACGCCGCCGCGATCAGCGCCGCGCTGCACGGCGTGGCGAGGATCGCCATCAGCAGGCCCATGCCGACGGCGCCCAGGTGCCCCTGCCCGGCCTCGGCCGAGGCCACCCTGCCCGGCACGGTCACGGTGAAGGCGCCCAGCATGTTCGCCGCCAGGGCAACCAGCAGCAGCGACATGCCGATCACCAGCGGGGTGTGGCGGTAGAAGTCGGCCCACGCCAGCCGGTACTGGAAGACCGCCCGCAGCAGGACGTTGGCCAGGGCCGTGCCGACGAAAAACAGGAAGATGCCGCCGGCGAAGGCCAGCCCGAGCGTCACGAAGCGCCTGCGGGACGACCCGGCCTGATTGAGCAGCGCCAGCAGGCGAAGGGGTATGACCGGCAGCACGCAGGGGAGGATGTTGATCGTCAGCCCGGCGAGCACCGACAGCGCCAGCCAGCCGAGCGTCGTCCGCGAGACCTCGCCCCAGACCATGACGCGCGATCCGGCAGCGCCGGCCGATCGCCACTCATCGGCCGTGCGGGACCGGGTCAGGGCCGAGCGGACCTCGTCGGTCCAGTCGTCCGAGGGGGCGGCCGACTCGCCCACTTCCACCTCGGCGGCGACCCTCGTCTCCAACTGGAGGCACACCTCCGCCGCGCAGACCTGGCCGGTGATCGTCAGCGAGATCGGATACCGGCCGACCTCGGCGCCGGGCGGCACCTTTACCGGCACGAAGGCGTACGCCCTGCCCTCGTAAACGTTGTGCGTGTCGGACGTGCCGTCGGCGAAGACCGTCACCTTCTCGCCCGCCCGGACGAACAGGACGGGGGCGACCTCCAGCGGCGTCGTGGCGGCGACGATCTTCAGGTCCTGTGCCTGGACGATCTTCCCGCCCGCAGCCGGGCCGTAAACCCAGTAGTCGTCGGCGACGGTGATTTCCACGGCCACGTGTAGCGAGCCGCCGGGCTCGACCGTCTTGTGGGAGAGGATGGTGCGGACGGAGAACTTGTCCAGCGCCGTGGTGGCGCTTGGCCGGCTTGGGCCGAGCCCGGCCAGCGGGTCGAATATCTGCGCGGCCGCCGGCGCGGCCCCGGCCATCACGGCAATCAGCAGCGAGCATGCAAGCCTGCGCACGGTCGACCTCCCGATATCAGGCACCTTCCTGTGGCATTCTAGCGCCGTCAGGCGAGCGCTGCCACATAGCCCGCAAGCGTGCCGGTCCCGCAGATGCCGCTCCGCCAACGGGTCAGTATGCGCCGAGAACGATGCCCACAATTATCAGCACCGTCAAGGCGAGGTAGGCCAGGCCGAAGAAGCCGCCGACGATGATGCCGACCCACGCGTGGACCTTGCCCTTAACCTCCGGCTGGCGCGACGCCTTCCGCAGGCCCATGATCCCCAGCACCAGCGCCGCCAGCCCGAGGAACAGCCCGAGCAGGGGTATCACCGAGAACACTCCCAGGTAATACGCGGCCAGGGCCGGGGCGTTCTTGTACGGGATCAGCCCGCCCGTGGGGTCTCCGGGCGCTTGGGGCATTGGCGGCGGTATTGGCGGCGGAATGGCTTGACCGGCGTTGCGGCTGTCCTGATCGCCCATGGCGGTCCCCGTGTGCTCGGACAGAAGCTTCGATTGACCAATGCGGCCGACGCGACGCAGCTCCGGCCGCGAACATGCCCACGTTGAGTGCGAAGCATACCTCCGCGGCCCGCGCGCGGCAAGGCCGCCGGGGGAATCACTCGATCAGCATCGCGTCCCCGTAGGAGTAGAAGCGGTACTTCCTGGCGACGGCGTAGGCGTAGGCGTCGAGGATGAGGCGGACGCCGTCGGTCGATTGCGGCGCACAGAAGGCCGCCACCAGCATGACCAGCGTTGACCGCGGCAGGTGGAAGTTGGTCACCAGGGCGTCCACCACGCGGAACTCGGCCGGCGGATACAGGAACAGGTCGGTCCAGCCGCTTCTCGGGGCAATCGGTCCGGCGGCGGCGACGGCCTCGAGCACCCGGACGGCCGTTGTCCCCACCGCCACGACGCGCCTGCCCTCGCTGCCGGCCCGAGCGATGGCGCCCGCGGCCGGCGCGCCAAGCTCGTACCACTCGGAGTGCATGACGTGTGCCCGGGGGTCCTCGGCCCGAACCGGGGCGAACGTGCCGAGCCCCACGTGCAGTGTGACGGCCGCCAGCTCCACGCCCCGCCCGCGAAGGGCGTCCATCACCGCCGCCGTGAAGTGCAGCCCGGCCGTGGGTGCGGCTACCGCCCCGGGGCGGGCGGCGTAGATCGTCTGGTAAGCGCTGCGGTCCGGGGCATCGGCCACGCTCTTGCCGCGGCGGATGTACGGAGGCAGGGGCGTCCGCCCCACCCGTTCGAGCAGCTCCGTCGCCGGACGCGGCGGCGCAACCTCCACCCGCCAGACGCCCTGCCCCAGCCGCTCGGCGAGCGTCATCCGCGCGTCGCGCTGGCCGCGGACACTCAGCGACTCGCCCGCCTTGCAGCGGGTCGCGCCCTTGAGCATCACGTCCCACCGCCCGGGAGCAAGCTCGCGCAGGAACAGCGCCTCGACTGGCCGGCCCGTCGGCCGCACGCAGTCGAACCGCGCCGGGATCACGCGAGTGTCGTTGACCACCAGCAGGTCGCCCTCGCGCAGAATGGAAGGCAGCTCCGAGAAGACGCGGTGGCTCCGCCGGCCGGTGCCGCGCTGAAGGACCATCAGCCTGGAACTGTCGCGCGGCTCAGCGGGCGTCTGAGCGATCAGCCCAGGGGGCAAATGGTAGTCGAAATCGGGAACGCTCAGCGCCACCGAAGCTTGCCTCTCCCACGGCCGCCATTGTAGCGGGCGCCGGGGCCATTCCCGGCCCCCCGCGTGCCCGGCCCGCGAAGGCTGGGGCTACTCACATGACACCGGCCCGCAGCAAACGCCGCAAGCCTTTTTGGCATAAGCTCTTACCCAGCATTTGCCCCGCTTCTCCACAGCCTCTCAACACGCTTTCCCCCAGCAACCGGCGCGCCAAGCCGTCAGGGCGAGGCCACCAGCGAGGCGGAGATTTCTACCAAGCCTCCCCTATCCTAACAGCCCAGGTTACCGGGACAGCTTATGTATTCTACCTTTTTTCTCAGAATCCACGTGGGAATTGCCATCGAGTTGTTAAAATGTGGGTTCTAGGAAGATTAAGTTGGCTACGGGGAGTTCCGATGGAAGTAACGTGGGACGAGCCGGCCAACGCAACTAAGCGACGGCGACCTCATCGACAAGCGAGGACGAACCGTGTCAGACCTTCGACACAAGACGGTGTTCACCACCGGCGAGGCGGCGGAAATCTGCGGGCTGTCGCAGCAGACGATCATTCGATGTTTTGACAGCGGGCAGTTGGGCGGCTTTCGCGTACCCGGCAGCAAGTTCCGGCGCATCCCGCGCGACAAGCTCCTCAAGTTCATCAAGGAGAACGGCATCCCGCTCGACGGTCTGGAGTCGGACAAGACCAGGGTGCTGGTCGTTGACGACGATCCGGACATCGTCGATTTGCTCGTCGATGCCCTGGCCGGCGACGGGCGGTTCGAGGTGCGGACGGCCAATACCGGCTTCGACGCCGGCGTCGAGGCCAACCGGTTCCGGCCTGACGTCGTGGTCCTCGACTACATGCTTCCCGACATCAACGGCAACGTTGTCTGCAAGACGATCCGCGAGAGCGAGGACCTCCAGTACACGCGCATCCTGGTCATTTCCGGCGTGGTCAACCGGGCGGAGGTGGACAGCCTGCTGGAGGCCGGCGCCGACGACTTCATCAAGAAGCCCTTCAACATCGAGACGGTCATCGAGCGCATCGTGGAACTCGTTCAGTCCTGAGCAACGGAACGGACCTCGCCAGGTGGCCAACGGCGGCGACAAGACGGACCCCCACGCCAGCCCGCCACTGCGGGCAAGGGTCCAGGTGCAACAGCTCGACCTTCTGCTTCGCCAGCTGGATTCGCTTCCGGCCCTGCCGGCTGAGGCCGCCCGCCTGCTGGAGATCTGGCGGGGCGAGGGAGTTGAGCCCCGGGAGGTGGCCGGCGCCGTCGAAGCGGACGGGGCCCTGGCGCAACGTCTGATATCGCTTGCCCGCGCCCGGGCAGGCGAGCGCGAGATCGACGACGTCGCCGGGGCCATCGACGTGCTGGGCGCCGAGGCGATCAGGTCGGCCGTCCCGGCAATGAAGGTCTTCGAGGCACTGTCCGACTTTGCCGGCGGGCCGAACGGGCGGGAATTCTGGACGCACTGCATTGCCACCGCCGCGGCCGCCGAGCTGGCGGCGGAGAGATCGCCGAACCCGACCGACCCGGCGCTGGCCTTCCTGTGCGGATTCCTCCACGACATCGGCAAGCTCGCCCTGGTCGAGTGCCTGCCCAAGAGCTACGGGCGCGTGCTGGCGGCCCTGAGCGACGGCGCCGCCGATGCGGCGGAGGTCGAGCGGGAAATCATCGGAATCGACCACACGGTCCTCGGCCGACGGCTGGGGCAGCGCTGGGGCCTCCCCAGGCCCGCCCAGGAGGCAATCTGGCTGCATCACCAGTCGCCTCAGGCGGTCCCGCGGGACCTGGCGGGCGCAGCCATCGCCGGCATCGTGCGTTTCGCCGACGCCCTGGCGCGTCAGCGGGGCTACGGCCTGGCGCCCAGCGGCGCGGGGCCGAGCGTCGCCGAGCTAGCGGAGCAAATCGGCCTCTCAGGCGAGGACCTCCAGGACGTCTGCGACCGGTTGCCCGGTCGGCTGGCCGCCCGCGCCGAGCTGGTGGGCCTGGCGGGCACTGAGGCCGACGTACCCGGCGCGAGCCCCCCCCCACCGGATGAAGCGATCGAGCCGGACGGGCAGCTCAAGTCGGAGCTGGCCGGGCTGCGGCGCCGGCTTGGCGCCCTGGAGCGGCTTGCCGAGCTGACCGGCAGGGTCTCCCCCACGACGCAGTTGCCGCAACTGTGCCTGGAGGTCGCCCGGACGGCCTCGGCCGCCGCGGGCATCGCCGCCGCGCCGCATCGACCGGTGTGTGCGTTCGCGCTGCTGGGCGAGGGCGAGCAGGTCATCCTCGCCTGCCACGACGGCGGCGAGGAGGGCTCGTTTCGCTTCGCCGACGTGCGGGGGCCGCAGGCTCCCCCCGCCCCGGGGCTCTGCCCGGCGGGCGGGCTGCTGGCGGGGATCCTACACCCCGCCGAGGCCTGGTCGGACCTGCTCGACCTCGACAACTGCACCTGCCTGCCCCTGCTCTGCCAGGGCCGGTGGGTGGGCGGCGTGCTGCTGCCGGCGGGCTTGGCCCCCGACGCCTTCGACGATGAGCTCTTCGCCGCCCTGGCGCCGGTGCTGGGGTTCGTGCTGGCCGCCGCCGCCGACCAGGCCCGCGCCAACAATCTCGCCGAGCAGCTCGCCCGGGCCTCGCAGGAGCTTTCCGACAATCAGCGGGCGCTGGCCCAGGCCGAGGCGCTGGCGACGGTGGGCGAGATGGCCGCCGGCGCCGCACACGAGATGAACAACCCGCTGGCAGTCATCGCCGGCCGGGCACAACTGCTCGCGGGGCGAGCCACCACCAAGAAGGACCGCGAAGCCGCCGAGCTGATCGCACACAAGGCACAGGAGATCAGCGGCATCGCCACCGAGCTGATGGAGTTCGCCCGCCCGGTTCCGCCCAAGGCCCAGGCCGTCGAGGTGGGCAGGCTGCTGAGCCAGGCAAAAGAGGACATACTTGCTGAAACGGATCCAAAGACGGGCGGCGTCAGCGTCGATATAGAACTGCGGCCCGGGTGCCCGGACGTCTGGGCCGACCCGGGGCAGGTTCGGACGATCCTGCGGGAGCTATTGCGGAACGCGGCCGCCGCCGGCGAGCAGGCAGCGGCGATTCGGCTGGCGGCGTCGCCACTGCCCCCCCGGGCGGGCCGGTCCGGCCACGGGCGAGTGCTCATCAGTGTCGTGGACGACGGCGGCGGGATGGACCAGGCCACCGCGGCCGCTGCGTTCACGCCGTTCTTCTCGCACCAGGCGGCCGGGCGGGCAAGAGGCATGGGGCTGGCAAGGGCAAGGCGATACGTAGAGGCAAACGCCGGGAAGATATGGATAGAGTCGCGGCCGGGCGAGGGCACCACGGTCTTCGTGGAGCTGCCCCGGGCCGGGGAGGAGATCAGTGGCGGTGAAGGAAAGGGCGACTGAACCCGCACGCATCCTGCTGGTGGACGACGACCCGGCCATCTGCGAGTTGCTGGCCGACGCACTGATCCCCAACGGGCACCAGGTCGATCGGGCCGCCAGCGCCGCCGAGGCCCTGGCCTCAGCCGAGACGAGCCGCCCCGACCTGGTCGTCACGGACCTGCGGCTGGGCGACGAGGACGGGATGGAGCTCATCGACCGCCTGCGCGACAAGTTCGGCGACGTGCCGGCAATCTTCATCACCGGTTACGGGGATGCCAAGATCCTCTCAGAGGCCTCCCGCCGGCACCCGGTGGAGATGCTCAACAAGCCCATCGACCTGGAGCGGCTGCGGGATGCCGTCCGCGCCGCCCTGGAGGATCGCCGCGACGGCCGACAAGACTACGGGCTGCTGTCGGCCACCTGCGAGGACCTGATGGCCACCTGCCGCCAGCTTCACACCGACAGGGACCGCCAGGAGGCGCTGATCCGATACCAGACCCGGCTGCTGGAGGGCGGCGACAAGGACGACATATTCCGCAACTTCTTCCAGGTGTTCGTGGAGCGGACGGGGGGGCTGTGCGGGGCGGCGCTGCTGGGCGGCGACGTCGAGGAGTTCCAGCTCGTCGGGCGCTTCGGCGTGCCCGTCCCCGACGGCATCAACTTCTGCCGGTCGCTCGCCGCGGCCGTCGTGCCCCTGCTCGACGAGCGCCCGGAGGTCACGGTCCTCGACGCCCAGGACAACATCGAGCTGTTCCCCCAGGAAATGCACAGGATGCTCGTCGGCGTCAGCCTGCTGCTGATCCCGCTGATGGCACAGGACGGGCGGCTGGTCGGGACGGTCATGCTCTACCGCAAGGGCGAGCAGCCGTTCACCGACGACGACATCGCCCTGGCCGAGATGGTCGGCGCGCCCACGGCCGTGGCCGTGCAGAGGGCCGCCTGAGCAACTCCGAATTCGGCAATCCCAAATCCGAAATCCGGAATCCGCAATGCCTACGTTCCCATCTCCGAGGAGGCGAGGTATTTCCTCTGCTCTGCGGTGAGCGTGTCGATCTTGACGCCCATGGCCTTGAGCTTCAGCCGGGCGACCCAGGAGTCGATCCGGTCGGGGACGGGATGCACCCTCACGCCGAGCTTCCCGGCGTTCTTGACGGCCCACTCGGCCGACAGGGCCTGGACGGCGAAGGACATGTCCATCACGCTGGCCGGATGCCCCTCGGCGCAGGCGAGGTTCACCAGCCGCCCCTCGGCCAGGACGCATATCCGCTTTGACTCGCCGCGCCGCCGCCCGGGAAGGACGTACTCGTCAACCAGGTTCCGCACGCCGCGGTTGATCTTCCGGGCCAGCTTCGCCAGGGCTGGCAGGTTCAGCTCGACGTTGAAGTGCCCGCTGTTGCAGACGATGGCGCCGTCCTTCATTTTCTTGAAGTGTCGCGCGTCGATGACGTTGATGTCGCCTGTGACGGTTATGAACAGGTCTCCGATGGCCGCCGCCGCCGACATGGGCATGACCCGGAAGCCGTCCATGACCGCCTCCAGCGCCCTGACGGGGTTCACCTCGGTGATGATGACGTTGCCGCCCGCCCCGCGTGCGCGCGTGGCGGCGCCGCGCCCGCACCAGCCGTAGCCCGCCACCACCACGCGCGTGCCGGCCAGCAGCTTGTCGGTCGCGCGGATGACCCCGTCGATGCTGCTCTGCCCCGTGCCGTAGCGGTTGTCGAAGAGGTGCTTGCACTGGGCGTCGTTGACGGCGATCACCGGGAACTTCAGGATCCCCTTGGCGTCCATCGCCCGCAGACGGATCATGCCCGTGGTCGTCTCCTCCATGGAGGCGACGATGCCCTTGGCGTAGCGGCTCATGTCCGTGTGCAGCGAGTTGACGAGGTCGGCCCCGTCGTCGATGGTGATCGAGGGTCGGTGCCGGCAGGCCGTCGCGATGTGATCGTAGTATTTCTTCCGACCCTCGCCGCGGATGGCGAAAATCTTCATGCCGAAGTCCTTCACCAGCGACGCGGCCACGTCGTCCTGGGTGCTCAGCGGGTTCGACGCGCACAGCACCATGTCGGCCCCGCCGGCGGTGAGCGTTCGGACGAGGTTTGCGGTCTCGGCCGTCACGTGCAGGCACGCCCCGATCCGCTGCCCGCGGAGGGGCTTTTCCTTGGCGAAGCGCTCGCGGATGAGCGCCAGCACGGGCATGTCGCGGTCGGCCCAGAGAATCCGCCGCTTGCCTTCGCCGGCGAGCCGCAGGTCCTTCACGTCGCACTGTCTCTTCTTTGCCATGATCGTCTCCTGTGGTTAGTCGGACGCCGCCGGCTTGCTGGCGACGGCAATGAAGGTGTCGAGCTTTTCGGTTGATTCTTCCTCGGCGGGCGAGGGAAGGCTGGAGGCGGAGTAGGTCACGTCGCCCAGGCCCGACCCCGTCAGCCAGGAGCGGACCTGCGCCTCGGAGAACCCCATCCACACGTCGGCCATGACCTCGCGCGTCCACTCCTGGTCGTGGCTCACCAGGTCGATGATGACGACCTTGCCGCCGGGCCTTACCACGCGGGCCATCTCGCGCGCCCCCGCGGCCGGGTCTGCCAGGTGGTGCAGGACCATGCTGGCCAGGGCGGTGTCGCACTCCCCGTCGCCCAGGGGCAGGGCCTCGGCGTCGCCCAGCCTCAGCTCGACGTTCTCCAGGGCGGCTTCGTCCAGCCGCTGGCGGCAGACCTGGAGCATCTTCTCGGAGCTGTCCACGCCGATGACTCGCGCCCCCGTCGCGGCCAGGGCGGCCAGTGCCTCGCCCGTGCCGGCGCCGACGTCCACCGCCAGGGCGCCGGGCCCCAGCAGCTTGGCGACCACCATGAACGGGACGGCGTCGGAGATGTAGTTGCGCTTGATCCGGTCCCACTGCCTGGCGACCGCGTCGAAGTAATCCTTGCTGCGAGCCTTGCGGGCGGCGAGGACCTTCTGGCACCGGGCGAGGTCCTCGGGGAAGAATTGCTCGTCTGCCTGCCGCGCGAGCACGGCCTCCCAGACCGCGGCGGGGAAGCCCTCGAGCCGCTCGGGGGGCATGCTGTAGAAGGTGCGGTTGCCATCCCTGCGGTCGGCCACCAGCCCGGCCCGCTTCAGCACCGCCAGGTGACGCGAGATTCGCGGCTGGCCTGTCCCAAGTGCCTCCACAAGCTCATTTACAGAAAGGGCTTGCAAAGAGACCAGCCGCAGGATCCGAAGCCGCGTCTCCTCGGCAAAGGCCTTCAGGATGTCGGATAGCTTGGCCATAGAACTAGAATATTACTCAAATCGCATAGACTTATATTCTGTCGACATCCGCCTGTCAAGGCTGAATTAGCGGGTTTTTTCTGGCCCGGATGTTGCACGATGGCCGTGCAACATCCGCCGCGGGGGCTTCGACGCGAGCGACTTACGTCGCTCTTGCTCAGGGCCAGCCTTGAGCGAGGCGCGAAGCGCCGAGTCGAAACCTTTGCGAGAGAACCGTCTCTCGCAAAGGTGCTTATTGCATAGACCCGGAAGGAGTCATGCAATAAGCAGGCTGGCCCTGCCGGACGGCTGAGCGCCCAATTTCGGTGAAGGGCGGCGGAAATCTCCAAGAGGGTGAATCCATTCGCCCGGCCCGGCCGTCTAAGGGGTCGAACAGAAGCAACAGGAGCCAACGTGGGCGGCAGTCGTTCCAAGCACGCGTCGCGGACGCCTGGCGGGGATGCTGTGCCCTGCCCGCCGCAGGACACTGCCGACATGCGCGCGGCGCTTGTGAACGCATCCCCGGCCGTGCGGCGGTACCTGTTCGGCATGTGCGGCCGCTGGCACGAAGCAGAGGACATCGCACAGGAAGCCCTGCTCAAGGCCTGGGCCAGGCGCGAAAGCTTCGACGGGCGAGCCAACCCCAGGACGTGGATCTTCACGATCGCCCGGAACCACTGGCTGGACTGCCTGCGTCGGCGGCGTGTCCGGCCGAGAGAGGAACACATGAACGACCAGCTCGCACCGGCAGGCGACGCCCCCGGGCCCTCGGCCATCGCCGAGCGCGGCGAGCTGGGCGACCTCGTCCGGCGGGCGGTGCAGAAGCTCCCCGCCGAGCAGCGAGAGGCGCTGGCCATGCGAGAGAGCGAGGGACTGACCTTCCGGCAGATCGGGCAGGCCCTCGGCGTGCCGACCGCCACGGTCAAGAGCCGCGTGCGATACGCCCTGATGAAGCTGGCCGACGAGCTGGAGCCATTCCGGCGGGAGTTGGAATCATGAACTGCGACCAGGTGCGCGAGAAGCTGATTGACCTGGTGTACGGCGAGCTTGCCGGCCCGGAGGCCGCCGCCGTGGAAGAGCACCTCCGCGGCTGTGCCGCCTGCCGGGCGGAGCTGGCGCGGCTTCGCCGCGCCCGGGCGGCGCTGGCGAAGTTCCGCGCGGGCGAGCCCGAGGCTGCCCCCCCGCTGACGCTGCCGGCCGCCCCGCGGCGGATCGCGCTGCCCTACCGCCGCTGGATCGGCGCGGCCGCTGCCGTCGCCGCTGTCGCGATCCTGGCCGTCGGCGTGTGGATGATGCAGGTGGACACCACGCCCGCCGCATACGGCAAGGAAGTCGAGATCAAGCGACTGAACGTCTCGCTCACCATCCTCTCCGAGCCCGAGAACTGGCCGACGTACTACTACTACGGGCCCCGCGGGCGATACCGCCACGGCTGGCGGGGCCTGGCACTGGTCAGGGACCAGCGGATGGTCCGCAACCTCAAACGCGGCGAGACGCGAGTGAACTTCACCGACGTGCCCAGCGCCATCCTGCCCGACACGGTGCGGATGCAGTCCCTCGCCAGGAAGGGCCGGCTGACGATCCTCGAGCAGAACTACCAGTACGACCTCGCCTCGTCCGAGGCGATCCTCAGGAAGCACATCGACAAGCCCGTAAGCGTTCTCTTCAAGGCCGGCGGCACCGTCAGCGGGAAGCTGCTGAGCTACGACGGGGCGACGCTGGTCATCCAGCCGGCGGGTGAGGGCCCGCGCAACGTCGCCCGCCAGGAGATCCGGGCGCTGACCTTCGCCGCTCTGCCGGAGGGGCTGCTGAGCCGGCCCACGCTGGTGTGGCTGGTTCACAACACCGCCCCCGCCGCCCAGCAGTTCGAGGTGGCGTACATGACGCGGGGGATAAAGTGGCGGGCCGACTACGTCCTCAAGCTCCGCCCGGCCAAGGTCGCACCCGCCGGGGCGAAGCACGAGATAATCGACACGGCCGACCTCGTCGGATACGCCACGGTCACGAACAACTCCGGCGTAACGTACGAGGACGCCCAGCTCAAGCTCCTGGCCGGAGACGTGAACCTCATCCGTCCGGAGGGGTTGGACCACTATCTCTACGACGTACTCGAAACCGGCGGCCGCAGGCGCGGCAGCAGGTCCTGGGGATTCAAGGAGAAGTCGTTCTTCGAGTATCACCTCTACACGCTCGGGCGGGCGACGACCATCCGCAGCGCCGAGACCAAGCAGATCGAGCTGGTCAGCGGCAGCGGTCTGAAGCTCCGCCGCGGGTACGTGTACGACCGGCAGGTGAACGCCACTGCCGCGCGGGTCGTCAGCGAGCTTCTCAACTCCGAGGCCAACGGCCTAGGCCGGCCGCTGCCGAAGGGCGTCGTCCGCCTGTACGCCCCCGACCCGCAGGGCCTGCAAAGCTACGTCTCGCAGACCAACATCGACCACACGCCCAAGAACGAGAAGCTCCGCTTCCACTGGAGCTACGCCTTCGACATCGCCTGCTCGGCCAAGCAGATCGGGTACCGCCACCACAGCACCTACGACCATTACGAGAAGTGGCAGTACCACCTCCGCAACCGCAAGGACCACGCCGTGACGATCACGGTCATCGCCCGCGTGCCGGCCTCGACCTACCAGGGCAACTGCACCCGCGGCGGCAGGGACTACCCCTGGCACGTGCGGAAGGTCGGCTGGGTGGAGATCGACGTGCCGATCGAGGCCAACTCCACCGCGAAGGTGGAATTCTCATACAGGTGCAACAACAGGACGGGCGGCGGACTCAAGTCGCCGCACGACGAATGAGGGCATCGAAACTGCGTCACAGAGGACACACGAGACTCGCGAAGAGCCTTTGCGAAAGGAGCATGACGATGAACGCGAAACTATGGATTACCATCGGCGTGGTTCTGGCCGTCGCCGGCGCCGGGATCGCCCAGGTGAAGGGAGCCGGGGAGAAAGAGGGCGTGGCCGTCACCGTGTACAACGGCAACTACGCCGTGGTGCGCGAGGTCCGCAGCCTCGACATCGCCGCGGGCGGCATGGTCAAGTTCACCGACGTCGCCAGCCGGATCGACGCCACCACCGTCCACTTCAAGAGCATCACCGACGACAAGGCCAAGCTGCTCGAGCAGAACTACCAGTACGACCTCGTCTCGGCCGACAAGCTGCTGCGGAAGTACATCGACAAGCCGATCGAGGTCTTCTGCCCCGGCAAGAGCTACGCCGGCAGCCTGCTGAGCTTCGACGCCGCCCAGCTCGTCCTGCGGGAGGGCGCCGGCGGCATCGTCATGGTCCAGCGGCCCGACAACGTGCGGGACATCCGCTTCAAGAAGCTCGCCGAGGGGCTGCTGACCCGCCCGACGCTGGTATGGAAGGTCCACACCGACAAGCCCGGCAAGCACCTCGCCGAGGTCACCTACCAGACCCACGGCGTCAACTGGCACGCCGAGTACGTGCTGGTGCTGAACAAGGACGACACGGCGGCGGACATCTCCGGCTGGGTGAGCGTGGACAACCGCTCGGGCAAGACCTACCGCGACGCGAAGATGAAGTTCATCGCCGGCGACGTGCGGCGCGTGCAGCCCCAGCCCGTGGCGACCCCAGGGCCGCCGAGGGCGCGCGCGGCCTCGCAGCCGCAGCCCGCGCCCATGGCCGAGAAAGCCTTCTTCGAGTACCACATGTACACCCTCCCGCGCCCCTCGACCGTGGCCGACAACGAGACAAAGCAGCTCGAGATGTTCAGCCCGGCCCGCGGCGTGAAGGTCGAGAAGAAGTACCTCTACAACCCGCTGCGGCGCTACCGCTGGTACGCCGGCAACCGCTACACCTCACGCAGCCACGGCGTTACCAGCTACAAGAAGGTGCACGTCTTCATCGAGTTCACCAACTCAAAGGAAAACAAGCTGGGCATCCCCCTGCCGGCGGGCAAGGTCCGCGTCTATAAGCAGGACCCCGACGACAAGGCCCTGGAGTTCGTCGGCGAGGAGAAGATCGACCACACGCCGAAGAACGAGAACCTGTCGCTCCAGATCGGCAACGCCTTCGACATCGTCGGCGAGCGCAAGCAGACGCACTTCAGCATCGACACCAGAGCCCACTGGATCAAGGAGGGCATCGAGATCAAGCTCCGCAACCACAAGGACGCGCCGGTGGTGGTGCGGGTCAAGGAGCCGATGTACCGCTGGGTGAACTGGGAGATCCTGGCCGAGTCGCACAAGCGGGTCAAGGCCGAAGAGATGGACGCCCGCAACGTCGCGTGGGACCTAACCGTCAAGCCGTTCAAGAAGAAAGGCGACGACGTGGTCCTGACATACACGGTCAAGTACACCTGGTGATTCGATCTGGGATTGCGGATTTCGCCTGCCTCCGGCAGGCAGGGATTTCGGATTGACGGAAACAACTGCGAGGCCGCCTCGGGCAACCCGGGCGGCCTCGCCGCTCTTCTCCGAAATCCGAATTCCGAATTCCTCAATACTCGCCGTACTGGTGGTACGCATCGACCAGGGCCAGGACGTTCTCGGTCGGCGCGTCGGGTAGGATGTTGTGAGCGGTGCCGAAGATGTACCCCCCGCCGCCGGCGAGGATTTCCACCCGGTCGCGGACGTGCCCGGCCACCTCGGCGGGGTTGGCATTGGGCAGCACGCCCTGGATGTCGATGCCGCCCTGGAAGCACAGCTCGCGCCCGAACTGGCGCTTCAGCCAGGCCAGCTCGTCGCCCAGGGCCGCCGGCTGGAGCGACTGGAGAATGTCAACGCCCGCCTCGACGAAGTCGCCCACCAGCGGCGTGACCCTCCCGCAGGTGTGGTACATGACCTTCATTCCGAACGAGTGGGCCAGCTCGCAGTAGGCGGCGAGGCGCTTCTTGAAGAACCGCCGGTACATCTCGGGCGACACCCAGGTGCTCGCCTGCGTGCCCATGTCGTCGCCCATGAAGAAGATATCTATGGGCGTCTGGCCCTCGGGTCCGCGGGCGGCCTGGAAGAGCCGCCGGTCGTACTCCAGGTAGTAGTCGCCGACGTGCTGGAGGATGCACTCGGCGACGGCCGGGTCCAGCGCGAGGTCGGCCATGAACTGCTCTGCCCCGCGGAGGTACATCGCCGGCTTGAGCTGGGCGGTTCTGTCGAGCCGGTCGGCCCCGGCCACCACGGCGTATCCGGCCCGGCGGATCGCCTCGCAGGCCGGGCGGACGGGCGCGTAGTCCCACATATCCGCCGTCGGCCAGGCGTGACCCTCGATCTCGGCGACGGTCGTCATCCCCGCCAGCGGGCTGGCGTGAAGGTGCTTGTAGGCCCAACTGTACTCGGTGCCGTCGCGCCGCGTGCCGGTGACGGTGTTGAGCTTCCGCCGGACGCCCCAGTGGTCGGTGACGATGCCTTCCTCGTCGGCCGGGCGCTGCTGGGCGGCCAGCGCGGGGCCGTCGAAGTACCGAAGGTCGGCCCCCACGCGCTCGAGCACCGCCTCGCGCCCGGAGAGGTGCCACGCACCGGCGAGGCGGTCGTAAACGTCGTCGGTGGCCCAGAAGTCGATGGGGACGCGGTCGCCCTCCTTGTGCTCGACGGCCGTCAGGACTCGCTGCCGGGGCGTCATCTCCACCTCACAGCCAGAACTCGCTGCGCAGCTCGCCCCCCTCGCGTGTGGCGCGGATGAAGTCCTCGACCTTGCGGATGTCCTTGACGCCGGGTGAGGACTCGACACCGGTGGAGACGTCCACGGCCCACGGCTGGACGATTTCGATGGCGTCGGAGACGACGGACGCCTCCAGCCCGCCGGCCAGGATCAGCGGAGGCAGCCCCGCCAGCCGCCCGGCCGCGCGGGCCTCGGCCACCCAGTCCCAGTTGAACCGCTCGCCCGTGCCGCCGCGGGCATCGGGGTTGTACGTGTCGAGCAGCACCGCCGCCAGCCGCCGCCGAGACCGAACCGCCCCCACCCAGCCCTCGACCGTATCGATCCACCCCGCGTCGCGGACCGCGAAGGCCTTTATCACCGGGCGGGCGAGCTTCTCGACGATTTCCGGCGGCTCGTCGCCGCTGAGCTGCACCATGTCCAGCCCGACCCGCTCGCAGACGCGGTTGATCGTCTCGGCCTCGTCGTCGACGAACACGCCAACCGGCGAGACCATGGGCGGCAGGACGTCGGTCACCGCCCGCGCCTGCTCCGGCGAGACCCACCGCGGCGAGGAGGCGAACATGAGCCCCACAGCGTCGGCCCCCATCTGGGCGATCTGAAGCGCCTGCTTGGGGTCGCGCAGCCCGCAGATTTTCACCCGCACCCGCTGCATAACGCCCCCCACTATAGCCGCAGCCGCCCCCGGCCGCCAATATCTACACCCCCGCAGGGCGTGAGGTAACAGAAAAGGAATCAACGCGGAGAGCGCGGACCTGCCTGCCTGCCCACCGGCCGGCAGGCCGGCCGGCAGGCAGGGATCGCCCAAGAAAGCCCCATGCTGTTGCCGTCAATTCTTATTCCGCCTCTGCGGCCTCTGCGATCTCTGCGTTGCGTTCTTCTTCCCGTTCTCAGGCCTTACGCCGCCTGAGGGCGCAAATGCCCAGAGCCAACAGCGCCAGAACTCCTGGCTCGGGCACCTGCCCCGGGGAAGGGCAGCCCTGGAGGTAGTTGCTCGACCAGACGACGTAGTCCAGGCCATCGACGTAGCCGTCGCCGGTGAAGTCCCCCCGCCACCACCAGGCCTTGCCTCCGGTGAGCGGATCGTAGTTGCTCGACCAGACCGTATAGTCCAGCCCGTCCACGCAGCCGTCGTAGTCGGCGTCGCCGGCGACCGGCTCGGCGGTGATGAGGGTATTGCCCGGGACGGCATCCCATGCGTTCAGGGAGCCTTGCGGAGCCACGTCGAAGCTGTCCCACAGGCCCCTTACATCGAGCCAGTTCATCAAATCGAGTTCGCCGGTTAGCGACACTACCTGGCCGCCATCAAGATTGGTCGCCCCCGCCAGCAACAGCTTCTCGAGGTCGTCCATCCCGTACATCGCCGACAGGTCCGAAATCCCCGCGAAGTCAACACCACTCATATCAAGGATCAGGACCCCGGACAATTCTGCAATGCCGGTGTTGCCTGAAGCTCCACCATCCATGAGCGCATTAAAGACTGTCAGGTTGAGCGTTGCATCCGCCAAGAGGACATCTGTGAGGGGATTACTCCAAATGTCGAAGTGTTTCAGAGAGGACAGGTCTGCACTGCTGAGATCCATTATCTCAATCTGGTTCCCGGTCAGCCACAGATCGGTCAGACTCGTCAGGCCGGCAACCGCGGAGACGTCGCTGATCTGGTTGCCGCCCAGGTACAGATCGGTCAGATTCGTCAGGCCGGCCACCGCGGAGATGTCACTGATCTGGTTGCCGCCTAGCCACAGGTATTCCAGATTGGCCAGCCCGGTAACCGCGGAGATGTCGCTGATCTGGTTGGAGTACAGGTTCAGCCAGGTCAGATTTGTCAGGCCGGCCACCGCGGAGATGTCGCTGATCTGGTTGGAGTACAGGGACAGATAGGTCAGATTCGTCAGGCCGGCCACGGCGGAGATGTCGCTGATCTGGTTGTTGCCCAGCCACAGCCTGGTCAGCTTCGTCAGGCCGGCAACCGCGGAGATGTCACTGATCTGGTTCTCGTGCAGCCCCAGCCCGGTCAGATCCGTCAGGCCTGCAACCGCGGAGATGTCGCTGATCTGGTTCCGCAGCAGGTACAGATGAGTCAGATTCGTCAGGCCGGCAACCGCGGAGATGTCGCTGATCTGGTTGTCG
>CBFCZU010000009.1:0-36229 GCA_965602635.1 uncultured Planctomycetales bacterium | reverse complement strand
GCCGGGGGCACGGAGAGCAGCATGCAATACCGCAAGTACGGACGTAACGGGCCTGACGTATCGGCCCTTGGTTTCGGCGCGATGCGCCTGCCCGCCCGGCGGGAAGGCGACTGGGGCAGCGTTAACATGACCCGCGCCAAGGCCGTCATCCGCCGGGCGATGGAGCAAGGCGTAAACTTCATCGACACCCACCACGGCTACCACCACGGGCTCAGCGAGGTCGCCATCGGGCGGGCGCTGAAGGGCTGGAAGGGCGGCCCCGTTTACATCCAGACCAAGACGCCCTTCTACCGCGCCGAGCCGATGAGCCATTTCAAGGGCCTGATCGAGGAGGCGCTGGAGAAGCTGGGCGTGGAGTGCATCGACTACCTGCTCTTCCACAGCATGCAGATGAAGATGTTCAAGAATCGCGGCAAGGGCTTCATCCGGCTGACGGACTGGGCCATCAAGCGCGGCTACCTGCGGCACCGCGGCTTCTCCTCGCACGACACGCCGGCGAACATCCGGTCCTTCATCGACACGGGCGAGTTTTCGGCCATGGTGGTCAGCTACAACTGGCTGAACCAGGACGTGGCCAAGGTCATCGCCCACGCCGCGCGCAAGGGGATGGGCGTGTCGGTGATGAACCCGATCGGCGGCGGGCACCTTGCGGCCGACACGCCGGCGATCCTGCGCCTGTTGCCGGGCGCCAAGACGGCGGCCGAGGTGGCGCTGCGGTTCGTGATGGCGACGCCGGGCGTGTCGGTGACGCTCTCGGGGATGAGCACCGTCGAGCAGGTTGACGAGAACGCGGCCACCGCCTCGCGGAAGACGCCCATGACGCCGCGGCAGAAGCAAATGCTCAAGCAGCGCCTGGGCAAGATCCGCGGCAAGGCCGAGCTGATATGCACCGCCTGCGGCTACTGCATGCCGTGCCCGTCCGGGGTGGACATCCCGGGCAACCTCACGCAGCTCAGCCGGGCGAGGCTCTTCGGGCTCACCGAGTACGCCAAGCTGTCGTTCGAACGGATGCGGAAGCATCGCGACGGCGACCGGTCGGCCCTGGCGTGCCGGAAGTGCGGCAAGTGCCTGCCGAAGTGCCCCAACGACGTGGCGATCATCGACCTGCTGGCGGAGACGGCCGACCTGCTGAGCGAGTGAGCGGGCGCGTCACCAGGGGTTGAGTGTGACGATGGCGCCGCTTCCGGGCAGGTCGTCGGGGAGCCCCTCGGCCGCGGCGCGGGCCTGGCGCTCGTCGGCGGCGAGGACGAACATGGCGCTTCCGCTGCCGGTCAGGTGGGCGTCCAGGCCGGTGGCGGCTGAGAGCTTCGACGCGATCTCGCCCAGCTCCGGGCAGACTTCCCTGGCGGCCGGTTCAAGATCGTTGTGCGGGCCGGTGCCCCTTGCCGGCTTGCTCTCGTGCCCGGCCAACCGATCGTAGGCGGCATAGACCTCCGCCGTCGGGCAGGACAGCTCGGGCATCCAGAGGAGGGCGAAGAAGGGCTGCATCTCGACCGGCTCGACGCGCTCTCCGCGGCCACGGATTCTCGCCGCCGGGCCGTTGAGGAACAGGGGCACGTCGGAGCCCAGCTCGGCCGCCAGCTCGGCCAGTCGCTCGCGCGGCAGGTCCAACCGCCACAGCTCGTTCAGCGCCGCCAGTGCGGCCGCCGCGTCGCTGCTGCCGCCGCCGAGACCGCTGCCGGGCGGGATGCGCTTGGTCAGGTCGATGTCGGCGCCGCCCCCGCCGGCTCGGGCCAGCAGCAGGCTCGCGGCCCGGCAGGCGAGGTTGTCCTCGACCGGCCCGCAGTCGAAGGGCGAGCACTTCAGGCGGACCTCGCCGTCGTCGCGGGGGCGGACGAGCAGCTCGTCGTAGAGCGTCACCTTGGCCACCAGCGAGTCCAGCTCGTGGAAGCCGTCTTCTCGGCGTCCGACGACCGAGAGCGTCAGGTTGAGCTTCGCCGGCGCGCGCCACAGCAGCCCCCCGTCGGCGGGCTCGCCCATCGGCCTGGGCTGGTGGAACTCGATCGTCATGGCACGGAAGGATACCCAGAAACGCCGGCGAGTTTCACCAAAATCAGGCGGACGGTTTCGCTCGCCCGGCCGGGCCGACAACGGCCGCCAGCACGTAAGCCGCCGCCCCGATCCCCGCGACGGCGGCGAAGCCGATTTCCACGGCCAGCAGCGTCGCCGCGACGGTCGCGACCACCGAGGCGAAGCCGTTGATCGCCCAGCACCAGGGCACCAGCGCGGCCCCGCCGGCGGCCAGGCGGCGCAGCGCCACGGGGAACATCTGCCCCATGGCCATAGCCAACGGGGCGATCAACGCCGCCGCCACCGCCAGCCGGACGGGCATCGGCCAGTGGGCCGTCGCGCTCAGCACCCGCGGCAGGACGAAGATGTAGCCCGCGGCGATGCCGGCGACGAGCAGGCCCGCCCGGCGGACGACCGCCCCGGCGTCGCGGCGCCAGCGCCGGCTCAACTGGCTGCCCACGCCGGCGAAGACGAGGAACGCGCCGATCACCACCGCGGCCGAGTAGATCGGATCGGCCAGGTACAGCGTCAGCCGCTGCAGGAAGTTCATCTCCAGCAGCATGAAGCCCAGCCCGATGAGCATGAAGTACGCCAACGCCCGCATCTTGCCGGGCGTTCGTCGCAGGCCTCCGGCCCGGCCGGCGAGCGGCAGGAGGATGAGCACGGCCGCCAGCGGGACCGACTGGGCCAGCGCCGCGACGAGCAGGACGTAGCCCAGCTCGACGTGACCCCAGCCGAGCCGCCGGATCATGCGGACCGACCGCGCCGGACCCAGGAAGTGGAAGAAGAACGGCCGGTCGTCCGTCGTCGCCGCGACGTCGAAATCGTGATGGCCGAAGAACTGCTTGGCGCCGGGGCCGAGGATGCCCCGGGCCGGCACGTAATAGCCGCTGCGCAGCTCATTGAATACGTTCGTCTCCTCGGCGCAGAGGCCGGGCAGGTGGCAGAGGTCGAAGTTTCGGCTGCGGCAGAAGTCCCTGACGGCCCGGGCGGCGGCGGGCGAAACGGGCGCTTCGCAGACGGTCAGGTTGACCGTGCCGACGGCGCGGATCATGATCAGGTGCTCGCCAGGCGTCCGGCCGGTGCGGCGCAGGGCCTCGGCGGCGGTCGCGAGCAGCCTCAGCCCGCCGCGCGGCGGCACGGCGGCCTCGCAGGCGAGGTTGATCATCCCGCCGGGGGCGAGCCGCGAGAGCATCAGCTCGAACGCCTCGACGGTGTAGAGGTGGGCCTCGCGGGCGGCGCGCTCCCCGGCCGGCGAGACGTTGATGAACGGGACGTGGATCAGGTCGAACTTCTCGCTCGTCGCGGCCAGGAAGCCGCGCGGGTCGCGGCGCCGCACCATTCCCTCGGCCCCGTATATGCGGCCGCCGCGGCTGGCGAGCGGCCCGGCCATCGCCTCGACGATCCGCGGGTTGGGCTCGACGGCGACCACTCGCCGGGCGGAGTGATACCTCGCCAGGCCGATGTCGCCCCCGCCGCCGGCGCCGAGTATCAGCACCGACGGGGCCTCCAGCAGGCGGTAGGGAAGCGCCCAGGTCGTGTGGTCGAGGAAGGCGAAGTCGCCGGGCGAACGGGCGGCGCAGACCGCCCCGAGCGGCTCGCCGTCGAGCAGGATCAGCACGTGCGGGGGTATCGGCTCGGGGCAGACGAGGCTCAGCCCGGCAGGCACGTAGTGGACGACGTCGCCGGAGAGCACGTCGATCCTGCCCAGCGGGCCGGAGGCGCGGTGGATCGTTTCGGCGCCGGCGCGGCTCAGCAGCGGCAGGGCCTTGTACTGGCTGACGGGCGGCCTCCAGGGCAGCAGGACTTCGACGCCCGCCAGCGCCACCCCGCAGGCGAGGGCCGCTATAACCGCGCCCGCCCGCCGCCATGGCAGGAGGATGAGCCCGGCCAGGTATGCCCCCGCCGCCAGCACGGCGGCGGCCTGAGGGACGGTCAGCGCGCCCAGCAGCGCGACTCCGGCGGCCGCGCCGGCGCCCGACCCGAGCAGGTTGGCGGCGTAGTGGCCGGCGATCCGCTCCGGGTCGTCCATCAGCGCCACGCCCACCGCCGCCCCGGCCAGCATGAGCGGCACGACGAAGATCAGCTCCAGCAGCAGGAGGTGGCCGCTCTGGCGCAGCAGGCCGCCGAGGAAGAACTGGACGTTCAGGGGCACGACCCCGGCCGCCCGTGCCGCCAGGGGCATGGCCAGCGCGAGGGCGACGGCCAGGCCCGCCAGCACTCCCCGCCGCCGACCGGCGACGAGCCGCCGCCCCAAAGTCAGGGCCGTCCCCGACGCCCCGAAGCCCAGCAGCGCCATCGCGATGATCAGGTACGCGAAGTGGTCCCAGAACCGCAGCGCCAGCGCCCGCATCCAGGTCAGCTCGAGTGCGATGGTGACCGCGGAGATGAGCGCGACGCTCAGACGGGTGCGGAGCCTGGGCATGGAGGCTATTTCTTTCCCGCCGCGCCGGTCATGGGGACGAAGCGGACTCCCATGCTGGTCTCGGTGCGTATGCTGCCGTCGAGCCGCTTGGTCACCAGCGTCAGCCACTGAGCGGAGAAGGGCCTGCCCACGGGAATGACCATCCGCCCGCCCGGGGCGAGCTGGCGGACCAGGGGCGGGGGGATCCTCCCGGCCGCACACGTGACGATGATCGCGTCGAAGGGCCCCTTCTCCGCCCAGCCGTGGTAGCCGTCGCCGGCGCGGGCCTCCACGACCGTGTATCCGAGGCGCTTGAGCCGCGCCTTGCCCGACTTGGCCAGGGGCTTGACGATCTCGATCGAGTACACGTGCCGCGTGAAGTGCGTCAGCACGGCCGCCTGGTAGCCCGACCCGGTGCCGATCTCGAGCACGCGCGAGGCCGGCTTGAGCTTCAGCATCCGGGTCATCTCGGCGACGATGTACGGCTGGGAGATCGTCTGCCCGTAGCCGATGGCCAGCGGGTGGTCGGCGTGTGCCCGGGCGAGGTCTCTCCGCAGTACGAACTCGTGCCTGGGCACGGCGGCCATGGCCGCCAGCACGGCCTTGTCCCGCAGCCCGTAGCCGCGGATCACGCGGACCATGGCGTCGCGCTCGCGCCGGCGGGCCTGGAACGTCGGCGGCACCCACTTAGGCGCCGGGGTCGTGGCGGCCGGTCGCGTCCTCGCCGGCGGCGCGGTCGAGGTGCCCACCGGCCCGGTCGCCAGCTCGCCCGCCCTGGGGGCGGCCGGAGCGCCGCCGCGCACGGCCAAGTACGCCACCAGAGCCAGCGCCGTCAGCGCCAGGAAGATCCTCAGGCCCGCACGGCCAGGGCCCGCCGTCATGCCCCGGGCTTTCCGTCCCATCGTCTGCACGCCCAGCATACCGCATGGGGGCCCGGAATCCACATTCCACTTCGGCGGAGAATGGGGCGAAAATAAAGTCGGTTCCGCGGGAAGTCGAAATTGCATTGGTGGGGTTGAACAGTAGAATGCTCCGCTTTGAGGCGCTATATTGTCAGTTAAGGAGCGCACCAGTATGTGCCAGGAGGCAGCAGTTTCCGCCGAGGCGGTGAGCGTCCGCCAGGAGTGGCAGGAGATCCCCACCTACGTTCTGGGCCCGGACAGCCCGCTGCCGGTCTTCGATTGGGTCGGCTGGCGCGGCATGTATCCATACTCAGTTCTGCGGGACTACTCGAACGACATCCGCCCGGTCAAGCACCGGACGGTGGTGCTTGAGAACCGCTACGTGCGGGTCGTGGTGCTGCCGGACCTGGGCGGCCGGATATACAGCCTCTACGACAAGCTCGCCGGGCAAGACGTCTTCATGGTGCCCCCGTCGGTGAAGTTCCAGGCGGTGGGCATTCGCGGGGCGTGGATCGCCGGCGGCATCGAGCTGAACTTCGGGCACCGCAGCCACACCGTCACGACAATCTCGCCGGTCAACTGGGCGATGCGCACCGAGCCCGACGGCAGCGCGTCGGTCTGGGTCGGCTGCGTGGTACGCCCCATCGGCTCGCGCTGGTCGGTCCGCGTCACCCTCCGCCCCGACGCCGCAGCCATGGACCTCGACGTCCACACCATGGCCCCGCCCGTCCTGCCGGGAATGATGTACTGGTGGACCAACGCCGGCGTCGAGGTCACCGACCAGAGCAGGTTCTTCTACTACGGGCGGTACGCCAACTCGCTGCACGCGGTCCACGCCTGGCCGATGACCGACGGGCTGGACTACACCTGGTACCGCAACCGGATCATCGGCGCGGACATGTTCCTCATGGAGACCGAGCGGGACTACCTGGGCTTCTACGACTATGGCCGCCACCACGGGCTGGCACAGGTGGCCGACCGCCACCAGTCACCGGGGCAGAAGTATTTCACCTGGGGCTCGGACCAGCGAGGCAAGTTCTGGGCGCTGGTCTTTTCCGACAGCGGTCAGAGCTACTGCGAGATACAGCGCGGCCGCCACCCCACGCAGGGGACGACCGAGCCGATGCCGCCGATGTCGTGCGAGTCGTGGCGGGAGACGTGGTACCCGATGGCCGGGGCGGAGGGCTTCAGCGCCGCAGCCAACGACCTGATCCTCTCGGTGGTGCCCGAGGAAGGGGGCGGCGCGACCGTCCGCCTGCTCAGCGCCACGCCCCGGCGCGACCTCCGCCTGGAGGCATTCAACGGCGAGACGCGGCTGGAGAGCTGCCCCGTCGAGCGGGTCGAGCCCGGGGCGATGTTCACCCGCCGCTTCGAGCTGCCCGAAGGCGGCAAGCTCGACGGCGTGAAGGTCTTCGACGCCGCCGGCCAGCCGCTGATGGACTGGCAGGAGTACATCTTCCAGGACGCCGACTGGCTCAAGACGAGCCGCCACGACTTCGAGCCCGAGACCGCCTCGACCGAGGAGATATTCCTCGAAGCCGAGCGCAACCGCTTCGCCACCTGGCCGCGGGGAATGCACCGTGGCGGCGGGCTGTACGGGAAGATCATCGAGCGCGACGCCGAGCACAGCGGGGCGCACCAGGCCCTGGGCGAGCAGGCCCTCCACGCCGCCCGGACAGACGAGGCGATCGACCACTTCACCCGGGCGCTGAAGCGCCGCCAGTACGACCCGGCGGTGCGGACGCTGCTGGGCTGGGCGCTGCTTGCCGCCGGCAAGGACGACCAGGCCGGCGACGAGTTCACCACCGCCGCCCGCAACGAGGGCGGCCGGCGCAACGCGCTGGCGGGGCTGGCCGCGGTCAACATCCGCGCCGCCAGGTGGGCGAAGGCGGACGAGGCCGTCGAGAGAATCCTCACCGAGCGACAGGCCGATAAGTGGGGCCGCCTGCTGAAGGTCATCGTGCTGCGAAACTCCGGGCAGCAGGACGCCGCCGTCGCCCTGCTCGAGAAGCTGCTGGCCGAGGACCCGCTCTGGACCGCGCTGCACGCCGAGGCGCTGCTGCTGGGCGTCAAGGTCAACCTGGCCGACGGCGAGCGCAGCCTCGGCGACGACTCGGTCACCGCGGCCATGCCCTACCTGGAGCTTGGCCTGTGGGCCGACGCTCAGGCGATCCTGCAAGTGGACGAGTCCAACGAGCTCTTCAGCCCGGCCGAGAGGCTGGCGCTGCTGGCGGCGGCCCGGCACAATGCCGGCGACGAGGCGGGGGCCAAGAAGGCCGTCGAGCAGTTGCGCGCGGCCCCGGCCGAGCTGGCGCACCCCTGGGCGGCTACTTCCCACGCGATGCTCGCCCAACTAGCCGAGGCGTACGCCGACGAGCCCATGATCCACGTGATGCTGGGCAACTTCCTGGCCAGCCGAAACCGCCTGGAGGAGGCCCAGGCCGCCTGGCAGCAGGCCGCCGATCTGGGCCTCAAGAGCGCCGCGCTCCACCGCAACCTGGCGATGCTCGCCGCACGCGACAACAAGACCGAAGACGCCCTGGCCCACTACCGCAAGGCCTGGGAGATTTCGCCCGGCGAGATCAACCTCTTCACCGAGTTCGACCGCTTCCTCGCCAGCCACGACATGCAGGCCGAGCGGGTCGCCATTTACGAGCAGCTACCGGAAGATGCGCGACTGCGCCCCATGGCCCTGCCCCAGCGGGCGCTGCAACTGCTCGACACCGGCCGCCACGACGAGGCCCTGGAAATCCTAACCACGCAGACCTTCGCCCGCGCCGAGGGCGACCGGAACGTCCGCACGCTTTACATCGAGTCGGTCCTCGCCAAGGCCCTGGAGCTGATCGACGCCGGCAAGCTCGCCGAGGTCCCCGACGTCCTGAACATGGGCCTGGAGTACCCCCGCAACATGCACATCGGGCGGAGCATCAAGTACCCCGACGAGGCGGTCATCCATTATTTCCTGGGGATCGTCAGCGAGATGGAAGGCGACGACAAGGCCGCCCGGCAGCACTGGCTCAACGCCGTTACCGAGATGCATCTGGAGGGCTCGCCCGCACAGGCGTACGAGATGCTCGCCTGGCGGGCGCTGGGCAAGGACGTCCGTGCGTCGGAGATCGCCCACCTGCTCGAAGGGCTCGGGCGCGGCGAGATCAAGCCGACCTCTCACGTCCGGTGGCTTTACGGCGGCGGGATACTTGAGTTCGGGCATGGCCTGGCCCAACTGGGCCGCGGGAGGATCGACGAGGCCCTGGCCATGTGGCGAAAGCTGGGCGAGAGAAAGCCCGACCTCCGTTACGTCCGCCTGCACACCGCTCTGCCCAGGTCCATCCTCGAACGGATGTGCCGCAAGGTCACCGGCCCGGCCAAGTGACGCCGGCGGATCGCGCCGCCAGGGGGGCGCAGAGTATCGCCAGCGCCGCCAGCAATGACCGTTTCATCGCGGCGCCTCCCAAAGGGATGTCCGCTCAGTCAAGTCCGATCAACTGCACGTCGTCCACGATCAGCTTCAGCTCCTCGTCGCCCGGCTTGCCGGCGTGGACGAAGACGTCGTCCAGGGCGTCGCCGGCGCGGAACTTGGCGCTGCCGGCGCCCTTCTTGCGGAAGTCGCGGGTGACGTTCAGCGTCGCCTCCGTCCACTTCCCGACGACCGGATCGGCGATGGTCCCGGCCCAGTTGTCGCGCTGCGTCAGGTCGAAGACGAACACGCCGATCGGCTCCTTCTTGTTGATGAAGTACTTGAACTTCACCCAGGTGGTCGTGGCCGCGCGGGCGTGGTCGTAGTAGATGCCGACGCGAACCCGCCGGGCGAAGTACTTGTTACCGGCCTCGCCCGCCAGGGCTCGCTTGCTGCCCGCCGGCAGATTATCGGTGACGATCTCGCCCGCCCACTCGGCGTGCTTGACGGGCGGGCCCTCGAAATCCTGGCTGAAGAGCACCCGCCGCGGCCAGAGGGCGTCCCACTTGCCCTGCCCCAGCGGCTCGAGCCCCAGCGCCTCGCACGCCTTCAGGTGGCGCTCGCGGAGCATCTTCCGCCGCAGCGCCGTCCCGCGGGCGATCCGCACCTCCGCCGCCCTCGCCAGAGACAGCGCGTCGGGGTTCCACTTCAGCAGCTTCGGCACGACCTTCATGAAGCTGGCTATCAGCTCGCCGAGCTTCTCGCGCTCGGCCAGCAGCAGATCAGGATCGCGGGTGAATTCCTGGAAGCCCTTGACGATCTCCGGCCGGACGGCCAGGAGCTTCTTCGCCTCGGCGATCAGCTCGCGGTAGCGGGCGGCGTTCTTGCGGTTCCGCACCGCCTCGATGCAGTCGCGCAGCACCATCAGGCTCTCCCAGTCCTCGATGCCGTCGCGGATGGCCTCGAAGCGGAACGACGAGATCGGCCCGGGGTAGAACAGCATCCCGTCACCGTTGCTGGGCCAGCCCCTCTGCCAGCCGTCGGCCTTCCACTTCGAGTTGGGGTAGCGCTTGGCCGGGTCGGCCGAGTAGTTGCGGTTCCAGATGTTGTAGCAGTAATACTCGAAGCCCGTCACGCCGTACTTCCACGTCATCCAGAACAGCGCCCGGCTGTCGCTGACCGGGTACTCGACCTGGACGTTGGGGAACGGGTACGCCGGCCCGGCGGCCACGTACCAGTAGAACTCCTCCCCCAGGGCCTGCGACTTGGCGATCTTGCCGGCGCTGGCCTCCTGCAGGCTGAAGGTCTTGCTCCGCCCGCCGATCTGCGGGTCGTAGATGTCGATGTAGCCGGTCAGCTCCTTACGCGGGAAGCTGCCGCCGATCATCACCAGCGCGCCCGGCAGGTGGGCGTGGACCATGTTCGCCCACTTGTGCATCACGGGCCAGTTGCTCGTCTCGTCGCCGATGTACACCAGGGCGTGGTCCAGGGCGCCGAGCTTCTTGACCTTCTCGTAGTCGGGCTTGATGCGGTCCATCATCGCCTTGGTGGGCTTGTCACGCTTGCCGTGGACGCTGTAGAGGTAAACCGTGTTCATGCCGCGGTCCAGGCAGTGCTTCATGTCCTGCCGCGGCGAGAGCCGCTGTGAGTACTGCTCGGTTGGGCTGAAGCGGTGGTCCATCAGCCAGTCGTAGTACTTCCGCTGGAGTTTGGCGTTCCAGTCCTTGCCGTGGAAGCGCCGGCAGTTGTCCCAGACGAACTGCCCCATCGTGTGGAAGTTCCACTTCTCGGGGATCTTGTACGGCCAGACCTTCACCGCCAGGCTCAGCCTGGTGGCCTTGGCGTTGTCGGCGTGGACGGTGACCGTGCCCTTGTACGTCCCGGCCGGAGTCTCGGGGCGGGTCCGCACGACGAAGTAGAAGGCCGTATTCATGTGCCGCCGCACCGTGACCGGCTTGGCCGGAACGAGCGGGTCCACCGTCTCGTAAAGCTTCATGCGGAAGAAGACGTCGCGCGTCTTCCAGTTGGCCCGGACGCGGTAGTAGTCCTCGACGAAGTACTCGACGTCCGCCGCCGGGACGCTCTTGCCGTCGGGGCCCGCCAGGTCCGTCCAGGTGAAGCGGACGTTCTTCAGGTCCTCGAGCATCGGATAGACGACCACCTGGAAGCCCTCAAACTCGTTGGCGGCCATGGACATCTTGTACTGCGTGCCGTACTCGCCGCGGTAGGCGAAGCGGGTGGAGCGGTCGAGTATCCGCCGCATGGAGTGGGTCATGCCGACCTTGTACTTCTCGGCCAGCGGGGCGAACTCCAGGATGAGCCGGGGCCGGTGCTCGGCCTTGCCGGCGTAGGTGGCCGAGGGGATGTCGATCTCCCACGTGCTCGGGAAGCGCTTGTCGGGGCAGTCGGTCGGGACGATCGTCACGCCGTGGTTGGCGGCCGGCTGCTTGAGCCACTTCTCCACCAGCGGCGTGACGTTGAACTCGATCTGCTTGCCGCCTTTCGGCACGCCCAGCGGCAGCCAGGGGTAGTTCTTCCAGTACTGCCCCGGCGGCGCGAAGAGCTCGACCGAGTCCACCGCGCCTGCCCGCCGGCCGTTGTCGTAGTCGGTCTTCCCGTCGATTGTCGGCCTGTCGCCGGCGGCGGTGATCTCGTGGCAGAAAAGCTCGGTGAAGACGTTGGGCGTCTTCGCCGAGGGCAGGAATAGCACCAGGCGGGCACGGGCCAGCTTCCTGTCGGCCAGCTTCGTGGGCAGGCCGAACTTGACCACGAACCGGTTCTTCGAGCCGCGCAGGTACAGGCGCGTGTCGCCATCGACCTTCCTGGCGCCCTTGCCCCATACCGTCCGGGTGGTGCAGCCGGCGTAGCCGTCGGCTCCCTGCTGGAGCGTAACGGACGCAGCCGAGGCCGCCCCCGCCGCCAGGGCCAGCACCCCCGCCGCCAACAGTGCCTTGAACACCAATGCCTCGCTGATCATTTCAGGTTCCTTTCAAGCGTGCAACGGGCCTGCCGACCCGCCGCGCCGAGTCGCCGACATCACTTGCCCTTCTGCCGGGGCAGCTTGCCGCCGAAGGCCTCGAAGAATGCATACCCGAACATCGCCGGCACGTGGCTGGAGCTGCCCTCGGTCGGCGCCAGGGCCGACTCCTCGACGAACTGGTCGCCCCGCGCCGGCCTCATACGCGTGAGGTTGATCCGCCACGCCCCACCCAGCCGCTTGCGGTTGCTCGGCAGCTTCAACGCCGAGAATGGAATCGCGATCTCCGCCGACCAGAAGTTCTTGCCCTTGTGGACGGCCGCCTTCAGCTCCTTGGGGCTCCAGGCGTCCTTTTCGCCGCCGAGGGCGTCGTAAACCGAGCCGTGCGGGTTGACCGTGAGCTGATAGTAGTCTAGCTTGGCCTCGGCCCCCAGCCGCAGGAAGACCTCCACCGAGTCGTCGGACCAGACGTCGCTGTCGCGCTCGCGCTTCGTGCTGACGAGCTTGTCCATCCCCGGATCGGCGCAGCGGAAGGCGATGAACAGGACCTTGTCCGTGGCCGCGAGCCTCGCCGAGGTGGGATAGGTGGGCTTGGTCGTGTCCCCGTCGAGCAGGCGGAGGTCGATGGGCTTGACGCCCTTCCAGCAGGCGTCGTCGGCCTTGCCGTCGATGACGGGGGCCTCGGCCGCCTTGGCGATGAGCACGGCCGGGCGACCGTTGACCGTCGGGCCCTTCCACGCCGCCTCGCTGGCCGTCGTCCGCGCCGACTTGACCTTAGAGAGCACCTTCTGGTGAACCTGGTAGTACATCTTGAGCGTCAGGTAGTTCCGCAGCGTGTAGCCGGAGTTCTTGAGGCCCTTCTCGCTGTAGTCCCGGCGGTAGGCCTCGGGGTACGACGGGTGCAGGTTGTCGCCCAGGAGCGTCTTGGCGAAGTCCTTCGGCTGGCGGGCCAGCATCTCCTTGTAGAAATCGACCAGGGGGATCTTCTTCTCCTTCGCCACCGTCCGGGCCGCCTCGACGAACGACTCGATGTGCTCGGTCCGCTCGGCGTTGCCCGTCTGGTTGCCCACCGGCGGGATCGTGTACAGGATCGGGACCGTCCCGTTGTCCAGGCACTTCTGGACGATCTTGCGGAGGTTGTCGGTGTATGCGGGGGGCTTGGGGCCGAGGTAGCTGTCGTTCGTGCCCCACATGATCAGCGCCACCTCGGGGTTGAGCTTCTTGAGCCAGCGGTCCATGCCGCTCAGCCCCCAGGCGCTGGTGGTCCGGCCCTCGTTGCCATAGTCGGCGCCCTTCCAGGCCGTCCAGCACCGCCGCTGGACGTAGTTGCCGATCCACTCTTGGGCCGGCTTGAGATCGGCGGGGAGGTTCTTGGCCTTGTCCCGGATGGGGACGAAGAACGCCATGGTGATCGTGATGCTGTCGCCGAACTGGGCGACCGTGCCGCGCTGGCCGGCGAACTTCGCCCGGGCCTTCTTCATCGGCTCGACCCAGTAGTCCTCCCCAGCCGGCGCCGCCGCCGACAGTGCCAGGATGACCGCCAGCTTCTTGCCCGCCGGCAGGGGCGCGAGCTTGACGTTCTTGGCCGTGGGCTCCACGCCGGGCGGCACGTCCACCGTCAGCTTCAGATCGAACGTTCCCGCCCAAGCCGGACCGGCCATGGCGATCAGACATATCCCAAACGCCGTCATTCTTGCCGTGAGCTTCATCGCCTCGGCCCTTTCCTCGCCTGCCTCGTCTTTGCCATTCGTGCAATTCGTGTAATTCGTGGTCTCTTCGTTTCGTTTGTGAAGTATTCGTGTAATCAGTGTAATTCGTGGACTATTCGTTTCGTTCTTGGAGCATTCGTGTAATTCGTGGACTACTCTTCTTCTTCACTCGGGCCGCGCCAGACGCCCCCGCCGAAGGTCGTCACCCATATCGTCTCGTGGTCCTTGGGGTCAACGGTGATCCGGTTGACGCCGCGGAACGGGATGCCCTCGACCGGCTTCCAGGTCTTCCCCGCGTCGGTGGTCACCAGCGTGCCGTGCGTGCCGGTCGAGACCCACACGCGCTGGGGCTTCTGCGGGTCGATGCTGGGGTACTTTGCGTGGACGTAGCTCGCCCCGCCGGCCGGCCAGTCGATCTTCAGCTTCTTCCAGGTCTTGCCGCCATCGGTGGTCTTATAGACGCCGGCCTCGTCGTGCCGCCTGGGCACGGCCGAGACGCACAGGTAGATGGTCCGGCTGTCGGTCGGGTGGACGTCGAAGCCGTATGGCAGGTACATCTTGACGCCCTTGGTCAGATGGGTCCACGACTCGCCCCCGTCTCTCGAGCGGTACAGGCCGGTGACCGGCTCGGGCTTGTAGCGGGCGTGCTTCCTGCCGCCGCACAGGGCCAGCAAGCTGCCGTCGGCGTGGAGCTTCAGGTCGGTGAAGTGGTTGTTCTTATCGACGTTCAGCCCGTTGTTGACGGCCTTCCAGTTCTTGCCGCCGTCGGTGGTCTTGTACACCCCGCCGCCGTAGAACGAGGCGTACAGCGTGCGCTTCTCCGGCGGGCTCTTCGGGTCCACGACCACGGCCGTGCATGCCCCCACCGCCGGGAAGCCCTTGGCAATCGGCTTCCAGCTCGCCCCGTAGTCGCTGCTGACGCACACGCCGCCGCCGCCGTAGAGGCTCCCGGCCATCTTCCAGGCGGGTATGTCGTGCTCGTACGCGCAGGCGGCGTACACCACGCCCGGGCGGGTCGGGTCGAACGCGATGTCGTAGAAGGTGTTCGTCCACGGGCTGCCCTTGGCCGAGTACCGCCACGTCCGGCCCCGGTCCTCGCTGCGGGCGAAGCCGATGTCCGTGTAGCAGATGTATGTCCGGTTGGGGTCGTGCGGGTCGAACTCGTACCGCCAGGTAGTCGTCATCTCCAGCCCGGCGCTGCGCCAGGGCTTGCCGGGGGCGGGGGCGCCGTCGGCGCACTGGGTGTACCCCTGGCGCCACGTCCTGCCGCCGTCCTGCGTCATGTACAGCTCCATCGCGTCGGTGAAGGCGACAAGGTCGCTGCTGCGGGCGTTGACGTGGAACCCCAGCTTCCTGCCCCCGTGGCCGCGGTCGAGGGGGATCCAGCTCAGGGAGACGTTGTGCTCCTTGAACCCACGTTTCATGAAATAGGTGGCCCGCCAGCTCTTTCCGCCGTCGTCGGTGCGATAGGCCGTCTCGTGGTGAGGGGGGCGGACGCCGTTGCCGAGCGTGTAGGTCCAGACCGTCTCGGTCTGGTTGCCGGCCATGGCCAGGTGGGAATATTCGGCGAGCTTCCGCCTGGCCCCTCCGTGCGGGCCGACGGACGTGTTGATGCCCTTGCCCATGGCGCGCTGCCAGGTCTTGCCCCGGTCGCGGCTGCGGAATATCCCGCCGGCGGCCTTGCCGTCCACGATGCTGGTGGGCAGCGAGCAGTAGAGCGCGACGCGCCCTGTCTTGGCGTCAGCCCCCCCGCAGAAGGCCCCGATGGGCTCGCCCGGCGGCTGCTCGGGCGTGGGGCTCCACGTCAGGCCGGCGTCGGCGCTGCGCAGCACGCCCGCCCGCGTGGCGGCGTACCAGAACTTCGCGCCGCCCGCCGGCTCGAAGAAGAAGGCGATCACCTGCCCCTTGATCCCCTTTGCCCGAGTCCAGTTCTTGCCGGCGTCGTCGCTGCGGAAGGTGCCGGGCGACGAGCTGACCAGCAGGACCTTCCCGTCGGGGCTTATCGCCGGGCGCGTGGTCTGCGGCGTCGCGTGAGCCCACGGCGTCTGCTCGGCCAGCGGCTGCCAGGTGATCCCGCCGTCGCGGCTGACCTTCAGGACGGGCTGAGCCCAGGTGCCCGGGATGCAGCACATCACCTTGGGGTCCAAGGGGTGGAAGATGATCGGCGAGGCGATCGCCCCGCTGAGCTGCCGCCAGTGCAGCATCCGCCACGTCCGCCCGCCGTCGGTGCTGCGGTACACGCCCGACATGTCGGACGCGCAGAACATGAGCTTCGGGTCGTGCGGGGAGCTGACGGGCACGTATATCCCGCCGCCCCCGCCGAGCCCGACGCTGACCCAGTCATCGCTCGCGCCCGCCGCGGCTGAGGTGACGGCCGCGCACATCACAGCCGCCGCCCACCCGGCAAGCCCAATTCTCATCTGCCTCATCTCGGGCACTCCCAGCGGTGGCCGAGGCCCCGCTACTTCGTGAGAACCTTCGTGTAGATCTCGTGCCACTTCCTCAGCGTGAGGTAGTTCCGCAGCGTGTAGCCGCTGTGGGCCAGGCCTTCCTCTGTCCAGTCGCGTTGGTGATTCTTCGGGTATGACGGGTGCAGCCCGTCGGGGACGAGGATCTTCGGCCAGTTGTCCGGCTGGCGCTTGACCATCTCGGTGTAGAAATCGATCAGCGGAACCTTCTTGGCCTTGGCGACGGCGATTGCGGCCTGGCGGAGGTCCAGCACGGTCAGCAGCCCGCCGCGGCTGCCGCGCTGGCTGCCTCGCGGCGGTAGCGTGGTGACTATCGGGATCGTCCCGTCCGCGAGCATGCGGTCTATCACCGCGGCGTACTGCTCCGTGTACTGCGGCGGGCGCGGGCCGTAGCCGGCGTCGTTGGTGCCGAACAGGATCACCGACACCTCGGGGTTCAACTTCTTCTGCCAGGCGTCCACGTTGCGGAAGGCCCAGTTGATGGTCATGTTGCCGGCGTTGCTCCACTCCTTCCAGGGCCGGCTGCGCCAGCAGGGCTTGTGGATGTACTTGCGGGCGGTGTCCAGTGCTTCTTGCATCTCCGGGGTCATTCCCTTCCTTTCGCCGTAAAGCAGGGGCGTCCAGAAGGCCATGGTCACGGTGATGCTATCGCCATACTCGCCGAAGGTTCCCTGGGTGCCTTTCCACTTCGCGTGGGCCTTTGCCATGGGCTCGACCCAGTAGTCGCCGGCCGGCAGCAGGGGCTCGCCCTTGAGCTCGCCGTCGGGTTTCTTGGCTGGGGCCGGGGCGAGCGTCACCTCCAGGTAGGGGCGGAGGTCCGCCTCGTACCAGTCGTCGGAGTGCAGCACCATGGCCCCACCCATCAGACAGTGGTCGATGACCACTCCGTTGTTGGGCAGCTTGCCCGCGACCCAGGCGCGGGCCAGGCCGGTTAGGTCCCACTCCAGCCAGCTCGCCGGGGCGGTGCCGCGCAGCTTCATGGCCTCGGCCCACTGCTTGCCGACGTCGCAGATGGCCACCGGGGCCGCCAGGACCGCGAGGCCCTTGCTGCCGGCTGGGCGAACCCGGCCGGGCGGGAGCTTCTCCGACACGACGGCGAAGGCGCCGAAGCTGTAGCGGCTCAGCTCGCTCATCCGCCTGCGTATGTAGTTGATCCGCCGCTTCTCGCGGTCGGGATTGTCCTTGGGCTCCTTGTACAGGACGCCCTTGGGCAAGCGGAGGTTGCCCACGTCAACGCAGGCCTTGAGGACCGCCTTCTGGATCTTCGCGCCCTTGGGGATGGCGGCGAGATCGAACTTCAGGAGGGCGTGGTTGAAGTCACCGGCCGCCCCGCCGACCCGCAGCCGCGGGGTCCAGTCCCACTTGCCCGGGAAGCGCGGGTCGGTCTTGATGTACTCGGCCCGGTGCCCGCCGCGATACTGGCAGTTGGCGTTTCGGCCGAAGCGGACGGTGGTCCATTTCTCGCCGGCGATCTTTCCGCCCGCGGCCAGGGACGAAAGCGCGGCGTCCTTGCCCAATGCCTGGGGCAGCTCCAGGGCGACGTCCTTGGCTGCCGTCTCGCCCGCCTTGTAGTGCTCGACGATCAGTGCCGGGCGATAGCCGGCCATGGGCCAGTCGGCCGAGGCTATCGAGAAGTGCCCGCGCTCGGCCGAGACGCAGAAGCCGTAGTTCGGCCTGGCGCCCGAGACCCAGCCGGCGACCAGGGCGGTCACGTCCAGCTCGAAGACGTGCCCGAACGGCCCGCCCCGGACCGGCGCCGACGCCACCAGGCCAGGCTTGCCGTGCCCCATGTCCGCGTCGTCCAGGTCGCCGCCGAACTTGGTCCAGTTGGCCTCGTCGGTCTTCTTGGCGTCCTTGTACTTGTGCTCGTACCAGGTGGCGGAGATGTCCCAGTCGCGGGCGAAGGTGCGGACCTCCATGGGCTTCTGATCGCTGGAAGGCACGGCCGAGCACCACAGCCGCAGGATCGCCCGGCGGACGACGCGCTCTTTGCCGATTCCGGCCAGGTCGAAGCGAATGAGCGCCCGGCTGCTGAGGGTCTCACTCCGCGGGCGGTTGCTCGGGCGGTCGTGTGCCCAGCCGTGGCCGACGATGAACGTGTCCTGGCAGCCGGCGTACTTGGGGCCCGGCGAGAGGCCCTGCTGGAAGGTCGTCACTTCCGCCCCGGCCGCCGATGCGAGCAGCATGACCCCCGCCAGCACCGCCGCGGCGGCAAACGCCGGCGGCAGCGCCAGACCGCTGCTGCGTTTCGATGATTTCATCTCGGTTTCCTTTCGATCGATCAAGGCTGCCGAATCCGGATGCTCCGCTTCTGTTTGGATACGTTGACTGCTTTGAGCGTCACCAGGCCGTGTTTGTCCGCCTTGGCCGAGCCGGAGCCGATCGGCTTGGGCTTGCAGGCTTGGCCGCCGCCGCAAGCAGGGAGAGGATCAATGCGCGTTTGCTCATTTCCGGTCTCCCTCTATTGCTTCACGATGCTCAGGCGAGTCTTGGCCCTCTTGATCTTCAGCTTCTCGACGGTCACGAGTCCCCACTGGTCGGCCGTGGCCGTGCCCGTCTGGAGGACGTCCGTCCCGCCCTCGGACGTAACGCGCCAAGTGAACTTCTCGCCCGGCTTGGCCTTGAACTTCTGGCAGCGGCGAGCGGTCAGGTCGGTGGTGCACTCGTCGGCCGGGCAGTCCTTGCGCAGGTACAGCGTGATCTCCCAGCGGCCGGGTTCATCCGCGATGGTCTCGGGGTCCCATAGCTGGTAGAGGTTGATCCCGCCGCCCTTCTCGGCGTGGGCGTGGTTGCCGTCGCCGGGGGTGGTGTCGAGGTTGCAGTTGGCGAACGCCGGAAGGGCCTGGTCGCGCCTGATGCGGGTGACGATCGGCAGCAGCGGGCGGATCGCGCCTGGCCCGTTGCTATCCCACACGGCCGCGAATGCGCGCTTGGTGCTGTGCATGGCGTGGAAAGTGTCCGGCCAGGGCATGAACCCGAAGTCGCCGATGGTATGGCTGGGGTACGCCCCGTACGCCGGCCAGCACAGCCAGTACGGCAGCTCCTTCGTGGGGTTCTCGCGAATCCACTTCGCCAGGTTGATGTACTCCCACTGCCGCACGCCGAGCCAGTTCTTGCTGCCCAGGGAACCCGGGCCCCACTTGCTCTGGTGCTTCTGCACCTCCTTGCCGGCGGCGAAGTTGCCGTACCCGTTGGACATCACCACGGCGAAGGCGTCCCCGTGGCGCAGCGCCCAGGAGCCGAACTGGGCCCAGTAGTAGACGCGCTGCGGGTCGATGAAGAAGTCCTTCTTCCACACCCCCCAGGCTGCGGCGCCCAGCACCCGCCGCTGCGGATAGTTGTGCACGACCCCCTGGTCGAAGCTCCTCAGCGTGCCCATGCACTCATGGAAGCCCTGCCAGAGGGAACCCTCAGCCAGGCCGATCGTGAACGCCCCGGCCAGGTGCCTCCTCGCCCCGTACCAGCCGGGGTTCTGCATGTTGGCGGCCGTCGAGCCGTACGTGCCGCAGACGACCCAGAGCGGGATGGGTTTTTCCCTGGTGGCCTCGGGCAGGTTTTCCCATCGGACGATGTACGTCTCGGACTGCGTGGGCAGGTTGTGGTAAGGCGGGCCGATCCAGGAGTTGTACACGTCCACGCGGCGCGACCGCTTGCCGAGCTTGCCGATGGACCGCTGGTAGATTATCGCCGGAAACTTGCCGGTGGTTTCATCGACGGCCTTGGTCAGCGCCGCCCCCGCGCCGAGCGCCCGCACGGCCTCCGCTCCGTCAACCGACGCGGTCACGGCGTAGTGCCGCCGCCCGGGCTTGGTGACGGTAATCACCGCCAGGGCCGTCGCACTCGGCAGCGGGTCACCCCCGTCGATGATGCGGTAGCGCGTCATGACGTGGTTGCGGGCGTTGTTGTAGCCAGGGCGCAGGAAAGACCTCATCGTCGGCGTGCCCTGGTTGGGATGCTCGGTGTTGGAGACGGCCTTGAGGTTCCAGCAGGTGAGGATCTCCGGCACCTCGGTCACCAGCTCCGCCTCGCCCAGCGTCGCAGGGGTGATGGGCTTGCTGCTGCGGTAAACGTTATACACGACCGATCGCTTCTTCCGCGCCGCGACGATGCGGTTGTGGAAGTCCTCGAACTTCGGCGCGTCGGAGCCGATAGGGTCCTCGATCTCCTTCCAGGTCAGGAACGTCTGCCCGGCCTGGTGTAGTGCGGTCAGGGCGGTGACGGCGGGGACGGGCTCGGCGACACGCCCCTCGTAGGAAACCTCCAGGACGACGTTATTGGCGCGCACGCCGGGGGCCCGTTTGACGTACAGCCCCAGGTTCTTACTCGGATCGGCCAGCCATCGGCGGACCAGGCCCGTCGCGTCGAAGGTCCGGTACAGGGGCGGGCGAAGCTTGAGCGGCGCTCCCAGGCGCGGCTCGTCCTCGTCCTTGTCGGGGCGCTCCAGGAGCGGGCAGAATTCCACCGTCCCCACGTGGCCGCGGCGCCTGACGGTGGGCTTGAAGACTGCCCGGTACACCTTCGCCCCCTTGGGCACGGCGGACAGGTCGAAGGTGAGAACGCGGTCCTTGTACGTGACCGTGCCGCGGTGGCGGCAGGTTGGGTCGTTGCCCCATCGCTCGGTGAGGTAGTCGCCCGCGGCCGGGGCGGCCACGGCCAGCAGCATCGCAGCCACAAGCGGATATGCGAAAGTGCGCATTACTGGCTCCTTAGCGCTTAGTTGGCCTTGTAAACCTTCAGCCGGCTGAGGTCGCGGAAGCTGACCTGGGGTATCGTCACCAGGCCGTTTTCGTCGGCGACGACTTCGCCGGATTGCGGCTTGTACCTTGACCTGGGCCCTAGCGGCACGTTCTCCCACTTGAACTTCTCGCCGGGGGCGGGCCTGAACTTCCGCGTGCGTCGAGGCGTCACGTCGCTTGCCCCACCTCCGGCGTAAGTGACTCGCCCGCCGCCGTGAATGGTGATCTCGAAGCGGTCGGGTTCGTCCACGAAGTCGGCCACCCAGCGGCGCCCGTCGGCGATCCGCCCCCCGCCCCAGTAGCCGGCCTTGGCCTCGGCGAAGGGCGCCTGCGTGAGGCCGCGGTCGTTGCTGTTGTTCCGCAGCGCAAGCATGGGCAGATTCAATGCGAAGTCGAAGGCCGTCTTGGCCCCCACCTTGCCTTCGGGAACGGGCAAGTGCGCACCGCCGCCCCAGTAGAACCTGGCGCAGAACGGCTGCTTCGCCGACCAGAGGGTCTTCATGAACTCCACCTGCCTCGGCCAGGGGGCCGACATCGACGCCGGGCCCATCGACAGGAATGCCACCTCACGCTTCGGGTCGGCCCGGACGTGGCTGATGAGGTCCATCTCGTCCCACGCGGGCTTGCCCGTGTCGGCGGCGATCTCCCACTCGACCTTCCCCCATACGTGCTCCCGCTGCGGCAGCGGGGGACGGAAGCGGTAGCTCCGAACCCTCACCGAGCCCGGCGTGACCTTGGGGTTCGGGTCGGGCCGGTCGGCCAGCACGTAGGCGAACTTGTCGCCGTGCTTGACGCCGTAGTGAAGGGCCTCGGAGCCCCCCACCGCCGAGAGGCGGTTGGGGTCGCCGTCGAACTCCTTCATCACCCAGTCGATGAACGCGAACAGCCGCCGTTTCGTGTACGGCTCGACCCTGCCCTGCTTGAACGACTTGAGCGTCCCCAGGGCTTCGTGGTAGCCGTACCAGAACGACCAGACCGGCCCGTCGTGGCCGGAGATGAGTATCGTGTCGCGGCGGTGCCTCACCGGCGGACGCCGGTAGCGCTCCTTGGTGAGGTACACCCGCAGGGGCACGGGCTTGGGGCGATCCACCGGGACGTAAGCCGCCCAGTTGTAGTACCGGTTCGGCAGGCTCGACAGCGGCGGGCCCGTCCACTGCACGTAGCCGCGGCGCTCGCCCGGGTAGTCGTAAAGCACCTTCAGGTCGATCGGGCCCTGGAACACCGGCTCGCCGACGCCGACGGTCTCGGCCAGCGCCGTGGCCGTTGCGTTGGCGGGCGAGAAGTCCACCGTGTTGGTCGCGCCGTCCACGCTCGTGGCCACCGCGTAGTAAGCCTTGCCCGCCCGGGGCGGGTTGTGCACGTACAGCCCCGAGCCGAGCGGCAGCGGCTTGCCGGAACCGTCGATGACGAATCGGTCCACGCTAACCTCGTCCATCTTCGGCATGTCAGTCCGGTACCGGCCGAAGTAGCCGCCGAGGGCGATCCTGCGGGCGAAGGGGATGTCCCTGACGACCCGCCGCGTGTGCATCGAGATGAGCCGCTCGACCGACCGGCCGTCGACGTTGTAGCACGACAGCGGCTTCACATCGGCCAGGCACTGGGCCTGGTGGACGTTCCTTGCCGTTATCGCGGCCGTGTGGCGATACACCCGATAGCGAACCGCGCCCTTGGCGTCCGCCTCGTCGAGCGCCCTTTTCAGCACGCCCCAGGTGACCTGCTCGCCCTTGACGCGCTTATCGACCTCGGCCCAGGTCATGAAGGTCTGTCCGGCGCGGTGGAGGACGCGCAGGCCCGTGGGCTGCTTGGTCGGGGCCTTGGCCCTCCCCTCGTACTCCAGATGCAGGTATATGCTGCGGGCGTCGAGCTTGGGGAAGGCGTCGATGGAGAAGCCCCTGCACGTCGCGGGCGACGTGACGATCTTCCTGACCGCCTCCGTGGCGTCGAAGCGGTCGTACCACGGCCCGACGAGCTTGAGGGACGTCTGCTTGCCCGCCAGTTCGGGCCCCAGCGGGGTGATCTCGATGCTGGTCAGGGCCCAGTCCTCCCGCCCGGTGACGGGCTCGGATCGCCGGGCGTGGAGATAGGCCCGGTAAACCGTCGCCCCTTTGGGCAGGGCGGAAAAGTCCACCTCGACCTTCCAAGCCTGCTTGTCGCCGTCGCCGGTGATGGTGAGCCGGCCTGGCGCGGCGGTGTCCGGCCCGATGCGGGCGGTCACCAGGTCCGCCCTGGCGGCCCCGGCCAGCAGGCATGCGGCGGCCACCACCAGACAGAATCGCTTCTCAAGCACGGTGGGTCTCCTTTCGCGAGACGGGTCTATGACACAATCACTCCAACGCGAGGCAAACAGCATATCCCAGCCGCCGCACGACGCAAGCCGCCTCGGCATTTCGCGGCGTCGAGCCCGGCGCCGGCCGTCAGAAAAGTATGTCCAACTGGTCGGCGGTCGTCCGTCTGATCGTCCGGGCGTCTATCCTTTCCGCTTCCGGCCACTTGGCCAGCATCTCGTCGCACATGTCCGACCGGCACATTTCCAGCTTGACCTCCATGGGGCTGATTGGGCGGAGCGGCCTGGCCTTGCCGACCAGGGACATCGCCTTGCGTGCGCCCTGGGCTATTCGCTCCCTCGCCTCGGCGGGCGGGTAGCCCAGCGCGGCGTTGCGCCCGAGCCCCTGCTTGACGGCGGCCGTCTCGACGGGGTTGAAGAACGCCCGCGCCTCGGCGCAGGCGGCCTCGTCGCCGCAGACCATCAGCATCGGCACGCCGAAGTTCCCCGCCACGGCCGCCCACTGTGCAAGCTCGCCGAGCTTCCGCCCGTTGAGATAGTAGTTGTACCAGCTCCGCGGGCATTGGGTGTGGTCGAGAAACGCGTTGATCGTCCCGGCCATGGCGTGCGCGCCGATGAAGAACGTCCCGTCGTAGCTCTCGTCGAGCTGCCCCCACCACTTGCCGTTGGGCTTGGTGTCGTTGAAGGCCCGCTTGTCGAGCGCGTCGAGGATGAAGTTGCCGCCGCCGGCGTGGCTGTCGAGGACCGTAACGTGTGTCGCGCCGCCCTCGAACGCCCCCGCCACGGCCGCATTCAGGTCGAGCATCAGGTTCTCGCAACAGCGGCGGTAATCTTCGCTCTCGGGCGGGATCTGGTCGGCGCGGACGAGGTCCGTGACGCCCTCCAGGTCGGTGTGGATATAGATCTTCATTCCTGCTCCCGTTCGCCGGCCTCAGGCATCCGTCACGTCGAAGAAGCACGCCCGGCGGGTAAGCTCGGCGATGCCCGGCGGATCGTACCGCAGCGTCAGCCGCTTGCCGCCGACGGTGGCGGCGCAGTCCAGTTTCGTCCCGGAGACGCTCCAGGACGCTTCGCCGATCTCCGGCGCCTCGCCGGCCGACGATATGTCCAGCACGAAGGCCAGGCCCACCTCAGGCGGGTCCGACCAGTCCAGTGTGAAGTCCTCCTTCCGCAGCAGCGAGACCCGCCATGATCCGTCGCTCCGCCGCACGACGGGCTCGGCCTGGGTCTCGCCCACGTGCCCGCCCATGACGAGCAGGCTCACGGTGCAGCTGCCGACGTCCAGCCGCCAGGGCCGGCCCATGACGACCTGCGGCATCTCGGTGCCCGGATCGATCCCGTCGATGTCGAAGCCGAGGTCGACGCTGACGCCTTCGACGACGCCGGCGACCTTCTCGCGCCAGTGCGAGCCCGCCAGCCACGGCCCGTCGATGGGTATTCCGCTCATCCCGGCCAGGACCGCCCCACCCCGCTGGCCGGAGCAGAGGTTGAAGTACATCAGCGTCGGCCAGCGCCGCTTCTGCTCGTCGATGAAGGTGCCCTCCACCGAGATCAGCGGCTTCCAGGCCACCATCGCCGAGCCGTCGGGGGTGCGGATGTAGCCGCCGACCGATTGGCGCTGCTCCCAGGAGTCGATCTCGTTGACCGACCCGATGCAGAATTCGCCCGTGCGCCATGCCACGAGCTGCCGCCGGCGCGTCGGCTCGCCCGCCGCCGGCGGCGGCGCCTGCCCCAACCGGCCGACGTGGTCGCACCCGATCCACTCGGCGAACACCCGCGTCTCCCGCGGCTCGGCGAAAGTTTCAAGCAGCCGGTCGATCTGCTCGTCCGTGGCGTGCGAGTATTGAATCTCCTGAAGCGCCGGCAGCCTCGTCGGTGCCCCAAACGCCCCCGGCCGCCGCCTCGCCAGAATGACGCTGAGATAGTTCACCACATACGTGCCGGCGAACCGGTCGTGGTAGGCCCGCGAGCGCGG
Source organism: uncultured Planctomycetales bacterium (assembly GCA_965602635.1). Taxonomy (GTDB): domain Bacteria; phylum Planctomycetota; class Phycisphaerae; order SM23-33; family SM23-33; genus CBFCZU01. The sequence goes on along the minus strand of CBFCZU010000009.1, from coordinate 11,367 downwards.
CATGCAGGCCTCGCGCGTCGGGTGATGGTAGAAGTCGCATATGTGATCGAAGTACTTCCGCTCCATGTACAGGGCCTTCTCGCGGATGTCCGCATCCTCGACGTGCTCGGCCAGCGTGGCCACGTGGGGCATGGTCACGCCGCCGTAGCAGGAGGAGTTGAACTCCTCGAACGTGCCGGCCCGCTCGGTGAAGGCGATCCATTCGGCCAGGCGCTCGCGGGCGAACTCGACGAACTCGGGGATGCCGAACGCCTCGCCCGCCAGGGCAGAGCACTCGATGCTCATGGCCAGCGGGTTGGTGTAGCTGACGCGGACCCGGCGGTTGTGCGAGCACTGCATGGCCTTGATGATGCTCTGGCGTAGCTGCTCCAGCAGCCCTTCCGGCCAGTCGGAATGATCGCGCAGCGAGTCGTGGCGGAAGATCTGCATGAAGGCCGTGCCGACGAAGTCCTCCATGTTCGGCGCCGGCCCGGTGCCGCCCGTGTTGCCCACCGACCAACCCCATGTCCCGCGCGCATCCTCGACCAGCCCCGGTACGGGGCAGCGCTCGGTGATCTGCCCTTCGATCAACGTCACCAGTGCGGCAAAGGCCCTGCCGCGATCGGCCGCGCCGCGGGATGCGTCGATCAATACGTCTCGCGCCCAGTGCGCGGTTGCCGTCGGGCGGACGTGCCCCGAGCTGATCACCCCGCCGGCGGCCTGGCAGTAGCCGTCCGGGAACTCGGTGTAGGGGCCGGGCTCCTCAAGCCTGGTAGCCATGCAGCAACTCCTCTCCCAAAAACGAGCGCTCCGCCGGTGGGCGCGTCAGGGCTTACTTATCACGATGCGGTTCCTGCCCTTGTTGACCTTGACGGCCTTGACCGTCACCAGCCCCCACTTGTCGGCCGTGACCTCGCCGTTGCCCGGGTTGTTGTCCAGCGAGCAGTTGGAGAACGCTGGGATGCTCACGTCCCACCGCATCTTGGCGAAGGCGGCCGACACCTCCCGCGGGACGCCCAGGCTCCAGGCGGCGTCGTCCAGCCTGCCGTCGAGATTGGGCGGGGTCTGTGTCTCGACCACGTACGTCGTGGGCACCTCGGCTCGCGGCACGGCCGCGGCTACGGCGGAGGCAGGCTGGTTGATCCAGATGCTAGCACCGGGCTGGCCGCGAGACAAGCAACAGTCTTCCATTCACAGAACCCCAGGGCGACGCAAGGGTTCCGCCGCCAGCCTGCAAGTAAGCCGCCGGCGGCGAGCTTGCCCGCCGACAGATTTTCCGAAGTTGAGGGGCGGATAAGGGCAAAACTGCGGTAGAATGTATGGTGTGACGCGCTCAAGTTGTATCCGGCGGCAGGAGGATACGTGTCATGGTGCCGCCGGGGAGCACGGAGGAAGTATACATGAGTTCAGAGGTTAGGAGGATTCTCCTGGCACTGCTCCTGCCGGGAGTGCTCATGGTTGCGGCGGAGCCGTCCTTGGGAATCGTCGTCAGCGACGACCCGGACCTGCATGAGGTCGTCGCGCCTTCGCCCTACGACGGCGTGGGGTATCTCAACACGGTCGGCGGCTCGACCGCGGTGCTTATAGACCCCTGGTACGTCCTGACGGCCGGGCACTGCGCCAACGACATCACCGGCGGGACATTCACCCTCCACCTGTCCGACGGCCCTCACGTGTACGGCCTGGAGGAGAAATGGATTCACGGCATGGCGGACATCGCGGTCGTCCGCCTCAGCGCCGACGCCGGGATGGCCGGCTACGGGCTGTATGACGCGAGCGACGAGCCGGGCGAGGAGGGGATCCTCCTGGGCTACGGAATGAGCGGCGTCGGCGACAACGTCGGCCCCGGCGGCGACCTGAACTACCCCAAAGGCACCAACCGCTACGGGTACAACCGCATCGACTCGATCTACGCCGACCCCCAGAGCGTCCACCACCTGCAGATGGACTTCGACCCGCCCGGCAGCACCGGGGTCTTCGGCACCCTGGGGGCCGACAAGGAAGTCATGTTCGCCGACGGCGACTCCGGCGGGCCGACGTTCATCGAATCCGGGGGGCAGTTGCTCATCGCCGGGATTCACGTCTCCCTGCCCTACAACGATCCGACCCACTGGCCGGAGTACGGCGACATCGGCCACGACGTGCGGGTCAGCTTCTATGCATCCTGGATCAACACCCAGATAGCCGGCGTGCCCGGCCCGCAGACGGGCGACTTCAACAAGGACGGCAGCGTTGACGTGCTGGACATCGACGCCCTGATGGCCGAAATCCACAGCGGCGGCGCCGACCTGTGGTACGACCTCACCGGCGACGACGTGGTCGATCAGGCAGACGCCGACGACCTGCTCCACGTCAAGATCGGCATCGAGTACGGCGACGCCAACCGCGACGGCTACGTGGACGGGCTGGACTACACCATCTGGTCGAACCACTATTCCCAGACCGGCCTGGGCTGGGCCGACGCCAACTTCAACGGCGACGCCATCGTGGACGGGCTGGACTATATCGTCTGGTCGAACCACTACACCACACCGCCCGGAGGGCTGGCCGAGCCGCCGGTGCCCGAGCCGGCCACGCTGGGACTGCTGGCAGTGGGGGCGCTTGTCCTCATCCTCAGGCGGCGGCGCTGGCGCCCCAAGACGAAGGCCAAGTCGCCCTGAACATCCTTGCCGGCATGGACGGATAGCATTCACTCCCGCCTCGGTGCGGCCGTCGCCCACTCCAATAAACTCTGGACAATCGCCCCCCGCGCGCGTTTCATAGACGCTTTGCGAACCGCCGGTACACGGCCCAATGAAGGTGAGGACTCCAGAAATGGAAAAGGTGTGGACGTTCGATGAGCTTTGCGAAGACCTGCGGACCTCCTGCGGCATCCGGGCCGGGCAGACGCTGATCGTGCATTCCTCGGCCCAGGCTATCGGGAGGGTCGAGGGCAGCGTGGTGACGCTGGTCCGAATGCTCAAGTCGGTCGTCAGCGAGGAAGGCACGCTGCTGTTGCCTGTCTTCTCCAGCCCGAGGGCGGACGGGATCTTCAAGATCAGGCGCACCCCCAGCCGGGTGGGGCTGATCACCGAGGCCTTCCGGCGCAGCGAGGGCGTCAAGCGCAGCATGCACCCGACCCACTCTGTCGCGGCGTGGGGCAAGCGGCGGGACGAATTCCTCGCCGGGCACGAAAAGACCTCCGGGCTGGGGGTGAACAGCCCCTTCCACAAGGCGGCCGAGGCCGGCGCCGACATCATCATGATCGGCTGCCACCTGACCACTTGCAGCCTGGTGCACGTCAGCGAGGCGATCGCCCGCACCCCGTACCTGGGCAAGGTCTCCTACGGCGGCTACGAGAAGCCGCTGACGCTCATCGACTACGAGGGCAAGGAGCACGTCGTGCCGCCGGTGGACAACCCGGGCGACTCGGCCAACTTCACCGCGGTGCAGGACGAGCTGGAGCGCCGGGGGCTGATCCACCACTGCAAGGTGGGCGAGGCCGACACCCTGAAGTTCGACGCCATGGACTGCCTGAACGTCGCGGTCGAGCTGGTGCGTGCAGACCCGGCCGCCCTGCTGTGCAGCAACCCGCGATGCTCGGTATGCCCGGCCTCACACAAGCTCGTGGAAGAATGGAAGAAGGCCAACGCCTGATCCGCCCGGGCAATCGGCCCAGAGGGATGCCCCTATGAGCAAGCGAGCGGTCTGTGGTCTCGTATTGGCGTGCGCTATGGCCGCGGCCGGGGCCGGCGAGGGCAAGCCTCCCGGGGCGGCGTCGGCGCCGGCGAGCGGCCCGAGGCTGGAGCTGACGCTGCACTTCGAGAAGCTCCTGGCCGCCCACCCCGGCAAGGCCGACCAGCCATGGTGCTTCGGCGTGATCGCCGACCCGCACATTTACATGTACAACTGGAGCGACGGCATCCTGGCCAACTGCCTCCGCGGCTGGGTCGCCGCAAAGGCCAGCTTCGGCGTGCCCGTCGGCGACCTGGGAACGGGCAAGAGCCTCCGGCCCGACGGCAAGGACGGCAAACAGACCCGCCAGATGGACAAGTTCGCCCAGACCATCGCCTCGGTCAAAGGCTGCCCGCCGGTTCTTATGAGCATGGGCAACCACGAGCTGGACGGCGACGGCAAGAAGGCCTGGCTGGACGCCCTGTATCCCGGGGTCGTCACCGGCGTGACCGGCGACGGCAACGACCGCCACTTCTACTATTCGTACGATTACCGCGGGTGCCACTTCGTCTCACTCGACGCCAACTGCATCAGGACCGCCAAGGGACGCCGGCGGGTCGAGCTGGGCGTCCTGCCCGACGAGGAGCTCGCCTGGCTGGAGAAGGACCTGACGGCCAACAAGGGAAAGCTGACCTTCATCTTCCTGCACGAGCCGATCGAGCAGGTTCACTACGACACGCCGTACTATCTGCTGAAGACCCGCGGCCGGCTGATCGGGCTGCTGAAGCGCTTCCCCGACGTGAAGTGGATTTTCCACGGCCACCTGCACTACGACGACCACGTCAAGGCCTGGGGGCTGAACATCGTCCACGTCAGCATGGGCAACCTGGTCGTGCAAGTCGAGGGCCAGACCGCCCGGCTGTGCCGGGTGGACCGCAAGGGGAAGATCACCGCCAACCCCAAGAAGCCCTACGACCTCGGTGCGGAGCTGGCCAGCCGGAGGGCCGTCGAGAAGGGCCAGGTCGTGTACCGCATAGCCGAGGAGAGGCTCGAGCCGGCAGGCAGGACCTGCTCCCTCAAGAAGCACGTCAGCCTGGTCGGGGCCGAGGACGGTGTCGAGCCCACCCGCGGCAAGACGATGATGAAGGTCAACCGGAAGCTCGGGAAGCGCGGGAGAAATTCATTCACCCATCTGTACAGGTTCCTTTCCACCTGGGACGTGATCCCCATCGTCAAGGGCATGAAGTTCTCCTACGACGTCCGCTGCAAGGATTCGGTTTACGACAACCTGGCGATCCAGTTGCGGATCGTCATGCCCGCCGGGCGGAAGAGGCCGAGGCTTAAGGACGCAGACGGCATCCTCATGGAGAACGTGGGCCAGTATCACAGCCCATCGCTGAAGGGCAAGGCGAACGAGGGCTGGTACCGCCGCGAGGTGGACCTGTCCGACCTGGCCGGCGGGTGGATCGACATGATCACGCTGTTCGCCACCCGGCCGAACGGGGCGCCCTACGGCGACGGGGAGCTTAACATCTACCTCGACGACATCAAGTTCACCTGGCCGGCGGAATAGGCCTTAACCCGGCGGGGGCACCCGACCGCGCGCCCGCCGCCGGTTTTGGTTGAAAATCGGCGCCGCCTTGGCAGAATGACCGGTCCAAGGCATTTCGCAACGGCGAAGGCGAGGCACCCATGGCAGAGCTGAAGCACAAGATCCACCTGATCTCACTGACGCACTGGGACCGGGAGTGGCGGTTCCCGTTCGAAGAGACCCGCATGTTGCTCGCGGAGATGATGGACGGGCTGCTCGACCTTCTCGACCGCGAGGATCGCTACAAGCACTACCATCTCGACGGCCAGAGCATCCTGCTCGAGGACTATCTCCAGGCCCGCCCGGACAGCCGCCAGCGGCTCATCGACCGCATCCGGGAGGGGCGAATCCTCATCGGGCCTTGGTACACCCTCCCGGCGGTGAGCATGGTGGGCGGCGAGTCGCTGATCCGCAACTTCCTCATGGGTGCGAAGGTGTGCTCCCAGTTCGGCCCGCGGATGGACGTGGGCTACACTCCCGCCGGTTACGGCCAGCCGTCTCAGATGCCGCAGATACTGCGTAACTTCGGCCTGGACAGCGCCATGTTCTACCGCGGCATCAGCCGGAAGGTCTGCCCCAACGCCGAGTACTGGTGGGAAGGCCCCGACGGCTCGCGGGTGCTGGGCTTCCGGCTGGGCGACTACGCCCGGGCGAACTTCTTCTACTTCGTGTATCGCCCGGTGGTGCACGACCGCGACAACTCGCAGATGACCCACCACTGGGAGGACGGCGGGCTGCCGGTGCGGCTGTGCGACGGGCGGTCCACCACATGCTACTACGTCCTGGAGGCGGCCGGGGGATTCCGCCCCGAAAACGTCGCCGAGAGCCTCCTAAAGCTCGACAGCGAGGAGATCCGCGGCACGCAGACGCCCTACGCCTTGGCGATGCAGTGCGACGACAGCGTCGAGCCGCACGAGGCGGAGATCAGGATCGTCGAGCAGGCCCAGAAGGCCTTCGGCAAGGACGCGCTGGTCCACTCCTCGCTTCCCGAATACGTCTCGCTGGTCCGCCGGCACATCGAGAGCAGCAAGCTCCAGCTCGACGTGCTGCGCGGGGAGATGCGGCACACGCTGCACGAGGGCGTGTGGACCGACCTACTGACGGACGTTCTCGGCAACCGCCCGGACATTCGCCAGGCCCACCGCCGCAGCGAGATCGAGCTGCTCGGCTGGGCCGAGCCCTGGGCCGCCGTCGCCTGGTCGTTCGGGGCCGAGTACCCCGCCTTCTACCTCGATCGAGCCTGGAAGCTGCTCCTGGCCAATCAGGCGCACGACTCGCTCAACGGCGGCAGCATGGACTGGATCAACCACGAGACGGCGGTGCGGAACGAGAAGATCCAGACCATCGCCGGCAGCGTCCGCCGCAGGGCCATCGAGCAGGTCGTCCGGCGGATCGACACCTCCTCGGGCGGCGAGCGCGACATCTTCCTGGTGGTGTTCAACCCGACCTCGGCCGACCGCGACGAGGTGACCCGGGCGACGGTCGATTTCCCGCTCGACTGGGGCATCACCTCGTACCGCATTCTCGACCCGTCCGGTCGCGAGGTGGCGTTCCAGGAGGTCTCGGCCGTGGAGGACAAGGCCACGTTCCAGCGGCCCAGCGAACTGCCCCTGCGGCTGCCGGTGCGGCGGCACACGCTGTACCTGGCGGCGAAGGGAATTCCCGCCATGGGCTACCGCTGCTACCGCGTGGAGTGCGGCACCGGGCACCAGCGGCGGCACGGCTCGATGGCCCCCGCCGCGGCCGCGATCGAGAACGAGCTGCTCCGCGTCTCGGCCAATCCCAACGGCACGATCGACCTGCTGCACAAGCCCACCGGCCGGGTGTTCAGCCAGCTCAACCACTTCGAGGACACTTCGGAGATCGGCGACCCCTGGACCGGCGCCAACAGCCAGGTCGAGCAGGTCGTCCTTTCGCTGGGCTGCCCGGCGGAGGTGGAGATCGTCGAGGACGGCCCGCTGTCGGCGTCGATCCGCACGAAGATCGTGCTGGCCCTGCCGGCCCGGTCGGACGGCGAGAAACGCAGCAGCCAGTACGTCGATAACGTCATCACCAGCGTGTACACGCTGCGCAGGGGCTGCCCGCGGGTGGACGTGACCACCACCGTCGCGAACAGCGCCCGCGACCACTGCCTGCGGGCGATCTTCCCGACCGGCCTGGCCGGGGCCGAGAAGTCCTGCGCCTGGACCGCCCACGACGTGGTCGAGCGCGACATCCACGTGCCGGACACCTCCACCTGGCGCGAGCCGATGACCGGGCGGCAGCCCAGCATCAGCTTCGTGGACGTCAGCGACGGCCAGGCGGGCCTGGCACTGATGCACAAGGGGCTGATCCAGTACGAGGTCATCGACCGACCCGACCGGGCCATCGCCCTGACGCTGCTGCGGGCACACCAGATGCGCAACCTCGCCCGGATCGCCGAGTACACCGACCAGGTTGATTCGCAACTGCTCGGCCAGACCGAGCTGCACTACTCGCTGTACCCGCACGGGGGGTTCTGGAGCGACGCCGACGTGGTGGCCGAGACCAGCCGGTACCTGCTTGCGCCCCTGGCGGCCCAGGCCGGCAGGTGCACCGCGCCGCCGACCGACGCCCTCGGGCGCGAGCACTCCTTCCTGCGTCTGGGCCCGCCCAACGTCCTGCTGGCGGCGCTGAAGCGCAGCGAGGATGCCAAGGCCGTAATCGCCCGCGTGGTGAACCCCGAGGGGCGGGCGATCGACGTGTCGATGATGGTGGACTGGCCTGTCGGGGCGGTCGAGGCCGTGCTTGCCGACGAGACCACGCCCGCGGGCGACGGGCTCGAGCCGACGTACTCGCCCCGGGACAAGACCATCCGCTTGACGGTTCCACCCAAGAAGATCGTGACGCTGAGGATCAGTAGCGACTAGCCCGTGCCGAACACCAGGCAGGAGGCACCAGATGATCGAATCGTTGCTGGAGACGCTTGAGGTAGGCTACGACGTTCGCCGTCATCGTGACTTGCTGCAGGCCATGTGGGAGCAGGAGAAGTGGTTCGACACGCCCCACCAGCGGGCGTCGGCCGAGATGGCCCGGGACGTGCTGGCCCAGGCCGCGCTGGCGAACGTCCGCCTCGCGCCCTACCCCTGCGACGGCAAGACGCGCTACCAGGACTGGATCATGCACATGGCGTGGGACTGCCCGTCGGCGCGGCTGGCGCTGGCCGAGAGCGGGGAAGTGCTGGCCGACCGGGAAAAGGTTCAGGCGGCCGTGGTGTACTGGAGCGGGCCGCTGGCGACGCCCGAGGAGCCCGCCATCGGCGCCGTCGTGGACGGCGACAAGTTCAAGACGATCAAGCCCCGCGCCGTGGCGCGCAAGTTCGTGCTTACGGCCAGGCCCGCGCACGAGATGAAGCGCCTCCTCGTGGCCGCCGGCGCCGAGCCCCTTGCCGTCGTCAGCGACTTCCTTGGCGAGGGTCGGGGATACACAGAGGACACCACCAAGTGGTGCAACAACTGGTCCGACGGCCCGGACGGGTGGTACTTCCACGCCGACGACAAGGTGATGGCCGGCTTCTGCCTTTCGCCGGCGGCGGGAAAGCGGCTGCGGCAGCGGCTGGCGGATGACCCGAAGCTCAAGCTGGCGGGCTTCTGCCAGTCCCGGCTGTACGAGGGTCAGGGCCAGAACGTCACCGCCGTGCTGGAGGGGACCGACCCGTCGCGGGAGATATGGATCTACGGCCACGCCTGCGAGCAGGGCGGGCACGACAATACCAGCGGCGTGACGATCCTCATCGAGTCGCTTCGGCTGCTGAAGGAGCTGATCGTCGCCGGCAAGCTCGCCCGCCCGCGATACAGCATCCGGATGATCACCACGGAGGAGTGCATCGGCATGGTGTCGTTCGCCACGCGCCACGACGACCTCCGCCGGCGCGCGATGGCCGGGCTGAACGTTGACGCCGGCGGCGACCCCGCCCTGCCCGAGCATCCGTACGTGCTGCATCACGGCCCGCTGTCCAACCCGACCATCGGCTGGGCCTTGGGCGGGCTGATATGCTCGGCCCTGCGCGCCAGGGCCGGCGACGCATGGCACATCCGCCACAGGCACTTCGTGCCCAGCGCCGACGACATGATCTCCGACCCCAACTGCGGCATCCCGACCATGTGGCTGGGCAAGGGCAAGACCTCGCTGGGCTACCACTCCAGTTCCGACACGCCCGACGTGTGCAGCGACGATTCGCTTCACTACAACACGCTGATGACGGCCGCGTGGGCGTACTCGATGGCGGACATGGACGATGAGCTGGCCCGGGAGATCCTCGCACCAGCGACGGAGTGGATCGACGAGAACATCATTCGCGCCGGCGACGACGACGCGGCGTGTCTGAGCCGGTGGGTGGCGGGGCGCATGCTTCGCGACATGGGCCGCTGGGGCGTGAGCCAGTCGGTTTACGAACCGGCCGCCGCGAAGTACGCCCTGCCCGACGCCGATCCGCTGAGCGACCTGCCGGCCAAGGGGCCGCGCTACTTCCGCACCACCTGGGGCACGGCCACGCTCGAGACACTCCCGCTCGACCGCCGCGGCAGTCACAGCCGCTGGTCCGGGTGGCAGACGGCCGGGCTGTACTGGAACGACGGCCATCGCCCCCTGCCCGCGGTCGAGAGGCTCGCCCGGGCCGAGACAGGCGGCAAGCCCGAACAGAAGCTTGGGCCCTTCTTCGCCAAGTGCCTCGAAGCCGGCCTGATGGTCGAGGACAACACGCGGAACTACGCCAGGCGCTGAGCGCCGGCGGCGGGGCAGATCCGCCGAGAGGACATTTGGATGCATGCGACAGCGGCCCTGGCGACCGCGGCGGCACTGTTCGGGGGGATCATCTCCCCGGCGGCGACGCCCGCCGGAGGGGCCGACTGGCCCCAGTGGCGCGGGCCCGACCACAACGGCGTGACGCCTGAAAGCTCAGGCCGGCCGGCGGGCTGGCCGCCAAAGAAGCTCTGGGGCCGCAACGTCGGCGCCGGCTGCACCTCGCCCGTCATCGCGGCCGGGCGAATCTACGTGATGGGCTGGACCGGCACCGGCCGCGGCAACCCCGTCGGGACCGACACCGTCCAGTGCCTCGACGCCCGCACCGGCAGGACGCTGTGGAAGCAGAGCTACCGCTGCCGCTACCAGGGGCGCTTCCGCGCAGGGGACACCAGGCAGTACGGCGGCCCCTCGTCCACACCCAGCTACGACCGGTCAACCAAGCGCCTCTACACGCTGAGCATCGACGGCAACCTGCGCTGCTGGGACGCGGCGGCCAGCGGGCGGCCGGTCTGGGCGAAGAATCTCTACGACGAATGCAAGGTCGCCCGCCGCCCCGACGTCGGCAAGGGCAGGAGAGACTATGGGTTCACCAGCTCGCCGCTGATCCGCGGCAACGTGGTGATCGTGGAGGTCGGGAGCGGGCAAGGCACCGTGATGGCCTTCGACAAGGCGACTGGTCGGCGGCGCTGGGTCTCGGCGCTCAAAGGCCCAGCCGGCCACACCGCCGGGCCGGTCCCCCTGACGGTTGGGGGGACCTCCTCTCTCGCGACGCTCACGCTGACCAGGCTGGTGGTCATGCGGGCGGACAAGGGCCACGAGGGCAAGACGCTCGCCGAATACCCCTGGCGGACCGACTACGCCTGCAGCCTCGCCACCCCGGCCGCCGCGGGCGGGCAGGTCATCCTGACTTCGAGCTACAGTCGCAAGAGGACCGAGCTGGTCGAGGTCTCATCCGGGCGGGCCGTGAAGAAATGGCAATCCGAATACCACGCCCTCCTCTGCAGCCCAGTCATCCACAAAGGGCGAGTGTACCTGGTTCACAGGCAGCTCTACTGCCTGGACCTGGCCACGGGAAAGCTGCTTTGGCGCGGCGGCAGCTTCGGCCATGGCTCGTGCCTGGTGACCGCCGGTGACGACAAGCTGCTAGCGTTCGGCAATGGTCGGCTGGCGCTGGTGGACGCGTCGCCCTCGGCAAGCAAGTACTGCGAGCTGGCCCGAGTCGATAAGGTCGTCCCCAAGACGTGCTATCCGCACGTGGCCCTGGCCGGCGGGATCATCTGCTGCAAGGACCAGGCAGGCAACATGGTGGGCTTCTCCGTCGGCCGGGCGCCGCCGGAGCCCAGCTCGCGCCCCGCACAAGAGCAACTCGGCGCGCGCTGAGC
>CBFCZU010000008.1:0-38882 GCA_965602635.1 uncultured Planctomycetales bacterium | reverse complement strand
CGCGGGGATCGCCTTCCTCAGGGAGGTGCTGGCCGAGATCTCCGTGCCGCACGTCGCCATCGGCGGCATCTCTGGCGGGAACGTCGGCGAGCTGGTGGCCGCCGGCGCTCGGCGCGTGGCGGTTTGCTCAGCCATCATCGCCACCGACGATCCGGCCGCCGCCGCGGCCGAGATAAAGGCGCAACTGCCTCCCGCCAAGGCGAAGTAACCACCCGATTCGGACCCCGACTCACATAGAGTAGGATTCATGCATGCCTTGACCGAAGCGGTGGCACGCCGCCGGCCGGCTCCGCAAACCCATGAGTCGCAAAGACATATAGCGGAAATAATATGGGCGGCCGGCACGTGGCGAGCGGGGGGAGACTCGCCGGGGTTCATGCCTAGCCGCCCGAAGTCGTTTTAGCAACTACTACAATTGCCTGAGATAATACGTCGGACGAAGGTTAGCCACAACATTCGGAAAAAATATTTCCATTATTTCGCGGGGCCGCACTGCTCGCCCCGGCAGCAGGCGGTCAACCCCATCGGCGGACGAAACCGCGGAGCTGGGCCGGATCGTCCAAGACCCTTATGACGCAATCGTATGTCCGTGTTTCGCCCGGCTTTATCGAGCCAGCCGGAACGCCGCAGCCCTCCATGCCGCCGCTGATCGGCTCGAGGCCGGTGACGTATTCCCCCCCCGGGCCGAAGTGCTGCCAGTTCACCAGGCGGGGGAACTGCTTGGCTGGGTAAATCACTTCCACGCCGAGGCTTAGGCGCTCGTTGACGAGCCCGACGTGGCAGAGCCCCTCCTTGTCGGCGCGGGGCTGGATGAACGCGACGTCCTCGCCGGCGCCGCGATGTGCCGCCGCCGGACCCCGGACAACCTTGTACTTAGCCGGGTCGGCGAACCACTTCTCGCTGCCGGCCCTGGGGGTGACGGGCCCGCGATAGACCAGCCTCGCGCCCTTGTCCAGCAGGGGCCAGCCGAGGTTGATGTGCAGCAGCCAGCAGTGCCGGGTGGGCTCGTTGCCGCGGTTGAGGAAGACGTCGTGGACCGCTATCTCAGGCCGCCCGAGGACCGAGCGGATGGTCCGCCGCAGCTCGACGTTGGGCCCGAACATCCGCGCCGTGCGGACCAGGCCGGTGATGCTCATCATGTCTATCCCGGCGGCCGGGTCGGGCTGGCAGATCGCCTCGACCTGCGCCGGCGTGTTGGAGTGCGTCCCGTGGATGCCGTACTCGACGCCGTCAACCTCGGCCGGGGCGCCCACGTGCTGCGGGCCGCAGGAGCAAAGCAGCCCGCCGTAGAAGCCTCGCAGCCACTCCATGCCCCTGTCCAGCGCCCGGCTGGGCGGGGTCGGGCCGGTAAGCGACAGGAACGCCAGCGACAGCGACGAGTAGAACGCCTCGGCGATGTCCAGCCCGCGGTCGATCAACACCTTGTACCGCAGGGGCGAGCCGGTGTTGACCCAGGCGATCCGCACGCCCCGCCCCGGCCCGTCGGCCAGGGTCGAGGTCTCGATCCCGCCCACCTGGGCGGGGTTGATGAAGCGGACCGCATCAGGATCGTACGGGCGCCGCGCCTTGGCCGATCGTTTCGCTGCCATGTGGTGGCCGTCCTTTCTCTTCGGGAGGGGCTACTTGGTATAGAGCCTCTCCTTGGCCGTCGGGTCTCGGCGCGGGTGCGGGCGCTGGCCGGCCAGCCCGTACTTGAGGACCGTCCGCCGCACGCTGAGGTACTGCGCCTCCCACGCGCGGTCGCTGTAGCCGCCGCCCAGGCACATCATCACGGGTATTCCCGCCTCGACGCAGCGGTCGATGACCATGCCGTCGCGGCGGGCGATCCCCTCCGGGCTCATCCTCAGCCCGCCCAACTGGTCTCCGGCCAGCGTGTCGGCGCCGGCCTGGAGGAAGACGACGTCGGGCCTGGCCGCCGCCATCACCTTCGGCAGGTGGCTAGCCAATATGGCGAGGTATTCCTCGTCGCCGGTGCCCGCCGGCACCTCGACGTCCAGGTCGGACTTGGCCTTCGGGATCGGGTAGATGTCCCCCTGGTGCATCGAGAAGGTGAAGACGCTCTCGTCGCCGGCGAAGATCTCGGCCGAGCCGTTGCCCTGGTGGACGTCCAGGTCAACGATCAGCGCCCGCTTGACGAGCCCCTCGCCCTGGAGGACGCGGATGGCGATGGCCATGTCGGCATAGACGCAGAACCCCTCGCCCAGGTCGGCCTTGGCGTGGTGCAGGCCGCCGCCGAGGTTGACGGCGATGCCGTACTTGAGCGCCTTTCGCCCGGCGAGGATCGACCCGCCGCTGGCGTACCGGAAGGCGTTGAGTATTCCGGCGTCCACCAGCTTTGCGGGCATTGCCGCCACCAGCGGTGCCTCGAGATAGCGGGCCACGTTCGCCGAGCTCTTGAGGCTCTCCAGGTACGCCGGCGTGTGGACGCGGAGCAGCTCGGCCCGGCTGACCGACTCGGGGACGAACACGTCCGCGGGGCGTAGCAGCCCGTCGGTGTTGAGCTTCAGGTAGATCTTGGAGTACTTGCGGATGTCGAAGGGGTGCATCCGCTCCGGCCCGCCAAGATTGATCTGGTAGTGCTTGGAGTAGACGACGGCCACTGTGTTGTTCATCGCCCTGCCCTCCCGCGGGCTCTTGACGGCTTTGAACGACCTCGGCGGGATGCAGCTCACGAAGCCCCAGACGGCCAGCGCCGCCACGGTCCCACCGGCCCCCAGCAGCAAACGCCGGGAGCGGCCTTTGCGCTTCGCCCCTTTCGCCATGACCTGCTCCTCTGACAAGCGCCGGTTCGCCTGCCGGTTGGCATATAATACCGCCCATGGCGGAGAAACGCGAGAGGGTGCTGGCGGAACTGCGCGACAAGGCAGCCGCCCTGCCGGCCGAGCCCGGCGTGTACCTGTTCAAGGACGCGCCCGGGCGGGTGCTCTACGTGGGCAAGGCCAAGTCGCTGCGCCGCCGCGTGGCGAGCTACTTCCAGCCGGCGGCGGACCTGGCGACGTCGCGCGGGCCGGAAATAGATCGCATGATCGCCGAGCTGGTAACCGACGTGGACGTGCTCGTCTGCGACAGCGAGGTGGACGCCCTGCTGCGGGAGAGCCGGCTGGTAAAGGACATCCACCCCCGCTTCAACAAGGACCTGAAGGACGGCAAGAGCTTCCCGTATCTCCAGATTCGCACGCGTGAGCACTTCCCGCGGGTGGAGGTCACCCGCCAGCCGCTGGGGGCGGGCGTGAAGCTCTACGGGCCGTTCGTTTCGGTGTACGAGCTGCGGGCGTCGATCCCGCTGATGCAGCGCGTCTTCCGCTTCCGCACCTGCAAGCTGGAGATTCTCGACGGGGACGATCGGCGGCGGTCGTTCCGCCCGTGCATCCTGCAAGCCATCAAGCAGTGCAGCGCGCCGTGCGCGGCCAGGGTCTCGCGCGACGACTACCGCCGCGACATCCGCCACCTCCAGCGCTTCCTGGAATCGAAGGGCCAGGCCGTCGCCCGCCAGCTCACCCGGGAGATGGAGGCCGCCTCGGGGGAGCTGGACTTCGAGCGTGCGGCCAGGCTGCGCGACCAGCTCCGGGCGCTGCGGGGATTGCAGAAGCGCGGGCTGGTGGACGAGCACGTCCAGCCGGAGGTGTTCTACGTTGACCCGGGCGAGGGGCTGGCCGGGCTGGGCAAGCTGCTGGAGGCCGAGGAGGCGCCGCGGACGCTCGAAGCGATCGACATCGCCCACCTGGCTGGCGGCGAGACGGCCGGGGCCGTGGTGTGCTTCATCGACGGTCGGCCGTTCAAGCAGGCGTACCGCCGCTACAGGATTCGCGCCGCAGACGCCGCCGACGATTACGCCGCCATCCGCGAGGTCGTCTCCCGGCGATACCGCGCGGCGGGCATGGACGAGGAGTTGTTCCCGGACGTGATCCTGATCGACGGCGGCAAGGGGCAGTTGTCGGCGGCGCTGGCGGCCTTCGACGAGCTGCTCTCTTCGCCGCCGGCGCTGCTGTCGCTGGCGAAGCGCGAGGAGCTTGTTTACGTCCATGGCCACGGGCGGGCGCTTCGGCTGAAGCGCAACGACCCGGCCCTGAGGATGCTTCAGGCCGCCCGCGACGAAGCGCACCGGTTCGCCCAACTGTACCATCACGTCCTCCGCCGCAAGAAGACCATCCAACGCCGCCCGGGGAAAAGCACAAAACGCGGGAAGGGCAAGTCCTGAAGGCCCCCGCGGACGGCAGGCGTGTCGCTTCGCCATGTGCAACCGTGCAGTGATCAGCCTGGAAATCTCACCACAGAGGTCACAGAGATCACAGAACTATATTTTTTATAAGCAGTTACAAGTGATCTGGCCGACTTCGCAAAATGACACTCTGTTTCTTCTGTCTATGGGGCCTGGACAGGAACATTCACAGGGGGCTCCATGACCCACCGGGTCCCAACGAGATAAAGCCAATGAAAGCTCCGAGAACTCTGTGGGCTCCGTGGTTTATGAGAAATGCGGACTAGCCCGGCGGCGAGTCGCCCCGCGCTCGCCCATGCGGGCAGAGCCGCAGCAGCGGGCACGTCGCGCAGCGCGGGTTCTGGGCGCGGCAGGCCGCCCGCCCGTGGGCGATCAGCAGCACGTGCATCTCGTATCGCCGGGCCGGAGGGATCAGAGGGCCCAGCGCCTCTTGTGCATCCTCTGCCGACGTGCCGGGCGGCGCCAGGCCCAGGCGGATCGCCACCCGTCGAATGTGGGTGTCAACGGGGAAGACCTTCCGGCCGAAGGCGAACATGAGCACGCAGGCGGCCGTCTTTGGGCCCACGCCGTCGAGAGCCAGCAGGTAGTCGTAGGCCTTCGCGTCGGGCCAGCGGCGGAGGAACTCCAGCGAAGGCCGGCGCGACCCGCCGGCGGCGCGGATCTGGCGGAGTATCCTCCTTATCCTGGGGGCCTTGATGCGGCTCAGGCCGGCGACGCGGATGCACTTCTCGATTTCGCCGGCGGGTGCATCGGCCACTGCCGACCACGAGCGAAAGCGCCGCCAGAGCCGGCGGAAGCCCGCGCCCGAGTTGGCGCCCGAGGTGTTCTGCGAAAGGATCGTCCCCACCAGCGTGGCGACGGCTGAGCCCGACCGCCGCCACTGCCGAGGGCCATACTCGCGCCTCAGCAGTTCCAGGACGCGGGCGAGCTTGCGGCGGGCGCGTGCGGGGCCCATCAGGCCGCCTTTCGACGCCGGCGCAGCGACGCCGCCAACAGCCCGATCTCGTACAGCAGATACATCGGCCCGGCCAGGGCGATCATGCTGACCCAGTCCGGCGGCGTGATGAAGGCCGCGACGATCAGCATCACCACTATGACGTACCGCCGGAAGCTGCGCATCGATTCGATGGGCACCAGGCCCGTGCCGATCAGGAACAGCACCACCAGCGGGGTCTGGAAGCCCAGCCCGAAGACCAGGCTGAGCCCCGCCACGAAGGAGACGTAGGCGGTTACCCTGAACCTGCTCTCGACGAATCCGCCGCCCGACTGCGGCTCGGCGCCGGTGGCGTCCGGGGGGGTGTGAACGACGTACTTGCCCACCCAATCGACCATCCAATCGGGCGGGGCGCGGTAGTTCTCCTGGTTGAAGACCAGGAAGAACCGCAGCACCAGCGGGGCGACGATGACAAAGAAGAAGAGCACGCCCAGGGCGAAGAGCAGGATGCTTGGCAGGAGGTACCGCCGGATGGCCCGCCTTTCGTGCTCGTACAGCCCGGCGCCGATGAACTTCCACATCTGGTAGAGCCCGTATGGGCTGGAGACGATCGCGCCGGTGACCAGGCAGAGCTTCAGCAGCGTGGAGAACCCCTCGGGGGGCGAGACGGCCTGCATGGCGGGCGGGTTGCCCAGGGTCGCCACCGCCAGGGGCCAGCTGATGACCGCCCACAGATACTGCCGCAAGACGAAACAGGCGATCATCCCGATGAGAACACCGATCAGCGTCCGCAGGAGGCAGCCGCGGAGCTCATCCAGGTGCTCGCCGAGCGTCATTTTGGGTTCGTCTTCGCCCATGCTCCGACGATGGCGCTGCGCGAAGGGCTACATGGCGCCGCCCTAGTCCGCCAGGGCAGCGCGCGAGCGGCCCAGGATCGGGTCGTGCACGGCGTAGTTCTCCCACCGGCTCATGAAATCCAGCATCTCCTTGCCGTGCCGCATGTCCTCGACGGTCAGCGTCCCGGCGCGGACCATGTCGAAGTACGGCGTCAGGTCCGCCTGACGGTACAGCTCGGCGTACTGGCGGTAGAACTCCTCCCGCGGCAGGCGGGTCTCGGTGACCGCGTGAAGGCAGTCGAAGCAGCGGTAATCGCCGGTGATCAGCTCGTGCGCGCGCTGGCGGTACAGGTCGGTCCCCGGCAGCGGCGTCAGCACGGTGAATTGCGTGTGCGTGATCTCGCGGGAGTGGACGTAGTCGCGGAGTCTGGCGAAGTCGTCCACGTCCCAGGACGGATCGACGATGAAGGCCCCCCAGATCACCACGCCGTGGTCCTTGAGAATGGCGATGGCCTGGTCGTTGGTGGCGAGATCGTTGCTCTTGTTGACCGACGCGAGTGTCTCGTCCGAGCCCTCCAGCCCCAGCAGGACGGCGTAGAGCCCGATGTCCGCCCACTTGCTCACCAGCTCGGGGTGGCGGACGATGGAATCGGTGCGGCACTCCATGGAGTAGCGCCTGTTGATTCCCTCGGAGCGGATCAGGTCGGCGATCCGATCCTCGCGCTTCCAGTTGAGCATGAAGTTGTCGTCCACGAAGGTGATGTGTGCGGTCTCGATGGTCCTTACCTCTTCGAGGACCCGCTTGGGGCACATCATTCGCGTCCGCCCGCCGTAGAATTCCCAGACGCTGCAGAAGTTGCAGCGGTACGGGCATCCCCGCCCGGTGGCCATGGAGACGTCCGGGCGGTCGAACAGGAAGTAATACTCCTGCCGGTGGGCCGCCGTCAGGTCGCGCCGGGGCAGCGGCGAGGTATCCAGGTCCTGCTCGACGATCACCTTGTCGGTCGGGCGGAACTGGCCGCTCTCGTCGCGGTATATGATGTTGGGCACGCCGGCCAGGCCGTCCCCGGCTGCCAGCGCGGCGACCAGCCCGGCCAGGACGACCTCGCCCTCCCCCACGACAATCGCGTCCACCGCCGGCACGAAGAAATCCGCCGGCATGAGGGAGGCGTGAATGCCACCCACGACGGTGAAGATTTCGGAGGAGACCTTCTTGGCCCGCTTGAGGATGTCGGCGGCGGCGTACACCTCCGGCGTCAGGGCGGTCACGCCGACCACGTCGGGGGCGAAGTCGCTGACGGCGGCCACCACGTCGTCGCCGCATCGCGTGTCCGCAATGCGGACGTCGTGGTCAGGCAGGGCGGCCGCCAGCATCTCAAGCCCCAACGGCTCGGGCATCGCCGCCAGGCGAAAGCCGAAGTCATCCTGCCGCCATTCCGGATGTACAAGCAAGACCTTCATTACACGTAATCCTGCCCGTCAGCGGCACCTCGCCGCCGCGGGTGCGATTATACCGGTCCCGCGGCCAGAACCTACTGCCCGTCGGGGAAAAGCCCTTCTTTTCGGCCGGCGTCCACGGCCCCGGCCTCGCCGGGCGGCAGCGCCTCACCGGCCAGGACGGCCTTTATGAGCGAATCGTCCCACTTCTCGGACCGGATCATCGGGGCCACGTAGCGGGCCACGAAATCGCGGGCGCCGCTGGTGAGATGCCCGCCGACGTGCCCGGACTGCTCCATCTGCTCGTGCCAGGCGACCTGGAAGAGCTTTTGGTACGGGCCCAGGGAGGCCGCCCGTGCGGGCACGTCGAAGCCCACCCGCCCGGCCGAGAGGGTGTGCTCGCCGTCCATCGTGCCTGTCACGGCCGTGCTCGCACAGACCCAGTCCTTGCGGGAATGGAAGCTGATGACGCCGCGTCCGGCCCTGGTGAGGGCCTCGTCCAGTTGATAGCCCGGGCTGAGCGAGGCCGCCAGCAGGACGACCGCCTCGACGCGCCCGCCGGGCGGCAGCGCCTCGGCGATCCACACGGCCATCGCCCCGCCGCCGCTCTGGCCGAGAAGCGCCACCGGGCGGCCGGGATGCGACGCCTGATAACGCACGACGCGGTCGGCGAGCTCCTCGGCCCGTTGGTGGTTGCGCTGCTCCGACCACAGGTTCAGCAGCAGCCCCCCCCGCAGGGCGGTCCAATCGACCAGCTCGATGGCCCAGTTGACGCCGCCGTCGTTGAGCCCGCGGCAGATGTCCTCGTTGAGGCGGCTTTGCCCCTCGATACCGGTCAGGACCATGACCAGCCCGCGGTCGAGCCGCTGGGGGGTGACGAACGGCTGGCTCCGGGCACAGCCCGCGCCCGCCGCCAGCCCCGCCAGAAAGATAAGTATCAAGCACCGATGCATGGCGGATGCGATTGTACGAAATCCCCCCCCCGGGGCCAAAGGGCATTACTGCCGCCCTCACGACCATTGCAGCGCCGGGCCTCCCTTGACCACCTTGCCCAGCAGCCAGCATCGCTCGCCGGCCTTACGCAGCCTGGCCATAACCGGCGCCGCGTGAGCGGCCGAGACGATCATCACGAAGCCCACGCCCATGTTGAACACCCGGAACATCTCCACCGAGTCCACAGGCCCGGCGCGGGCGATCAGCTCGAAGATGCCCGGCACGTCCCATCCCGACCGCCTCAGGCGGGCGGTCAGCCCCTCGCCCAGGACGCGCAGCAGATTGCCTCCCAGCCCGCCGCCGGTGATGTGGGCCATGGCCTTTACCACGTGGCGGACCTTGTAGGCCCCGAGCACGTCCAGGACCGGCTTGACGTATATGCGCGTTGGGCGGAGCATGGCTTCGCCGACGGTGGCGCCGCCGAGTTCGGCGGGACGGTCGGAAGTCTTGAGGGCGGCGCGCTCGAAGATGGCCCTCCGCGCCAGCCCGTAGCCGTTGGAGTGCAGCCCGTCGGAGCCCAGCGCGATCACCGCGTCGCCGGGGGCGACCCTGCTGGAGTCTAGGATGCGGCTCCGCTCGACGACCCCGACGGCGAAGCCGGCCATGTCGAACTCCTTGGGCTTGTAGAAGTCGGGCATCTCCGCCGTCTCGCCGCCCAGCAGGGCCAGCCCCGCCTGCAGGCAGCCCGCCGACACGCCGGCAATGATGTCGCGCATGCGCTGCGGCTCCAGCAGCCCGACGGCGACGTAGTCCAGGAAGAACAGCGGCTCGGCCCCGGTGCAGACCAGGTCGTTGGCGCTCATGGCCACCAGGTCGATCCCCACGGTGTCCAGCTTGCCGGTCATGAAGGCGACCTTCAGCTTCGTGCCCACGCCGTCGCAGCAGGAAACCAGCACCGGGTCGCGGTAGTTGCGGCGGAGCAGCTTCTGCTTGAAGTCCAGGCTGAAGAGCCCGGCGAACCCGCCCAGCGTCCCCACCACCCGGGGCGAGTAGGTCTTGGTGACAAGCTCGCGGATGCCCTCGACCATCTCCTCGCCGGCGTCTGTGTCCACGCCGGCTTCCTTGTAGGTCATGGGCTTGGCGGAGCGGCCGCGGCGGCGGGCGGAGGGCTTCGCTTTGGAACTCCGTTTCGCCATGGGCGACATCATAGCAGGGCCGGCGAGATTTTCCAGCGGCGACCCGGCTCAACCGGGGAATCAGTCGAAGGTCAGAACGCCCGATTTCTCGAGAATCAGCGCCGTGGTGTTGTAGGCGGCGTGCAGCCCGACGGCCGCTAGATAAGGCCACAGCAGCCCCTTGATCCTGAACCGGCCGCCCGTCTGACGCATCCTCTGCCACGTCCTGGCCAGGCCCAGGCCGAAGACAGTCGAGGCCGCGACGTGAAGGGACGTGCACACCAGGTACCGCCAGGCCATGTACGCCGCGGAGGGATCGCGGTGGGCGATATGGATGAACATCAGGTTCTCGAGGGTGGCGAAGACGACCGCCCCCAGCGCCGCCATGGCGACCACCTGCCGGCGGCTGCGGAGCCAGTGGAAGCGTTTCTCCATGATGAACATGACGCCGACGGGCTTGACGACCTCCTCCACGAGCGGTGCGACGACGATCGCCCCCAGCCACAGGCCGGAAAAACGCTGTGATTCCTGCATGATGGCGGCGGGAATGCCCACCACGCCGCCGACCATGGCCACCAGATACGCCAGCAGCACCCGCGGGCGGGGCGCGGCGTCCACCAGCGAGGTCGCTCCGGTATCGGTCAGCGGCTGCTGCTGCGAGCCCGGCGCGGAGATTGGCTCGCCGCTGAGGTCGTTCGCCTTGTCTTCGCCGTCCGGCAGCATTCGCTCACCCCGGGCAAATGATACCACAGACCGCCGGCCCGGTCGATGCGCATGGCCCCCTGGGGAAAACGCCGACTCGCCGCTTTACGCCGCGTGCCTTCGGCCATAAGCTAGATGCGGACCAGCTCAGGGCAGGACCTGCCATGATCAAGCTCTACTGGAAGAACTCCGCCGCGGAGACGGTCGGCGAGGCGGGCGGCGTCTCGCAGGCCGAGCTGGAGGGCATCTCCGCGCGGCTCGCCGCCGCCCACAGCGCCGTAATGGGGCAGATCAACGCCGGCAATCTGGGCTACGCTGCCCTGCCCGGCCGGAGCGACCACCGCGACGCCGTCGCCGAGATGGCGTGCCGATACCGGAAGGGCACCACCGACCTGGTCGTGCTCGGCATCGGCGGCTCGGCGCTGGGCAACATCGCCCTTCAGACCGCGCTGAACCCGTCCACCTACAACCTGCTGAGCGACCGCAGGCGCCCGGGGCCGAGGCTTTTCGTGCTGGACAACGTCGATCCTGCGCTGGTGGGCGACGTGCTGGCGCTGCTCGGGAGGCGGCTGGGGACCACGGTGTTCAACGTGATATCCAAGAGCGGCGAGACGGCGGAGACGGCCGCCCAGTTCATGATCGTCCGCGAGATGCTCCGCAAGAGGCTGGGCGAGGGCTTCGCCCGGCAGATCGTCGCCACGACCGACGCCGAGAAGGGCACGCTGCGCGAGGTGGCGCTGGCCGACGGCTATGCCACGCTGAGCGTCCCGCCCGATGTGGGCGGGCGGTTCAGCGTGCTCAGCCCGGTGGGGCTCTTCAGCGCCGCCATGTGCGGAATCGACATCGACGCCCTGCTGGCCGGCGCCGCCGAGATGGCCAGGCGCGCCGCCGACGGCGACTGGCGAGCCAACCCCGCCTGCATGCTGGCGGCGATCAAGTACCTGCTCTGCGCCCGCGGCAGGGCCATCCACGTGATGATGCCCTACTCCAACCGCCTGTCGGCCCTGGCCGACTGGTACCGCCAGCTCTGGGCCGAATCGCTGGGCAAGAGGCTCGACCGCGCCGGCGAGCAGGTCTTCGCCGGACCCACGCCCGTGAGGGCACTGGGCGCCACCGACCAGCACAGCCAGGCGCAGCTCTACCTGGAGGGCCCCGAGGACAAGCTGGTGGTCTTCCTCAGCGTCGCCAGGCACCCGCGCGACGTCCGCATCCCCGATACACTCGGGGAGTTCGAGGGGATGGCGTACCTGGGCAAGGCGAAGCTCTCGAGGCTGCTGGGCGACGAGAAGGTGGGCATGGAGTACGCCCTGATGCTGGCCCGCCGCCCGAGCGTGACGATCCGCTTCGACGCCGTCGATCCCGAGTCGGTCGGGGCGTTCATCTACCTCTACGAGTTCGTCACCTCACTGATGGGCGAGCTGATGAACGTCAACGCCTACGACCAGCCGGCAGTGGAGCTCATCAAGAGGGCCACCTTCGCCCGGATGGGCAGGGCAGGACACGAGTGCCTGGCCCGGGAGGTCGCCGCCTTCGCCAGGACCGACGATAAGTTCCTGGTGTGAAGGCCCCCCGCCCGCCGCGCAAAAAGCCGGCGTGGCGGAACACCTCCTATCCCGCCACGCCGTGCCACTCCTCCGTTGGCGTTCCGTAAGACTCCGTTCGTCATTCCCCCGGCGTGAGTACGGCGAACTCACTCACCTCCCGCTTTCCCCCGCTGCCGGCGAAGATGACGACCACGTACCGCCGCTGCTCGGTCGCGGTGCCGTCCTGCTTGACCCAGGTGCAGTCCACTGCCGCCCTTACGGTCATCGCGTCGCCGGACGCGTCGCTCGGCGCGATCCAGACGCCAACTGACTCGAACGGGGCGACCGAATGCTTCTCCAGCCGAAGCCCGTTTCTGGCCAGGAGGTTGGCCTCGTCCCTGAGCTGCTGGGCGATGGCCCGGCAGGCGTGCCTGTAGCAGTCGCGGGCGCTGGCCGTGCTGACCTTGACGGCGGGCGTCGCCGATTCATACGCCTCGCTGCGGTGGCGGGCCAGCTCGCTGCAGACGACGCCGTCGGTCTCGCGTCCGCCGAATTCCGTCACCACACCGTTCACGACCGTGGCCGAGACGACCCGCGCCCAGGCGCCGACCGTCCAGCAGGCCTGGAACCGGGCGGCGCTGCCGCCGATCTTGTCGGGCTTCCCGAACATCGCCACGAGGTCCACATAGTGGACCGGCTCACCCTTGCTCAGGCGCCACTGGCCAGGCTGGGAGGGCGACCAGGGGCGTGCACCGGCCGCCGAGGAGAGGGTCTCCCGGCAGGCGGGCTTGCCGTTGATGTCCGTGACGACGTCGTCAACCGTCCGGGCCGTATGCGCCTTGCCCCAGCGTATCGTCAGGACCCTGCCCTTGGCGAAGGACAGCGTCGGCTGGCCCAGGCAGCGGGCAAGCTCCCAGCGGGTGATGGGCATCTCCGCTCGCCCCGACGGGTCGCTGCTCCAGTCGGACGGGCCCAGGTCGAGCATGCTCAGCATGTCCCTGAGCTTCGCCGCGTCAGTCTGCCCTGCCTGCATGCCGGACTTGAGCTTCGCGTTGTCGGCCAGCAGCACCTGGTGCCGGCCCGAGAGCTGCTTGGCCGAATCCGCGGCGCTGGCGAGCTGGGCCACCAGTTCCTTCGACCGCCCTTTGGCCTCCTCGGCCTCGGTCTTGGCCTCCGACAGCGCCAGCTCCGCAGCAGCCACCTTCTCCCTGAGCGGCTCGCCGGCCTGCTGCGCCTCCTTGAGCTGCTCGGACATCTGGGCGATCGACTCGTTGGCAGCGGTGAGCTTGGCCTGGCCGGCCTTGTCGGCAACCTCCCACTTCTCGACATTCTCCAGCGCGGTGGCATGCTCCTTGCGCAGCCGCGCCAGGTCCTTCGCCAGCCTGACCTGCCCGGAAACGGCGTGCTGGAGCTGCCGCTGGCTGTCAACCAGCACTTCCTTGCTCGCCGACTCGCTCCAGGCGATGCTCGGGGCGATCATGTAAGTGGCGACCGCCAGGCCCGAGCCGACCAGCAGGATCACCAAGAGTCTCCACCACCGGAACTTAGGCCCGGCCTGCTGATCCGTGGTCTGAAGGGAAGCGCCCTGAACCGCGCCCTGCGGCTGGGCCTGCTCGTCCGTGCCTTGTGGTTTGGGGTCCTGGTCCATGGTTTCGTATCCTCGATCCTCACTGAACCGCTCGCGGCCCTACCACTCGCGAGCCCGACTCGCCTCGACCGCCGAGGCACCGCTTTGTGAGCCTATCGACCCGCCTGTAGGCCCTCTTGAGCAAGGAACAGCCACTTCCTGGGCCCCTTTTCGCCGGCGGGCTTGGGGTTTGGCCCCGGCTGCGGGGCGGTTACACTATGCTGGCCCGCGGCCTATGCGATCCGCCCGGGAAGGTGAGCCCAATGCAAGCCACGACGGTTACGCTGCACACGGAATTCCACGCCGGGCCCGTTGACGAGCGCCTCTTCGGGGGTTTCCTGGAGCACATCGGGCGGGCGGTCTATGAAGGCGTTTACGACCCCAACTCTGCCCACGCCGACGAGGACGGCTTCCGCGCCGACGTCTGCGACGCCCTCCGCCGGCTGGACATGACGGCCATGCGATACCCCGGCGGCAACTTCGCCAGCGGGTATCACTGGCTCGACGGCGTTGGCCCGCGCGACGCCCGCCCGGCCGTGCGCGAACTGGCCTGGCAGAGCACCGAGACCAACCACTTCGGCACCGACGAGTACGTCAAGCTCTGCCGGAAGATGGGCTGGACGCCCATGATCACCGTCAACCTCGGCACCGGCACGCCCGAGGAGGCCCGCGACTGGGTCGAGTACTGCAACTGCCCCGCCGGGACGAGGTACGCCGACATGCGGGCAGCCAACGGCTCGCCCGGGCCCCACGGCGTCAAGCTCTGGTGCCTGGGCAACGAGATGGACGGGAAGTGGCAGCTCGGGCACGTGCCCGCCGACCAGTACGCGATCCGCGCCCAGCAGGCGGCCAAGATGATGAAGGACGCCGACGCCGGCATCGAGCTGGTCGTCTGCGGCTCCTGCTCGCCCGGGATGCCGACGTACATGGAATGGGACCGCCAGGTGCTGGGCCACATGGGCGACCTGGCCGATTACGTCAGCCTGCACCGCTACGTGGGCAACCCCGCCGCCGACACGGCCGACTACCTGGCCGTGACCAACAGCATCGACAGGCAGATCGAGGAGATGGACGCCGCCTGCCGGTTCGTCCAGGCCAGGCGAAACTCCGCCAAGCGGGCGTACCTGTGCTTCGACGAATGGAACGTGTGGTACAAGAACCACGACTCCGACGGGACCGGCAAGGTCGCACCGCACCTGCTGGAGGAGGTGTACAACCTGGAGGACGCGCTGGTGGTGGCGGGTTTCCTGAACTCCTTTCTGCGGCACGCCGACGTGGTGAAGATCGCCAACCTCGCCCAGATCGCCAACGTGATCGCCCCGATCATCACGCGCGGAGACGAGCTGCTGATCCAGTCGATCTTCTACCCCTTCGAGATGTTCTCGCGTCGTCGGGCGGGGGTTTCGCTTCTCCCGGCCGTGGCGGGCCCGGCCTACGAGAGCGCCAGCTACGGGCCGGCCAAGTTCATCGACGCCGGCGCGATCCTCGACGCCGACCGGCTGAAGGTCTTCGCCGTCAACCGCAGCATCGACGAGCCGGCGGAGGTCCACGTCCGCCTCGCCGATCGGGCGATCGCCTCCCTGGCCGAGGGGGAGATCCTCACCGGCCCGCAGGCCGACTCGGCCAACTCGTTCGAGCAGGGCGAGGTGGTGAAGTCGCACCCGTTCGCGGAGGTCAGCGTCGCCGGCGGCAAGGCAACGGCCAAGCTGCCGGCGCTGTCGGTGGCGGCAATGACGTTTCAACTGAGCTGAGAGGGCAGGCGGTGGAAAAGTCCGATCTCTTCGGCAGCACGTTCGACTGCACCTGCGGGCGCAGGCACCACATCGAGCCCCGCGAGGTCATCTACGCCCCCGACGCACCCGAGCGGCTGGCGGCGGCGTGCGCCTCGCTCACGGCGGGGCGGCGCGTGGCCGTGCTGATGGACGTGCGGACCCGGGCGGCCGCCGGCGCCGAC
This sequence comes from uncultured Planctomycetales bacterium, assembly GCA_965602635.1. Lineage (GTDB taxonomy): Bacteria > Planctomycetota > Phycisphaerae > SM23-33 > SM23-33 > CBFCZU01. Next base: position 23,542 of record CBFCZU010000008.1, on the reverse strand, counting down.
GTCGCCCAGGCCTTCGCCGACGCCGGCTGGCAGGTCGGCGAGCTGCTCGTCGAGGACCCGGCCGAGGGAGTCTCTCCCCGCTGCGACGACATCACCCGACGCGAGCTGGAGGGGCGGCTCGCCCGCCCCGACCTGGTCTGCCCCGTCGGAGGCGGAGTCATAAACGACATGGGCAAGTGGATCGCCATGGACCACTCCCTGCCGTACGTGTGCTTCGCCACCGCCGCCAGCATGAACGGATACGCCTCGTCGAACATCTCCCCAACCATCGACGGCGTGAAGCGCCTGGTCTACGGCCGGGCACCGGTGATCGTCGCCTCGGCCCCGGACGTGCTGCAAGAGGCGCCCGGCGAGCTGACCGCATCGGGGCTCGGCGACGTCCTGGCCAAGTCCGTCAGCTCCGCCGACTGGTACGCCAACCACCTGCTCTTCGGCGACTTCTACTGCCCCAGGTCGGTCGCCCTGGTCGAGGACATCGAGCCGATGTACCTCGACCACCCCGCCGAGCTGGCGGCCGGCGAGGGCGAGGCCGTCGAGGCGCTGTTCGCCGCGCTGCTGCTGACGGGCGCGGCCATGACCATGGCGGAAACCTCCAGCCCATCCTCCGGCGCCGAGCACCTGATCGGCCACTGCCTGGACATGATGTCGTCGGTGGACGGGGCCCCGCACGACCTCCACGGCCGGCAGGTGGGGCTCGGCACGATCATCGCCAGCGAGCTGTACCGGCGGGTGCTGGTCGTCGAGTCGCCCGAGTTCGCCGAACCGGCCGAGGCGATCGACACACCGTTCTGGGGCAGGATCGCCCACGAGGTCGAGGCCGAGTACGTCGAGAAGATCCCGCGGCTGGGCGCCGCGCGCGAGAAGCTCTCCAAGGGCGGCGAGTGGGACAGGCTGCGCCAGGCGCTTGGGGCGATGGTCCGCCCGCCGGAGCGCACACGCGACTGCCTGGCCGCCGCCGGCGGCGCTTACCGCGCCGAGCACATCGGCTGCCCGCCCGACCGGCTGCTCGCCGCCCTGACCCACGCCCACGAAATCCGCTCGCGCTTCACCGTCCTGGACCTGGCCCGACTCACCGGCGTCCTCCCCGCCGCCGCCCAAGAAATCCTCGAACAGTGGAGTTAGCCCGGATGTTGCACGATGCGCGTGCGACATCCGCCCTATGGGCTTCGACGCGAGCGACTTACGTCGCTCTTGCTCAGGGCTAGCCTTGAGCGAGGCGCGAAGCGCCGAGTCGAAACCTTTGCGAGAGAACCGTCTCTCGCAAAGGTGCTTATTGCATAGACCCGGAAGGGGTCATGCAATAAGCAGGCTAGAGGCGCTCAGTCGCCAACCGGCACGCCCATCTGTCGGAGGCCGCGGGCGATCGCGGCGGCGCCGTCGGCGACGATTCCCCGCATGCCCAGGGCCTCGGCGGCGGCCACGTTGCCGGGGCGGTCGTCGATGAAGGCCACGCTGCCAGGCGGCAGGGAGAGGTGCTCCAGCACCGGGCTGAAGGACGCCGGATCGGGCTTGCGAACGCCCATCTCGTGCGAGAGGAAGATGCGCTCGAAGTGCGCCAGCGCGTCGGCGTAGAGAGGCAGGAAGACGTCGGCGTGCGCGGCGTTGGTGTTGGAGAAGGCGACCAGCCGCAGTCGTCCGGCCAGTTCGGCCAGCAGCGGCTCGATCCCGTCCACCAGGCCGGCGAAGATGCTGTTCCACCCGGCCAGGAAATCCTCGAAGCTCAGCGGGCGGCCGATCATGGCGACGACGTGCTCGTGATAGTCGTGGATGGTTATCTCGCCGAGTTCGAGCAGGTGGTGGCGGGTGTCGCCGGGGGCGGCTGCGGCCAGCTCCTCCGGGCTTGCCCCGCTGGCCCGGGCCCAATAGTCCATCACCGCCTCGACGCTGACGTCGATGACGACGCCGCCGAGGTCGAACACGGCCGCCTGGATGGTGACATTCTCGCTCATCGGATCGGGCAGGGTTATCTCCGTGTGGCCGGCTTTCACCACCGCCGGTCGGTCTCGTGCGGGACGGCGTCGCCGGTTTCGAGGAAGAAGGTGAGCATTCGCTCCCTCAGCCGGGCCAGGTCGCCCGCCAGGGCCGGGTCGTCGATACGGTTGTGCAGCTCCTGCGGGTCGGCCCGCAGGTCGTACAGCTCGTCGCCCTCGTACAGGCGGCGGACGTACTTGAAGTCCCTGGTGCGGCACATGACGGCCTTGGTGTGGGTGGGCCCCTCGGCCTTCTGGAGCGTCATCCGCGGCCAGTACATCCCCTCCGGGTTGCCGCTGGAGGTGCTCTCCAGCTCCATGCACTGCCTCTCGCCGCGGGCCCTGCCGCCCTCGCAGAAGACCGCGTCGCGGTGCTCGTCGGTCTCGCCGGCGATGACCGGCAGCAGCGACCGGCCGAAGTGGGTGTGCCCCGGCTCGATGCCGGCGAGCGCCTCGACCGTGGCGGGAAAGTCGATCAGCTCGACCAGGGCGTCGCGGAGGCCCGGCTTGGCGGGCACACCCGCCGGCGGCTTGACGATCAGCGGCACGTTGGTCAGCGAGTCCTCGAAGGTGTTCTGGTTGATGTCCACCAGCCCGTAGTCGCCGACCCAGTCGCCGTGGTCGGAGAAGAAGAACACGGCCGTCTGGTCGTAGAGCCCGGCCTCGGTCAGGGCGTCCATCACCAGGCCGAACTGATGATCGATCCGCGCGCACATGCCGTACTCAACCGCCCGCAGCTCCCGCCAGCGATCCTCGCTCCAGCCGGCCATGTTGTAGTTCTCGCAGAGGCCCTTGAGCATGCTGGGCTTGCCGGCCCAGCCCTCGGGCGTGGGGATTCGCGGCGGGACCTGCGACCGGTCGATCAGGCTGTGGAATGGCTCCTCGACGGTGTACGGCGGGTGGGGGTAGGTCAGGGCCAGGAAGATGCACAGCGGCCTGTCGGGCGGCGCGTTCCTGATGAAATCTGCCGCGGCCAGCACGTTGGCCCAGTCGCTGTCGGGGTAGTGGTCGCAGCCGGGGGGAATCTCGAGCCTGCCCTTGAAGAAGGAGTAATACGTATCCGAGCCGCTCTCGCCCCGCCAGGACTCATCGTCGCCCCACATGGGCAGCGGCGGCGGGTCCGGGGCGTGGCGGACGTCGCAGTAGTCGTCGTAGCCGTGCTGGGCGGGCACCAGGTCGTTCTTGCCGCCCCACCAGACGAAGTATCCCGCCCGCCGGAGCGCCCGTAGCAGCACCGGCTCGTCCGGGCGCATCATGTGGAACATCGTCCGATGCCCACGGACGTGCGGATACCAGCCAGACATGAACGAGCACCGGCTGGGCGTGCAGACCGGGTTCTGGCAGAAGGCGTTGCGGAACGAGGCCGCGCCGGTGGCGACCAGGCGGTCAAGGTTCGGCGTAACGGCGGCCGGGTTGCCGGCGTGGCCAAGCACGTCGGAGCGGTAGTGATCCGGGTTGAAGATGACTATGTGCGGCGGCTTCGGCATTTTCGCTCCGGTCGGGTTCCCCGCGACACGCCTTGCGAATGTTTCCTCGTACCATAGCCGCTGGCCGCGCAGAAGCAATACCTCCGACGACGGCAGGCGGGGCGCATTGAGGTTTTGGGGATGGGGCTCTGGTGGCACAGGCTTGTAGCCTGTGCACGCGGGCCGGCTGTCCAGGCGCACAGGTTGGAAACCCCTGCCTGACCGGCAGGCAGGTGTGCCACCGCGGTCAGTACCCCCAAAACCTTAATGCACCCGACGGCAGGTTGAGTGCGCCACCGGCGGGCGCCGACGTGGTATAATTGCGGGGCTGGGAATGCCAAGAGGCGAGTGAATGTCTGAACCGAGACGAAGGCAGTTGAAGATCCAGCAGGAGCGGGCGCTGCTGGTTGGCGTGATTTTGCCGACGAGCGACTACGACGCCCACGACCCGCTGGGCGAGCTTCGCAGCCTGGTGAAGTCGGCGGGGGCGAAGGTCGTCGATGAGATGGTCGCCAAGCGCGCAGCCGTCCACCCGGGGCTGTACGTGGGCACCGGCAAGGCCGAGCAGATCGCCGCCCGCTGCGAGCAGAACGACGTTGACGTGGTCGTCTTCGACAACGACCTGTCCCCGGCGCAGGTGCGCGACCTGGAGAAGATCATCGACCGGAAGGTCCTGGACCGCTCGGAGGTGATCCTGGACATCTTCGCCTCGCACGCCCGGACCCACGAGGCGAGCCTTCAGGTTGAGCTGGCTCAGTTGGAGTACACCTACCCGCGCCTTCGGCGGATGTGGACGCACCTCGAGCGTGTGGCGGGCGGGGCGACCACGGCCGCCGCCGCGGTAGGCGGCATCGGCACGCGCGGGCCCGGCGAGAAGCAGCTAGAGACCGACCGCCGCCTGGTGCAGAGGCGGGTGTCCCAGCTCAAGCGGCGCATCGTCGCCATCGACCGGCGCAAGCAGCGCCTGGTCCGCTCCCGCGGCGACCAGTTCCTCGTCTGCCTGGTCGGCTACACCAACGCCGGCAAGTCAACGCTCATGAACCTCTTCACCGGGGCGGGGGTGCTGGTGGCCGACCAGCTCTTCGCCACGCTGGACACGCGGACGCGGCGGTGGAACCTCGGCGACGGGCAGGCGGCGCTGCTGTCCGACACGGTCGGCTTCGTGCGGAACCTGCCCCACCACCTGGTCGCCAGCTTCCGGGCGACGCTGGAGGAGGCCATCGGGGCGGACCTGCTGCTTCACGTGGCCGACGCCTCGCACGCCCAGGTGCTCTCTCAGATCGAGGCCGTCCGCGAGGTGCTTGAGGAGCTTGGCTGCGGGCAGAAGGACCAGCTCCTGCTGCTCAACAAGACAGACCTTCTGCGCGACCCGAGCGTTCGGACGGTGCTTTCGCGTCGGTACCCGGAGGCGTTGCCCACCTCTGCCTCTACGGGGGAGAACGCCGAGGAGGTGATTTCGGCGGTGGTCAGGCGGGTCCGCGGTCCGCAGGTCCGGGTGACCATCGAGGCGGACTGCGGCAACGGTAAGCTGATGGAGTACCTTTCGCGGTACGCCCGGGTGGACGCGCGGACGTTCGTCGGCAGCAGCGTCCGGATGGAGGCGACGCTGGCGCGGAAGCGTCTGGCCGCGCTGCGCAGCTTCGGGCGAGCGGTGAAGGTCCGCCTGGAAGAGCAGGCCGTCTGAGCGGCCGGGGCGACGGCGCCTACCGCGGCGGAACGCACATCAGCGGGCGCTCCAGCGGAAACGCCCGTAACCGCCTCGCATCGGCGACATCCTCGAAGTCGAGTGCCACCACCTTCATGCTCTTGTCGGCGGGGATCCTGAAGTAGATCGTCACCGAGTCCGCCGCCGAGATGTTGTCCATCACCGACTGAACGAACATGGCATCGAACGGCGCGTCGGGACGGACCGTGTCGTAGTACCAGTACGTGCTGCGGATCCGGTCCTTGGTGTACAGGAACATCGCGCCCTGGTGGGTGAGGTACTGGCCGTTTTCGAGCATCAGAACGGGGCGGATGCCGCGCAGGGCGGCCAGATCCCTGCTCGAGGCCCTCACGTCGCACGTGACCTGCGCCATGGTCACCCCCTCGCCGGTGACGTAGTACTCGCGGACGTAGTCGCCCTTGCCACGCCCGGCCAAGCCGTGCCAGCTTCCCACGATCAGCGCGGTCTTCAGCTTACCTTCCTGGTGAGTCCAGCTCTTGATCGCCTTGGGGAGGAGACCTTCGGCGACGACCTTCAGGGGAACCCTGTTGGGCAGGTTGGTGGTGACGGCCAGTCGCTGGGGGGTGAGCATCCAGGCGCGCTCGCCTGTGAGGAATGTGGCCGAGTACTTGACCGGGCTGGGGATGAGTGCTCCCTGCGGCGGCGGCGTGCCTTCGGCGGCGGCCATTACCGGCGCCATGGCCGTTCGCCGGAAGACGACGTAGTCGGGCTCTTCGGCGCGGGGCAGGCGGTAAACCCAGTCCACGGTCAGCTTCGTCGGCCCGCCCGGCCTGGCGACCATGATCTCGCCCACCTTGGCGATGCGCGCGTCGGTCTGGGCCCCGTTGAGCCGCCAGATGCCCGCGAAGGTGAGGTACCCGACCGGATAGAAGCCCCGCCCGGACTTGGTGACCAGGCGGAAGTGGGTGGCCGGCAGGCGGAACCAGGAATCGCCCTTCCGCTCGCTTCGCGCCGACTCGTTCACCTTCACCCGCACGACCATGACCTTGCTTTCTTCCACGTCAAGCAGCGGCTGGCGATAGACCGGCACCGAGTCGAGCAGCGCCGTCATCCCCGGCTGGTCGGGCGAGAGCACGAATGCCCGATCCACTTCGAGGGCATCGGGCTTGGTGCCCGCCCGTCCGCCCATCGGGCGGCTGCGGGCGCAATACGCCTCCAGCAACAGGTCGTCGTGGCGGCTATCGAAGCTCGCCTCGCCGACGATCGGCTTGAGGGCGCCGTCGGAGAGGCGCCCCACCAGTCCCAGGGTGAACCTCCCCGCAAGGCGGATCGGCCCGCCGTCCTTTTCCATCAGCGTGCTGTCGTAGGGCTCGTAGTCGAAGATCGCCGCCTTCATCGGCAGCAGTTGAACGCTGATGGTCAGCATTCCCACGATGACCAGCGCCACCACCAGCCCCATCGCCCCGCCGGCGATGCGGTCGGCCCAGACGCCCAGCAGAACGTTGCCGCCGAGGAACCGGTCGAACAGCTCGCGCACCACCAGCAGCGGGATCACGAACAGCGCCAGCAGCGAGACGGGGTGGGCGTACTCATACAACCGCCCCGCCAGCATCGCTCCCAGCGAGTCGTAGTAGGTGAACGCGATAACCGCCCCGAGGATCGTCAGGATCGCCATGATCATCGCGCTGAACAGGCCATGGATGGCCTGATAAAAGGCGATCCCCAGGATCATCAGCGTCACGATGATATTCAGGAACATCGAATCATTCTCCGGTCAGGCAATTCCTAATTCTCTGTCCTCTCTGCGCCTCTGTGCCGAGAGTCTCTAATGTTCGCGCCGCGAATCCAGGACGGCTACTGCTGCTTGCCCTTGGAGACGCGGATCACCTCCTCGATGCCGGTGACGCCTTCGATGACCTTCCGCAGGGCCTGCTCCTGAAGGTAGAGCATCTTGTTCCTTCGGCAGGCGGCCTTGATCCGCTGCAGCGGCGCGTTGCTCAGGATCAGCTCGCGTATCTCGTCGTTGATCTCGAGCATCTCGAAGGCCCCGGTCCGCCCGTAGTAGCCGGTGCCACGGCAGGTCGGGCAGACGATGGGGTTGCCCTTCTCGTCGGTCAGGGGCTTGGTGGGCGGGCGGTAGAACTTGTCGATTTTCTCAGCCGGCAGGTTCAACCTGGCCAGCAGGTCCTTGGCCGGGCGGAAGGCCTCGCGGCACTGGGGGCAGAGCTTTCGCAGCAGCACCTGGTTTGCGACCGCCCGCAGCAGTCCCACGGCCTGCTGGCGGCTGTCGGCGGCCAGTTTGACCCATTTGGCCAGGGCCTGGAGGCTGCTGTCGGCCTTTATGCCGAGCAGGATGAGCTTGTCGGCGGCGGCGCCGATAATGATCTTCGCCGCCTGGGGGGTATGGCAGTCGTCCACCATGACCATGTCCGGGTCGCGCCGCAGCAGCGACGCCAGCTTGTCGGGCAGGTCCGCCTGGTCCTCGTAGGCAACCTGGGTGAGGTTCTCCATGTCCACCGACGGATTGGCCTCCAGGGAGCCGAGCTGCCTGATGAAGGCGTCCTGCAGGCGGAGCAGCGAGTAGAGCGTGCTGGTCACGCCGCTGGTGGCGGGCCCGGAGATGATTATCAGCCCCTGCCTGGCATCGCAGAGCCCAGCCAGCCTGTCGCGCTGGTCCTGCGGCAGGCCGAGGTCGTCCACGTTCGTCCTGGCCACCTCCTGGACGATCTTCAGCACCATGCGTTGGCCCTGTGTGGTCCCGGCGGTGGATACCATTATGTCCAGCGGCACGGCCCCGGCCTCGATGGCGACCTTGCCGTTCTGCGGGCGGCGGCGATCGGTCACGTCCATGCTGGCGAGCTGCTTGACGAAGTCGATAACCGTGTCGGCGTCCTCGCGGTCCAGCGGCGGGCGCTTCTGCGCCACGCCGTCCACCGTCAGCCGGACGCCCGCCCTTTCGCCCGCCGCCACCAGGTCCGCCTGGCTGGCCCGGAACATCACCACGTCGTGCAGGAAGGTCTGGGCGAGGTTGTAGGCCTGGCGCTCGGCAACCATCTTCTCACCGGGCGGAAAAACGGGCCGGCCCAGGGAGTCGTAGAGCTTCAGCCGCTCGACAAGCTCCACGGTCCCGCTCTTGCCGCGGGTCAAGACCAGCCGGACGTGCTCGGCCGTCCACACCCGGGCCTTCGGGCCGACGCGCTTGTTGCGGGTCTGGACGTAGGCCGTTATAGCGCCACCAGCCAGGACCAGGTACACCACCAGCCCCACCACGAACCAGGGCACCAGCAGCCAGATTATCATCCCCAGCAGGCCCGACCCCAGCACTAGGGCGCTCCACAGCAGTTCGGGGGCATGGACGACGCGGACGTCCTTGTTGGTCCAACTGGCCGCGTAGAGCCAGGGGGGCATCAGCACGACAATCACCAGGACCTTGACCAGCGAGAAGGGCTCGCCCTCGGGCAAAGCCGCCAAGGCCTCAAATCCCATCAGTTCGCCCATTCACACTCCGTCCTGACCATACGGCGCCGGGCCTCCAGCCCCCCGGCCGGCGGCGCGCAGAAAAACCGAAACTCAACGCTCCGCCCCTACCGCCCCATCCGGCCTGTCCGGGAGGCGGAAATACCCTTCATCAGCATCTTCAGCTCGTCGGGATTGTGCGAGGCCTCGTAGGCGGCGTTCGGGTCCACGAAGTCCCTCTCGATCAGGCTCAGCAGGCTGCCGTTGAACTCCTGCATGCCCTCGTGCTCGGCCGAGCGAATGACCTCTACAAGCTCCGACTCCCGCCCCTCCTCGATCATCTGCCTGGCGGCGGGGTTGTTCAGCAGGATCTCCACCGCCGGCACCCGGTCGACTCCCTCGACCAGGCAAGGCAGCAGCGACTGGCACATGATCGCCCGCAGGTTGAACGCCAGCGCCTGGCGAGCGAGGTCGCGCGATTCCTTCTCGAACAGGTCGAGGATACGCCCGATGGTCGTGGAGGCGGAGGAGGCGTGAATCGTCCCGAATACCAGGTGCCCGGTCTCGGAGGCCTGCAGCGCCGCCTGGAAGGTCTCGCGGTCGCGCATCTCGCCGATGAGCACCACGTCGGGGTCCTCGCGGAAGAGGCTGCGCAGGGCGGTGGCGAAGTCGGGCACGTCGATGCCCACCTCGCGCTGGTCGATCAGCGACTTCTTGTCCACGTAGAGGTACTCGATCGGGTCCTCGATGGTGACGACGTGGCAGGCGCGCGTGTTGTTGATGTACTCCAGCATGGAGGCGATGGAGGTCGATTTGCCGGCGCCGGTCATCCCCGCCACCAGCACCAGCCCGGCGCCGGGGCCGGCGATCTGCGCCAGTTGCGGCGGCAGGTGCAACTCCTCGAAGTCGGGGATGTCCCGCTGCACCCGCCTGACGGCTATGCTCACCTGGCCCCGCTGGCGGTAGATGTTGATCCGGAAGCGGTCGGAGCCCTCCAGCTCCTCCGCCAGGTCCATGCTGCCGGTCTCGGCGAAGTACTCCTGCTGGCGCTCGGTGAGAATCTCGTTGGCCATGGCGAGGATTTCGTCGCCGCTGAGCGCTTCGCCCTTGACCGGGAATATCTTGGTCCTCAGGCGGAGGTGTGGCACCGCGCCGGTCTTGAAGTGAAGGTCGCTGGCGCCCTGCTTGACCATGGCGCTGAAGTAATCGTGCAGCCGGGGGCGCTCGCCGTGCCGGCCGGGATGCTGGTCGTGCTCGTCGATCGGTCGCCGCTTTACAGCCACTGATACACTCCTCTCCTGCCGGGGCGCGAGGGCCTGCCCGCCTCGGACTGTCCTGCAACGCTTCGCCCCCGCCAGGCCAATCGGCACATTGTACGCGAACGCGGGCCGGGGGTAAAGTTTTCTGCCCCGCCCCGGGGCCCCGCCTCAGGCCTCGTGGTGGCGCCGCCGCCCCGAGAGCAGCAGCAGGTCGCGCAGGTGCTCGGGGTCCCCCGCCGTCAGCCAGCGCTGAGTGAACTCCGGCTCCTGCACGATGTGGGCAATGGCCATCAGGGCCCGAAGGTGGTAGTTCCGCTCGTCCGGCGAGCCGACGAGTATGAAGGCCGCCTGCACCGGCTCGCCCACGCCCTCGAATACGATGCCCTCCCGGCAGCGGACCAGCACGATGTCGAAGAGCTTCTCGCCTTCCACGATGACGTGCGGGATCGCCATCCCCGGCTGGAGGACGGTGCTTGACTCGGCCTCGCGGACCCTGAACTTCTCCAGCAGCACTTTTGGATCGACCCCCAGCCGGCCGGCGAGCAGCCCGGCCGCCTGGACGAACACCTCATGGGCCGAGGTCTGGCGCGGGAAGTCCAGAATCTCGCAGCTCTTGACGACCTCGTCGAAACGGTCATGGATGATCTCGTCCCGCTCGTGGACGATCTCCCGCAGCTCCTCCTCCAGCTCGCCGCGGCGGATCTCCTTGGCCACGACGCCGCGAACCATGTACAGCAGCGCGCTCTCCCGGCTGCCGCGCGGGCGAACGTAAAGCACGTACCACAGCACGCCGATCAGGATGAAGCCCGCCGAGGTCAGCAGCGGCGCCGGACCGAGCTTCACCGCCAGCACCACGATCAGCCCGGCGTACAGCCCGATCCCCGCCAGTTGGACCCACGGAAACAGCGGGCAGCGATACAGCGGACGATAGTTCTGAATCCGGCTGCCGCGCATGATCAGCACCGCCACGTTCACCAGCAGGAACAGGATCAGCTTCATGGTGCTGGCGACCTTCACCAGGTCGCCGATGCTCAGGAAGAGGATCATCACGATCATGAAGGCGGCGGTGACAATGACCCCCACGTGCGGGGTGCCGAATCGCTTGGAGACCTTCTGGAAGACCGCCGGCAGCAGGCCGTCGCGGCTCATCGCCAGCGGGCTCCGGGAGGCCGCCAGAATGCCGCTGTTGCCGGTGGTCACGAAGGCAAGGATCGCCGCCGCCGACAGCAGGATCACGCCCCCCCGCCCGAGGAACTTGCCCGCGGCGACGCTCAGCGGGGTGAGGTAGCCCGCCCTGCCGGGGACAAGCTCCCCGGGGGAGGTCACGCCCACCATTACGAGCATGGTCAAGACGTACAACACGGCGACCACGAAGCACGCCAGGAACATCGCCCCGGGCAGGTTCCTGCCGGGGTTGCGGACCTCCTCAGCCACGCTGGCGGCCTTGGTGAGGCCACCGAAGGAGACGAACACCAGCGCCGAAGTCGCCAGAAGGCTCCATCCGCCCTTGGCCAGGAAGTTGTCGAAGTTCGGGTGCTGGGAAACGTTCGGCGCCCCGAAGGCGACGAACAGCACGAGCACGACCAGCAGGGCCGCCACCATGACGACCTGGAAGCGCCCGGTCAGCGTGACGCTGAGGACGTTGAGGACCGCGAAGACCACACAGCCGCTCACGGCGACGCCCTTGACGACCCACTCCCACGGCACGTCGGCCGCCGGCCAGATCAGCCGGGCGAAGGCGCCGATGCCGATCATCGCAAAGGCGCTCTTGAGGGCTATGGACAGCCAGCCCGCCAGGCCGGCCAGCGTACCGGGCAGCGCCCCCATCGACCGCTCCACGAAGAAGTAGTCGCCGCCGCTCTTGGGCATGGCCGTCGCCAGCTCAGCCTTGCTGAGCAGCGCCGGGATCACCATCAGCGCAGCCAAGGCATAGGCGAGCACGATGGCGGCCCCGCAGACCTCGAACGCCTGGCCGGGGAGCACGAACAGACCGCTGCTGATCATGGCGCCGGCCGCGATGCAGAACACCTCCCAGAACCCCAATTTTCGCTTCAGCCTCATCGTCCAGGGCACCCTGTGCGGCCGGTCGAACGTCCTCACGGCGGTGCGACGGGGACCCCGTGGCCACCCGCTCGCCGCGGTTCCGCCTTGAGGAGGCGAACTCGCTCGGAAATTGTATAACGGACACGACGACGCAGGCAACGGTTTGCTTCGCGGCCAGGCGGCGGCAGCGTTGACCGGCCCAGACGGCATGCTTAGGATAGCCGCTGATGGCAACGCCGGCCGAATCTCGCCCGCGGGGAATCTTTCAGGCGTCGGTGCTGTCCAACCGGCAGATATGCCTGGATCACTACCTGCTCGTGCTGGAGGTGGCGGGCTTTCCGCCGTCTCGTCCGGGTCAGTTCGTGAACGTCCGTTGCGGCGCGGGCGGGCCTGTGCCCGGGGCGGTCGAGGCGGACTGGCCGGCGGGGTCGATGCCCAACCTGTCCGGGGACGAGCTGCTCAGCCGCCGCCCGCTGCTCCGCAGACCGTTCAGCCTGGCCGGGCGGCGCGACCGCGACGACGGCGCCGCCGAACTGGACGTCATCCACCACGTGGTCGGCGCGGGCACGAGCTGGATGGCCGGTCTCTCGACCGGCGATGGGGTGGGCCTGACAGGCCCGCTGGGCAACGGTTTCGCGATCCTTCCCGACCGCCCGGCCGCGGTCCTGATCGGCGGCGGAGTCGGAATACCGCCGCTGCTGTACCTTGCCGAGGCCCTGGGCGCGGCGGGCAAGGAGGTGGTCGCCTTCGCCGCCGCGCGGACGGCGCGGCTGCTGCCGCTGAGCATCGACCCGGCCGAGGCCCCGAGCCGCTCGGGACGCCCGACGATGTGCATCCGCGAGTTCGCCGCCCGGGGCGCCGCCAGCGTGGTGGCCACCGACGATGGTTCGCTGGGCGTCGCCGCCTTCGCTCACGAGGCCTTCGCCGCCTACCTGGACCGGCGGGGCCAGGACGGCGACCTGGCCGCGTACGCCTGCGGGCCCGAGCCGATGCTCAAGGCCGTCGCAGAGATCTGCCAGCGCCGCCACATGCCCTGCCAACTGGCGCTGGAGCGCCACATGGCCTGCGGGATGGGCACCTGCCAGGGATGCGTCGTCAAGGTCAGGGACGGCTCGTCGTCAGGATGGCGGTACAAGCTCGCCTGCACCGACGGGCCGGTGTTCGAGGCGGCCGAGCTGGTCTGGGAGTGACAGGTTAGAGGGTAGAGGTTAGAGGGTAGAGTCGCGCCTGGGAAGAATGGAATGACTGATCTGAGCGTTGACATCGCGGGCGTGCGACTGGCGAATCCGCTGATGACGGCCGCCGGGACGTGCGGGTACGCCGACGAGTACGCCGACTTCGTTGACCTGACGTCGCTGGGCGCGTTCGTCACCAAGAGCATCACGCTGCTGCCCCGCACGGGCAACGAGTATCCTCGGGTGGTCGAGACGCGGGCGGGCATGCTCAACGCCATCGGTATGGCGAACGTCGGGCTGGAGGCGTTCCTGGCCGAGAAGGTGCCCCTGCTGGAGCGGCTGGGGGTGCCCGTCTTCGTCAACGTCGCCGGCGAGCAGGCAGAGGACTACGTGGCCGTGGCCGAGCGGCTGGAGGAGGTGGACGTCGTCCGCGGCGTGGAGCTGAACATCTCCTGCCCCAACGTCAAGCGCGGCGGCATACAGTTCGGGACCGAGCCGGCGCAGGTCTCGGCGATCACCTCGGCGCTGCGGCAGGTGTGCCGGAAGAACATACTGATCGTCAAGCTCTCCCCGAACGTGACTGACATCACGGCGACGGCGCGGGCGGCGGTCGAGGCCGGCGCCGACGCCCTGAGCCTGATCAATACCTTCACCGCCATGGCGATCGACGTCGAGACTCGCCGGCCGATCCTCGCCAACGGCACGGGCGGGCTTTCGGGCCCGGCCATACGCCCCATCGCGGTGCACATGGTCCACCGCGTCTGGGCCGAGGTCGCCTCACCCGCCGGCGTGCCCGTGATCGGCATGGGCGGAATCCAGTTCGCCCGCGACGCGATCGAGTTCCTCCTGGCCGGGGCGACGGGCCTGGCGATCGGTACGGCGATGTTTGTGGACCCCGGCTGCGTGGCGGGCATCCGGGAGGGCATTGAAGACTACCTTCGCCGCCACGGGCACAAGTCCGTCGGCGAGATCATAGGAGCGCTGAAGGCCTGACGCCGCCACAACAACTCTGGCGGACGGACAGAGGTGACGATATAATGAATGAGATGCACCAGGGCCGGCCGGGGCGTCGGCGTCATACATCCCTCCGACGGTGCGGCCAGGAGTCATACCCCCACACCCCGCGGAGGTGTGCAATGCGAACGATCAAAGCAAGTCTAGCGGTGTTGCTGGCGGCGTCGCTGGTAGCGGCCGGGCCGGCCGGCAGAACCACCACAGCCCCCGCCAGCAGGATAACTCCCGCCAAGCGGCTGCTGGGAGAGATCCCCAAGATCTCCCTGGTGAAGATGCCCCTTTCGGAGGCGCTGGACCACTATGCCAAGCTCACCGGTCTGAGCATCCGGGCCGACTGGCGGGCACTGCGGTCGGTGGGCGTTTTCCGGAGCAGTCTGGTGACGCTCAAGGCCAGCGAGATCACCTTCGAGAAGCTGCTGGACCTGACACTGCACCGGGTGGCCCGCAGGGCCAAGCCTCTGGCGTGGTACCTTTCGGGCAAGACGGTGTACGTGTCCACCCAGGCGCGGGTGCTGCTGCGGCGCGGCTCGTCGTTCGCGGCGGCCCTGCCAGCGGCGCCGGGCACGGTAGCCCGCCGCGCGCCCAGGCGGCGCGGGGCGGCGGAGATCAGCTTCGACGAGATCCCCCTCAAGGCGGTGCTCGACTTCTTCCGCGACATCTCGGGTGTGAACTTCCACGTCAACTGGCGCTCGCTCGAGGCCAGCGGGATCAGCCAGAAGACGCCGGTGACGCTCAAGGTATCGAACATCTCCGTGGGCAGGGCGCTGGACCTGGTGCTCGATCAGATCAACGTCGGGCGCGACCGGCTGGGCAGCGTGTACTGGGTGGTGGACAGGGGCGTGGTGGAGATCGCCACCGGCGCGGTGCTCAACCGCAAGCCGATCACCCGCGTGTACGACGTGGGCGACCTCCTGGTGGCCGTGCCCAACTTCGAGGGCCCGACGATCGACACAGGCACCAGCGGCACGGACTCCAGCGGCGGCGGCGCGACGGGGGGGCTTTTCGAGAGCATGGACACCCGCACCAGCTCCAGCACCGGCACGTCCAGCGGGGACGAGAGCATGGCCGAGAAGCGACAGAAAAACCGCGACACGCTGATCGAGGTGATCAAGATGTCCATCGGCGAGGACATGTGGGCCCCGATGGGAAAGGGATCGGTCAAGATAATCCGCGACCAGTTGATCATCACCCAGACGCAACTGGGGTTCAGGCTGCTGGAAGGAACGCTGAGCAGGTAGCCGCCGGACGGCGCCTAATGGCGAATGTAGAATGGTGAATGCTTCTGCCGGGGCGGCCCGGGTTACTCGCCGCGGTAGGTGCAACTGGAGGTGTCGGTCTCGCAGACGGTGACCGCCTCCAGGCCGCACAGGTCGGGGCCGATGCGGTCCCACAGCCACTTGGCGAGCCGCTCGCTGGTGGGATTGTCCAGCCCCTCGATGTCGTTGAGCGACGTGTGGTCGAGCTGCTTGATCAGGGGATCGACCACTTCGTTCACCCGGCCGAAGTCCATCACCCAGCCGGCCTGCTCGTCCACCTTCCCGGCGACAAAGATCGTGACGCGATAGCTGTGCCCGTGTGGGCGGGCGCACTTGTGCTCGGCCGGGACGTGGGGAAGGTAGTGACCGGCATCGAACTTGTAGGTCTTGCTCAACTCGGCTTTCATGCCTGCTCCGATCCGGCTATCCGCCGCGGCGGCGGGTCCGGGCGTCTCAGACGCCCCGCTGGGCCTCCGGCCAGATGATCCTGTGAAGCTGCAGGCCGAGGCGTACGCCCTTCGGCAGGTCCGGCTCGGCGAGCATCCACTCGGCGACCTCGGCCGGACCGACCGCGCCCGCCGCGGGCGAGAGGATAACCGCGCACCTGGCGCTCAAATCATACCGGCCTATGAACTCGCGGGCGAAGTCGAAATCGCCGCGCCCGGCGAGGACGAACTTGACCTCGTCGCCCGGGCGGAGGTGGTCGAGGTTGGCCGGCAGGAACGAGCCGGCCTCGCCCGAGCCGGGGCACTTGACATCCACGCAGCGGCTCGCGCGAGGGTCCACCGCCGAGACGTCCACCGAGCCGTTGGTCTCCAGGACGACGTCCATCCCCGCGTCGCACAGTCGCCCGAGCAACTCGCCGGCGCCCGGCTGGGCGAGCGGCTCGCCGCCGGTGACGAGCACCAGCCCTCCCGCCGCCCGGCCCACGCGCGCGAGCACGTCATCGACGGACATCTCCGCCCCCTGCTCGTATGCGTAGGCGGTGTCGCACCACTTGCAGCGCAGGTTGCAGCCGGTCAGGCGGACGATCGTGCATGGGCTGCCGGCGCGGAGGCCCTCGCCCATGACGGTCCGGTATATCTCGTTGACCTTCAGTGTCGCCGTCACGGCCGCCATTGTATCGCGTCGGGGCCCTTGCCGCAGTCCCCGCCGGGGAATACCATTGTCGGCGCATGAGGAACCGCGCGCTGTGGATCATCCTGACGGCGGCGGTGGCCCTTCGGGCATCGCTGCTGGTGGCCGGCTGGCATCGGCCGGACAGATTCTTCACGCCCGACTCGCACGACTACGACTCCCTCGCCCGCGGGCTGCTCGACGGCGGCGAGTTCGCCCGGGGCGGCAGGCCGGAGCTGTTCCGCACGCCCGGGTATCCGCTGCTGCTCGCCGGCGTGTACGCCGTCACCGGCCGGTCGGTCCAGGCGGCGGTGGCGGTGCAGATCGTCCTCGACGCGGCGCTGTGCCTGCTGGTGTACGTGCTGGGGCGGGAGTTGTGCTCGCGGACGGTCGGCCTGGTCGCGGCCGGGATTCAGGCAGTCTCGCCGGCGGCGGTAGTCGCATCGGTCCGGCTGCTGTCGGGCGGGCTGTTGGCGCTGCTGATCACGGCGGCGCTGATACTGCTCGTGCGGTGCCTGAAGTCCGCCCGCGTGAGGCCTGCGCTCGCGGCCGGGGCGCTGACCGGGGCGGCGTGCCTGGTCAGGCCCATCGCCCTGCCGCTGGTGGCGATAGCGGCGTTGGTGCTGCTGAGCCGGATCAAGCGCTGGCGGGCGGCCTTGGGGTTCGTCGCGGTCACGGCGGCGATCGTCGCGCCGTGGGTGGCGCGCAACTACCTCCGCGCCGGCTACGCCGCCCTCGCCGGGGTGGGCGACTACAACCTGTTCTACTGCAACGCCGCCGCCATGCTGGAGGCCGACGCTCGGATACCCCTCAGCCGCGAGCAACAACGTCTGGTGGCCCTGCGCGAAGATGCGGGCGACGCCTGGCCGCCGGCGAGGCGCCTCAACGACCCGACGTTCCTCCGCCAGTGCCGCCGCGAGGGGCTGGCGCTGATCGCCGCCCACCCGCTGGCCTACGCGGGGGTTCACCTGCGGACCACGCCGAACGTCTTCCTCCCCGCCGCCACCGACGTGCTGGAGGTCCTGGGGGCCACCGCCGGCGGAAAGGGCACGCTCGCCGTCCTGCGCCGCGAGGGCATCGTCCAGGCCGCCAGCCACTACTTCGGCGGGCAGCTCTGGGCGCTGTGGGTGTGCGTGCCGATGGTGCTGGTGACGGGCGTCAAGTACGTCGCCGCCGCCGCGTCGTTGGCCCGCGCCCGGTGGCTGGGGGCAGGGGCGGGGCACTGGCTTGTCCGGCTGGTGTTCGTGTGCATGGTGCTCTTGCCAGGCCCGGTCGCGCACGCCCGCTTCCGCGTGCCCATCGCCCCGCTGCTGTCGGTGGCCGCCGCCGCGGGAATCTGCGCGCTGGTGGGGAGGCTGCGGCGAGCCAAGGCCCGGGAGACGTCCGCCTAGCCGGCGCCGGGCTCGAAGGCCCGGAGGTTCTCGGCGAACTCCTCGACGACCCACTTGGGCGTGGAGGCGCCGGCGGTGATGCCGGCGACCTTCTTTCCCGCGGCCATCTCCGCCCGGAAGCCGTCCCAGTTCTCCAGGTAGTGGGTGGGCACGTCCTGCTCGAGGCACAGCCGGGCGAG
Source organism: uncultured Planctomycetales bacterium (assembly GCA_965602635.1). Classification (GTDB taxonomy): domain Bacteria; phylum Planctomycetota; class Phycisphaerae; order SM23-33; family SM23-33; genus CBFCZU01. The sequence goes on along the minus strand of CBFCZU010000008.1, from coordinate 5,551 downwards.
CTGGCGGGTGTTGGCCGATTGCAGGCCTCCGAGGACGAACATCACGTCCACCTCGCGGGCGAGCATCACGGCCGCCTGCTGGCGGTTCCTCACCTCGTTGCAGAGGGTGTTGACCACCTTCACCTCGGTATATCCGCGGGCGACGATCCGCCCGACCATCCGCCCGAAGTGCTCCAGCGAGTGGGTCGTCTGGCAGATGACGCCCAGCTTTCCGCCGCCGGGCAGGCGGTCGAGGTCGTCGGGGCCGTCAACGCAGACCACGTCCGGGGCATACCCGCAGACGCCGCGGACCTCCGGATGGCTGGCCTGGCCGACCACCACCACGCGGTAGCCTTCTTCCTTGAGCTGGGCGACGATCTTCTGGGCGCGCTTGACCAGCACGCAGGTGGCGTCGATGATTTCCACGCCGCGGGCGCGGAGCGCCTCAAGCACCTCGGGCCCCTCGCCGTGGGAGCGGATCAGCACCGTGCCGGTGACGGAGTCGGGGTCCTTGGCGACCTTCAGCCCCTTGGCGGCGAGGTGTTCGACCACCTGGCTGTTGTGGATGATCTCCCCGAGGCTGGAGATTTCCCCGCCGCGCCGAGCGAGTGTCTCCTCGGCGGCCTCGATGGCGCGTTCGACCCCCAGGCAAAAGCCCAGCTTTTCGGCAAGTCTGACTTCCATGGCGAGGTGCTCGGCGCCGCGGCAGCGCGGGCGCGCCTCAAGTGTAGGGGGCAGCGGGAGTGCATGTCAAAGCCGATCAGCCCCTGACCGGCTCGGCGGGCGCGGCGGCGACGCGGTTGCGTCCGGCCCGCTTGGCGCTGTACATCGCCTCGTCGGCGGCATTGACCAGGGCGCCCACGTCGGCGGGGCCCGAGCCGCTGCTGGAAGTCGCGCCCAGGGTGATGGTAACGGGAATGTCCTGCCCAGCCGCGCTGACGGGCACGGCCGCTACTCTCGACCGCAGCCTCTCGGCCAGCTCGGTGGCGGCGGCGGCGTCGAGGCCGGGCAGGACGATCAGGAGCTCATCGCCGCCATACCGCCCCACGGCGTCGTACGTCCGCAGCGCCAACGTCATCCTCCGGGCAACTTCGCACAGCGCCGCGTCGCCCGCCTTGTGACCGAAGCGATCGTTGATGTACTTGAACCGGTCTAGGTCGGCCATCGCCACGCCCACCTCCCTGCCCTCCCGCGCGGCGCGGTCCAGCTCCCGCTGGAGGATGTCCAGGATGGCCGAGCGATTCCACAGCCCCGTCAGGTAGTCGTGGGTGGCCTGGTCCCGAAGCCTCTCCCGCGCCGCGATCAGATCGGCCTGAAGTCTGAGGATGCGCTGGGCGGTGTTCAGCCGCATGCGCAGTTCATCGGAATCGAAAGGCTTGACGACATAGTCGTCCGCGCCGGCGTCCAGCCCGCTGAGGATGTCCTGCTTCCGATCCCTGGCCGTGAGCAGAATGATGTAGGTGTACTCCCGGTCCCGCCTCTGGCGGACCCTCCGGCACACTTCCACGCCGTCCACCTCGGGCATCATCCAGTCCAGGATGGCCAGTTTGGGCGCGTCCTTGGCGTCGAGCGCCTCCAAGGCCTCCCTGCCGTCGCTAACCGCCTGAACGTCGAAGCCCCACTTGCGCAGCGTCACCGCCAGCAGGCGCCGCGAGATGGGATCGTCCTCAGCCATCAGGACTCGCACGGGCTGGCCTCCTTCACGAGCGCCCTCAGCGCGGCTGTCAGCCTGGCTACCTCCCTCTCCAGGGCGTCCAGGGCCTCCGGAGCCCGGTCGAGCTGCCCCGTGCGGGCGACGGTCGTCAGGTTCAGCGCCGCGTCGAACGCCGCCTTCGCGCCGAAGTTGCCCACCGACCCCTTGAACGAATGAGCCGCCCGGGCGAGCCGCTCGCCGTCGCCGGCGGCAAGCGCCTCGCGCATCAGGCTAATCTGATCCGCCGCGCCCTGGACGAACATGTCGGCAAGCTCACCCAGCAGCCACTGGTCGCCGTCCACGCGCCTCATGGCCTCGACTGTGTCGATGACGCCTTCGCCCGGCGTGTCCCCCGGCGCCGTCGGCGCCGAGCCTTGCGCCTCCGGCCGGGCCTGCGGCGCCTCGGGCGCGCCCGCAAGCACACGGTCGATCTCATCGAACAGAGCGTCGGGACGAATTGGCTTGGCGACGTAGCCGTCCAGCCCCGCGGCCAGGTATCTCTCGCGGTCACCCTTCATGGCGTGGGCGGTCATGGCGATGATCGGCACGTGCCCACCGCTGTCGGCCTCCGCCTGGCGCATGGCGGACATCGCCTCGAAGCCCCCGACCTCGGGCATCTCCACGTCCATGAGCACCAGGTCGAACTTCTCAGCCTGGAATGCCTCGATGGCCTCGGCGCCGTTTCCGGCAACCATGACCCAGTGGCCTCGCTTCTCGAGCATGCGGGCGGCCAGTCTCTGGTTGACGGCGTTGTCCTCAGCCAGCAGTACCCGCAGCCGCTGGCCCGCGCGCGGCGAGGGGCGGGCGAGAGGTTTGGACTGCGCCTGCTTGCCGCCGCCGGACCCGAGAACCGTCAAGATCGCGTCGAGCAGGGCCGACTTCCTGATCGGCTTGGTGAGATAGGCGGCTATGCCCAGCTCCCGGCAGCGGGCGACGTCTGCCTGCCTCTCGGCGGAGGTGAGCATCATGATCATGGCTCCGGCAAGTGACGGGGCCTCCCTGATGCGCTGGGCCACCTCAAAGCCGTCCATGCCGGGCATGCAGACATCGAGGACGATCAGGCGGAAGGCCTCGCCGGCGTCCCTGGCCTGCTCCATTGCCGCCAGGGCCGCCACCCCCCCGTCGGCGGAGGTGGGCCTCATCCGCCAACTGGAGAGCATTTCCTCGAGTATGCGGCGGTTGGTCTGGTTGTCGTCCACCACCAGCACCGACAAGTTCTCAAGGTCTTCCCCACCGGTCGGCGCGAGGGCCGGCGGGGCGTCTTTCCACAGGGCGAACCGGGCGGTGAAGTGCACGGTGCTCCCTTTGCCCTCTTCGCTGTCCAGGCCTATCTGCCCGCCCATCAGCCTCACCAGTTGCGAGCAGATGGCAAGCCCCAGCCCGGTCCCGCCGTACTTGCGGGTGGTGGTGCCGTCGGCCTGGGAGAAGGCCTCAAAAATCCGCTCCCGGTCTTCGGGCGCGATGCCGATGCCGGTGTCACGAACGGAGAATTGCAGCCGGACCTCCTCGTCCGCCTGCGACACGGTTTCCACCTCGACGACCACCTCGCCGGCGTCGGTGAACTTGATGGCGTTGCCGACGAGGTTGACGATGATCTGCCGCAGCCTGCCGGGATCGCCCATCAGTGCGCCCGGCACGTCCGGGCGGATGTGACAGGCAAGCTCCAGCCCCTTCTTGGCGGCCCGGACCGACAGCGTGCGGAGGGTTTCCTCGAGGCAGTCGCGGAGGTTGAAGCCGATATTCTCCAGCTCCAGCCTGCCGGCCTCGACCTTGGAAAAGTCCAGAATGTCACCCAGCAGCCGCAGCAGCGAATCGGCCGAGGCGTTCGCCATCTCCAGGTATTCCCGCTGCTCGGGCGTCAGTTCCGTCTCCAGGGTCAGCTCCGTCATCCCGATGATGCCATTCATCGGCGTGCGGATCTCGTGGCTCATGGTGGCCAGGAACTCGCTCTTGGCCTGGCTGGCGTCCTCGGCGGCTTCCTTGGCCCGGCGCAAGGCCACCTCCGCTTGTTTCCGCGCGACCGCCTCGCCCAGGGCGTGGGCCAGGGCGTCGATCAGATCCCGCTCTTCCTTGGTAAACGGCCCCTCGTCCATTTCCGGACGCGGTTGCAGGAGATAGACCTCCACGACGCCGCGTCGCCTGCCGCCGACGACGATATCGCTCGACTGCTTCCACCGCGTCTCTTCGAAGGGCTCCGAGACGTAAGCTTGGCCGTCGAAGATCACCTTTGCCCGGGTGATCTCCGGATACTGCCAACCGGACGGGATGAGCGCGGCGGCGCCCCGAAAGACCTCCTTGAGGCTTCCCCGCTTGCTGACCAACTGGGACACGCCATACATGCACCTGAGCTCTTTGACGCGCTCGCCCAGGTCTCCCACGAGCCTTTCCCGCTCCCCCTCCGCCCGCTTGCGCTCGGTGATGTCCTGGTTCACACCATAGGTTCTGACTGTCCTTCCTTTCTCATCTTTGACAATAAAGAAGCGCACAGAAATGTGTCCGACCTCACCATCGGAGTAAATCATACGGTGCTCAAGCTGTCGGTAGAAATCAGGATCATCGGTTTCAATCGCCTTGCGGTTTTCCAAGCCAACAACAGATACTTCTTCGGGATGAACAAAACGCTTTGCGTACTCAGCGGACGACATGGTATATCCGCCGACCTGCTCGGCAGTCGTGCGGAACATTGCATAAAAGGCATCAGTAAACATGAATAAGTCATTCACCACATCATATTCCCATGGTCCCAGATGCGCAATCTTCACAGCATTGGACAATTGGGCTTCGCTCTTTCCTATTTTCTCCTCCGCCCGCTTGCGCTCCGTGATCTCCGTGCTCAGCTCCTGGTTCGCTCTTGCCATGCGCGCGCCGTGCAGGGCCGTGCTCAGGACGTAAGCGGCGAGCGAGCAGGTCAGCAGCAGGCCGGCAGCGAAGCCAGCCCACGGCAGCCAGGTCGTTCTCGCGACAAAGAATTCTTTGGCAGGCGTGCAGATGACGACCCACTTCCTTCCGGCCACGTCGAGCGTTTCGGAATAGCGCAGCGCCGTCTGCGCGGGGGCCCGCTCGCGGTCTTTGGCCGCGCCCGGGGATTCCCGGAGGCGCGATGGTCTGAAGTGAAGGAGCCGCTTGTCGGGGCTGGCCAATTCGTCGAAGAGCCACATGTCCACGCCCTGGAGCGTCAGGCTCGTCAAAGCGAACGCAACGAGATCGCCGACCCGATTGACCTCCAAAGCAAACCCTTGAAGATTCCTTCGGCGTTCCTCGACCGTGTGCGTCGGGGTCCCCTTGCGATAGATGGGAACAAAGACCAGGAAGCCGAACTGCTGGGCGGTCTCCTGGACAAGCCTGACCCTCCCCGTCGCGACGATCCGACCAGTGTCGCGCGACCGGTGCAACGCCTTCAGGCGGGCGGCGTCGGAGGCCAGGTCGAAGCCTACGGCAGGCTCGTTGCCCTTCAACGGCTCAACGAAATAGACGGGGAAGTGCTCCTCGCGGGCAGGAGATGCAACCATGACTCCCTGTGACTTTCTGTCGCTGATCCGGAAACCGGCAAGACCGTCTTTCCTTGCGGCCGCCTCGTATGCTTCGCGTTGGTGGCCCGGTACGCGGGGTATCCACTCGAGGGCCTGAATTTGCGGATGGTGTTGCAGCAGCGGCCCGACGAAGGCGCGAAACTCCGAGCGCTCAACCTCACGGGAGCCACCATAGAACGATCGCATTGCCTCGAGAATAAGCAAGTGGGACTCCACTTCTCGCTTCACCGCAGAGACGCGGTCTTCGGCGGCCCGCTCGAAGTCGTGCTGAATGTGGTGCTGCTCCCACTGTGAGACCGCAGCGAACACGACGATGGACAGGGCGATGCCAACACAAAGCACGACTCCC
>CBFCZU010000007.1:0-39956 GCA_965602635.1 uncultured Planctomycetales bacterium | reverse complement strand
ATGGTCGCCTCGGTGCCCACCACGCCGATGGGGCGGCCGCCGGCAAGGCTCACGGCCGCCTCCGCCGCCGCCGCCACCACGCCTACGACGCGCGTCGAATCGCCCGCCTCCGCGCACAGCGCGTCCAGCGCCACGGCCGAGGCCGTGTTGCACGCCACCACAATCATCTTCGGGTCGAACCGGAGCAGGAAGGCCATGTCCTGAAGCGCGAACCGCCGGATCGTCTCCGGCGACTTGATGCCGTAAGGGACGCGGGCCGAATCGCCCAGGTATATCACGTCCTCGCCGCCCATGAGGCGCATGATCTGGCTGACGACGGTCAGCCCGCCCAGTCCCGAGTCGAAGACGCCGATGGGTCGGCTCGCCTCTTGTCCCGTCTGCCCGCTCATCAGCCCAGGAGGTTATCAGTCAGGCCGGGAGTTTGGCAAGGAGTTGTTCGACGGCCGCCAGGGGCGCCCGGGGCAGGCCCATCCGCCCCTGCGGCTTGTTGGGCCCGTGGAAGTCGGACCCGCCGGAGACCAGCAGCCCCAGCTCGCCCGCCAGGGTCAGGACGGTCCGGGTCTGGGCGTCGGTGTGGTCGCCGTGGTATGCCTCGATGCCGTCGAGCCCGGCGTGCGCCAGCCATCGGCAGACGCGCCGAAGCTGGGCGGTATTGGCGCAATTGAGGAGCGCGGGGTGTGCGAGGATGGCCAGCCCGCCGGCGGCGTGTATGGCGTCGATGGCCTCGGCCGCTTCGGCTCGCTCCTTGTCCACGAATGCCGCCCCCCGCGGGCCGAGGTAGCGGGCGAACGCCTCGTCCACGCTCCGCACGCAGCCCTTCTCGTGGAGCAGCATGGCCATGTGCATCCGCCCCACCAGCCCGCCGCCGGCGCGCCGCCGCAGCTCGGGCATGGTCACGTCGATCCCCAGGGCCCGTAGCCGGGCTACCATCTTGGGGTTCCGCTGATTGCGGCTCTCTCGCAGCCGCCGGGTGAGGTCGCGAAGCGGGCCCGCGGAGGCGTCGATCCCCAGGCCGAGGATGTGCAGCGTCCCGCCGGGGAAGCGCGCCGACACCTCGACGCCGGGCACGAACCGGACGGGCAGGCCCCGAGCGGCCTCGGCCGCCTCGCCCAGGCCCGCGGTCGTGTCGTGGTCGGTCAGCGCCACAGCCGCCAGGCGCTTGCGCTCGGCCAGAAGGACCAGCTCGGCGGGGGCGGTCGCCCCGTCCGAGGCCGTCGAGTGAACGTGAAGGTCTACAAACCGGCGCATCGGCACTACCGATCGAAATCGAACAGCGGGGTGGAAAGGTACCGCTCGCCAAAGCTGGGGAGGATGACCACGATGACCTTCCCGTCGCTCTCGGGGCGATGGGCGATCTCGTCGGCCGCCTTCAGGGCGGCGCCCGAGGAAATGCCCACGAACAGGCCTTCGTCGCTGGCGGCGCGGCGGGCCCAGGCCAACGCGTCCTCGTCGTGCACCGCGATCACCTCGTCCACGACGTCGAGGTTAAGGACCTTCGGCACGAAACCGGCGCCGATGCCCTGGATCTTGTGGGGGCCGGGCTTGAGTTCATCGCCAGCGCGGAGCTGGGTGAGCACCGGGCTGGAAGCCGGCTCCACGGCCACGGCCTTGAACGAGGGCTTGCGCTGCTTGATCGCCTCGGCGACCCCGGTGATGGTTCCTCCGGTGCCCACCCCGGAGACGAGCACGTCTGCGTTGCCACCGGTGTCCGCCCAGATCTCCTCAGCGGTGGTGCGGCGGTGGATCTCCGGGTTGGCCGGGTTCTCGAACTGCTGCGGCATGAAGACGTCCTTCGTGGCCTCGACGATCCGGCCGGCCTCCTCGATGGCACCGGGCATGCCGCCCGCCGCCGGCGTCAGCACCAGCTCGGCGCCGAGCGCCTTGACGACCTTGCGGCGTTCGACGCTCATCGACTCGGGCATGACCAGCATGCACTTGTACCCGCGGGCGGCACAGACGAACGCCAGCGCGATTCCCGTGTTGCCGCTGGTGGGCTCGACGACGAGGGTCTCGCGGGAGATTTTTCCCTGGCGCTCGGCCGCCTGGATCATCGCCAGGCCGATGCGATCCTTCACCGACGCCAGCGGGTTGAAGGCCTCCACCTTGCACAGCACCGCCGCGCGGGAGCGTATGATCCTGCGAATCCGCACCAGGGGTGTGCGCCCGATCGTGGTCGTGACGTCTTCGTGGATGGTCGCCATAGTCGTCTTGTCCTTGCAGAGCCCGCGGGGGGCCTCGTGACATTATAGCCCCCGCGGTCGGCCCCGGCCCGGAAACGCCGCTCAGCGGGCGCCAGGCTCCGGGCACAGGAACTCAAAGTGCCGCCGCTTGCAGCACGGGCAGTCGGCGTCGCCGCAGGCCGCCGCCACGTCGATGCGCTGGACGGTGTTGGCCCAGAAGTCGAACTTCAGCAGGAACGGCGAGGCCCGCTCGGCCTGCCCGGCGAGGATTTTCATGGCCTCGGCAGCCTGCACGGCGGCGACCGCCACCACGGCTGGGGGGATCACGCCGGCGGCCAGGCAAGTCGGGTGCTCTGAAGGCGGCGGTGGCGACTCGTACACGCACCTGAGGCACGGCGTCCGGCCGGGGACGATCGTCATCGTCTGGCACTCGGCCCCGAGCGCCCCGGCGAAGACCCACGGCAGGTCGTCCCTGACGGCCAGGTCGTTGATGACGAACCGCGTGGCGAAGTTGTCGGTGCCGTCGATGATGACGTCCACGTCGCGGGCGAGCCGCTCGGCGTTGTCCGGGCCCAGCCGCTCCGCCACCGGCTCGAGACTCACCTCGCGGTTGATCTCCGCCAGCCGGGCGGCGGCGGCGGCGACCTTCTCCGCGCCGGCGGCCGCGTCCGACTCGTCGTAGAGGATCTGCCGGTGAAGGTTCACGAGCTCCACCGTGTCGTCGTCAACGAGCCGAAGGGCCCCCACCCCGCTCCGCGTCAGCAGCTCGGCAACGGTGCAGCCTAGCCCGCCGACGCCGACGATGAGTGCCCGGGCCCGGCCAAGGCGGCGCTGGCCAGCCGGGGCGAGCTGCTCGAAGACGGTCTGACGATCGTAGCGTCCCACGTGGTGCCTCTCGCCCCCTGCCCGGCGCCGGGGCCGAGACGTCACTTCCCGCCGGCAAGGGCCGACGCCATGTCCCTGACGTGGCGGTCGCCGTCGGCGGCGTAGATGTCGAGGATCGTCTTGTGGCCCTTTGTCCTCTTGGCGACGAGCAGCTCCACCAGCCGCATCCGCACCACCGCGCTGCGGTCCTGAATGCACGGGCCCAGCAGGCCGATGACCTGCTCGTCGAGGCGAACGTGGTGCAGCGCGGCTATCATCTCCGACCGCGCCAGCGGCCACTTCCCTCGGAGCTGTGCGCTGACCAGCTCCAGCAGGGCCGACTTGGTCAAGCCGGCGGGGAGCTTGTCCTTGACCTCGCCGGCCGCGACCCGCTGCACGTGTGCCAGCAGGATGCCCGTCTGCCGCGCCGACAGGGCAGCGGCCGCGGGCGATCCTCGCCGCAGCTCCTGGGCGATCGCCGCCAGCGCCTTCTCGGCGGCCCCATCGACGGAGGCGTCGAACAATGCCGCCCGCCGGATCGTGACGGGGACGATCTTCACACCGGGGGCGGAGGAGAGAAGCTTCTCGTCCACCTGCAACGGGTCGAGCATGGCGCTGACGGTGAGCTTCAGCTCCGCCAGCGGGCTCGTCGCGAGCAGCGCCTCCGCCGGCCCGACGTCAATGCGAACCGTCTGGGAGACCTTCTTGCCGGCCGCCAGGTACTTCGGCGCCGGCAGCGCCGCCGGGGTGAGGTTCGCCAGCGAGGCCCCGGCCTTGCCCTCGACCGACAGGCTCAGGAATACCACCGGCGTGCACAGCCCCGACTGCCCGAGGGGGACGGCGTGCTTGGAGATGTTGCTCAGCTCCACGGTCACGGTGACTGGCTCTCCGGGGGCCAGGGCCCTCTCCCCGGCCGAGAGAGTCACCCGAAGGTAGCGCTCGGGGAACCGCCCCATTTCCATGACGTGCGGGGGCAGCCCAGCGAGGGCCCGCGCGACGGCCTTGGCATGCTTGACCGGAGGCAGGGCAACCTTGTGCTCGGCCGCGACCGCCGCCAGCGCCCGCCAGGCCGGGCCCGTGCGGACCTGACCGGCGCCCTCGAGCACCACGGCCTGGGCCTCCTTGGGCAGGTCCCGGTCGTAGTAGTAACTCGCCAGCAGCGCGGCGGCGTAGGGGTCCCTCTCCACCAGCCCGGCCAGCCGCTTGGCGCCGAGCTTCTCCTTGCCGGTGGCCAACTCGGCGGCGCCCAGGACGCGAAGGACGTAGGCGTCGCCGCCGGCCGACCTGGCGGCTTCCTCGGCCCACTGGATAGCCAGCTTGGGGACGGCGCGGAAGTGGAGGCAGAACCAGGCGAGCTCGGCGGCCATCGCTCCGGTGCGGCGCGCCCCGGGGGCCGCCACCGGCTCGTAGATCTTCCCCATGGCATCAACGTGTGCCTTGGCCTGTGCGTCCCTGCCCGCCGCCCGGCAGGCCTCAACCATCAGGGCGTGCAGCGCAAGACTGCCCTTGTGTCGCTTGATCAGGGGCGCGAACTCATCCGCGGCCCTGGCGGCCTGGCCGGCGTCAAGCCGGGCATTGAAGTAGTCGATCAGCAGGGCCTCCAGCGCGCTCGCCCCCGGCCCGCGATCCTGAGAGACCGCGTGGGCGTACTCATAGAAGGCCAGGGCCTCCTTGTAGTGACCCGCGTCCTGGAGCAGCCCGGCCACCTGCCAGGGGGCGTGCACGCTGCGCGGATTGGCGCGGAAAACGGCCAGGGCCCCGGCAAAGGTCTCGGCCGGGCCGGTCCTGGCCTCCAGAAGCCTGCTCACCTCCATGGCCAGAGGCTGGTGCGGGTCGAGCGAGAGCGCCTGCCGGCAGGCCCGGCGGGCGGCGGCCTTGTCGCCCTGGCGGAGGCGGATGCTCGAGACGCCGGCGGCAGCCGCGGCGCGAACTCCACTTGCCAACCGCTTGTCGGCCGCGACCTTCTCCAGGAAGGCGATGCGATCGCCGGCCTTGTCCAGCCCCGACCGCGCCAGCCGAATCCACCGCACGCCCGAGGCGTAGTCGCCCGGGTGAGCCCGGATGTATCGCCCGGCGGCGGCCGCCGCCTTGCCCAGATCGCCGGCGCTCTCGTGGAAGTCCACGAGCTGGCGATTGACCCCGGGATCGTCGGGAGCGTAACTGGCGGCGCATTTCAGCAGGACGCCGATTCGTCCGGCGCGGGCGACGATCGCCCCGTCGCGCAGGTGTCCCAGCGACCGGGCCTGGTGGGCGAGAGACTCAGCCGTCAGTCTGTCCGGCTGCGCCGGCGAAGTGGCGGCCTTCGGTCCGGCCCATGCCAGTCCGGCCGCCGCTGCCAGCACGATCCCCGCGGCCATCCGCGCCCTCATGGCACGTTACCTCACAAGACGCCCGGGCTCTGAAAGAACATCAGCACCGCGGCAAGGGCCAGGCCCGCCAATACCATCGCCGATGCAAGATTGACCACGCGCCCCGCGAGGCGCGGGGGCATGATGTGCCTGGCGGCCGCCTGCCAGCAGAGCCACCCCCCCGCCACCACTGCCCCCAGGGCACACAGGAGTACCAGGGCATGTCCCACGTCGTTTCCGCCGTCGGCCACGCGGCAGAGGCCCAGCCCCAGCCACACAAGGGCAACCCCCGCCGCCGCAATCAGAGCTGTGGCGACCATCCTGGTCCAGATCACGTTACCGACCTCCGTGTCGCGGGTCCGGCAGAGGCTATCTCGTGGCGGGCAGCTTGACGGTCATCACCTCCGGCTTGCCCTTGCGGAGCACCACGAAAGGCGCCTCCATCTTATTGGACTTGGCTATCTTACCCAGCACCTGCTCCAACGCCGCAACGTTGGGCACCTGCTCCTTGTCCACGGCGATTATCAGGTCGCCGGGGAGGACCTTGCCCAGGGCGATCGGCAAGTTCTTCCGCACCATCAGCACGACCACGCCGTTCTCGCGCAGCGGCTCGCTCCGGCCCAGGTATCGGTCCACCAGCACCACGTCGCGGGCGACGAAGCCGAGCTTGGTGTCGTAGTAGCGGGCGGCGAGGTGCGGCCGCATGGGCATCGCCTCGAGCGTCACCTTCACGTCCTTCCGCTCTTTCTTCCGCAGCAGCGTGAAGGTGACGATCTGGCCCGGCTTGCAGGTGGCCAACTTGCGTTCGAACATCTGCTGGATCAGCGTGGGCGTGCCCATCTCCTCCAGCGGCTTGCCGTCCACGGCGATGATGGCGTCGTTCTCCTCAATGCCGGCCTTGTCGGCGGCGCCGCGGGGGAGGATCTTCTGGACGATTACCGCCGCCTTGCCCACCAGCTCGGGGCGGACCTCCTCCTCGGCGGGCAATTTCTCGCGGAACTGCAGCACCCCGGGCCAAGCCAGCTTCCTGGTGGCCATCGGGCCGGACGGGATCTCCCTCAGCAGGTGCGCGAACTCCTCCACGGGCATGAAGAACCTGGTGGTCTGCCGAGAGACCGTGGGCACGGCCATCCAGCGCTGGTTCATCAGCAGCCGTATCTCCATCGGGCGCTGCCCGGCGATGAGCCCCACGACCCGCCCGTCGGCCGTCAGAACCGGGCTGGAGGGAACGGTCAGGTCGCCGCCGCTGACGTACACCACGTTGTCCGGCAGGCGCAGCTTCGCGCCCACCGTGCCCATCCCCATGTACGGCATGTTGCCGCTGCCGGGCCCCAGCAGCCCCACGGAGCATACCTGCTGGCCGAGCTTCAGGTCGGACTTGGCCGAGAACGCCAGGGCGGTCCATCTGCCCTTGACCTTCGCCCACTCCTTCTTGTCCGCCGGCGCCAGGAACGAAATCCCCACCTCCGGGTCGGTCCCCAGGAACTTGGCCTTGAGCTTGACGGCGCTCTGGCCCGGAGGCACGAGGACCAGATCGGTCAGCTCGCCCGGGGGAATGCCTTGAGGGATGCCGATGGTGAGAAACCACCCGTTGGTCGTATCGATGCAGACGGCCTGGTTGACGCGCTTCTCCGGCGGGGCAAGCCTCGCGTCGATCTTGAACTCAATCCGAGCCAGGGCGCGCGACGCCTTGGCGAAAACTTTCTCGAACGACGGCCCGCTGCTCTGCGCCGCCGCCGTGGCCGCCAGGACGAGGACCAGACCACATGCAACGAGGGTCTTCGACTTTCTCATGACTTCCCTTTCCTCTGTCTGGAGGCGATCGTCTTCCGAGCCTTCGTTTCGGCCAGACGCTGCGACCACCACGGTCCCGCCGCCGCGTCCAGCCTGCGCAGGCCGTGCCATAGTATCAGGCCAAGCGCCACCATACCAATCGAAATGTACTGGTTGTGCGTCAAGCGCAGCGCCAACAGGTCGTGGGGGTTGTCGCCGCGGATGCTCTCCAGCAGGAACCTCGTGACGGGGTACAGGATGATCATCAGCAGGAAGACCTGCCCCTCGCGCCGCCTCAGCCGGGTAAACCACAGCAGCAGCCCGGCAATGAGCAGCGCGCTGACCACCCCGTAAACCTGGGCGGGATGCACCGGCGTTGACCACAACTCCGCCGCCTGGCGCGCCTGGGCGCGGGTCAGCTCACCGGGCGATTTCAGGACCGGCCTGCCCTTTGCCGGCCCCTCGGCGGCACGAACCATCTGGCCATCTCCATGGCGCCGCAGCAGCCACCTGGGCAGGCTCTCGGTTTCGATGCCGCCCTGTTCTCGCGGCAGGCCCACCTGCCGGGAGAAGGCCGGGGAGACACCAGCTCCGCCGAAGACGTTGGCCTTCCTGTCGAGCGGCACCAGCGGCCTGGAGGCGTACGGGAACCGCATCGCCAGGGGGAAGTGCTCAGCGCACGGGCCGCCGAAGCAGCAGCCGCTCAGCGTGCACCCCACGCGCCCGAACGCCAGCCCCACCATCAGCGACGGGGCCAGGATGTCCAGGTAGCGCCGGATCGGCAGCCGCTTGGCGCTGAGGTACACCACGGCCAGCGCCACGGCCAGCGCCACCCCGCCGTAGTAGATCAGCCCGCCGGAGGTGATGTTGAAGATCTCACGCAGGGGATTCACCGACTGGGAGAACTTGGACCACTGCTCGATGATGTAGGCCGCCCGGGCCCCGACGAAACCGCCGACCAGCGCCAGCAGCCCCAGGTTGGTCACGGCGTCGGGGTCCTCCCCGAACCGCCGCGCCCGCCACCGGGCCAGGCAGATACCGACAAGGAAGCCCAACACCAGCATCAGCCCGTAGCCGTAAATGCGCAGGGCGACGGAGACCCCGTAAGCCCAGTACCCCATAGTCGCCGCGACGACGCAGGCGCCGATGACCCCATCGGTCGCCGGAGTGCGCCATAGCCTCGGCCAGCGCGCAAGCAGCAGCCCGGCGAGCGCGCCGGGGGCGATCGTCAGGGCGTACATATACGACGGCAGCGTGACCGGGCGGAAGAATCCGGCCACCGCCACGAGCACTCCCAGCCAGCAAACCGGGAAGGCGACGCTTGCCGCCCTCGCCGGCGCCCGCGCCATCGTCCTGGACGCGATGATGCCGACAGTCAGCCCCAGCAGCACCATCAGCACGCACTCCAGGATCCGCAGGCCTACGGGATGCCCGAAAAGGCTGATCTCACCCAGGTCAATTATTATCTGAAGCATGAACGATTGCTCGGCGCGCCTGGCACTCGCGGATCGGCCGGTCTTCCCGTCCACCACGGCGGTCCCGGCCCCGCGGTCGACGGCCTAGGCCTTGGGGCTGCGCGGCGGCGTCAGCAGCATGTTGTCGATAAGCCTGACCGAGGCGAACCTTACCGCCACGGCGGCCACCACGGAGGCGGTTATCTCTTCTACGTCCTGGAGGCTCTCGGAGTCAACGACCTGCACGTAATCGACCTGCCCGCAAGGCGCTCGTTCGTCCAGCTGGCGGCGCATGGCCTCGAGCACCTCCGCCGCGCCGCGGGCGCCGGCTTCAACCATTTTCTGAGCCAGGCGCAGCGACTCGGCCAGCGCCACGGCCTCGGCGCGCTCCTCGGCGCTGAGCCGGACGTTCCGGCTGGACACCGCCAGCCCGTCGGCCTCGCGGACGGTCGGGCAAACCTCGATCCGCACAGGCATGTGGAGGTCGCGGACCATCCGCCGCACCACCACCGCCTGCTGGTAGTCCTTGGCCCCGAAGTACGCCACGTCCGGGGCGACGATGTTGAACAGTTTCGCGACGACCGTGCAGACGCCGTCGAAATGCCCCGGCCGGTTGGCGCCGCACAGTCGGTCCGTCAACCCGGCCACGCGGACGGTCGTGACGGCGCCGGGCGGGCACATCTCCTCGACCTGCGGAACGAACGCGGCATCGGCCCCGCGGGCCCGGCACCCGGCCAGGTCCGCCTCAAGCGGGCGCGGATACGTCTGGAGGTCCTCGCCCGGGCCGAACTGCGCCGGGTTCACGAAGATGCTCACCACGACGAAATCGCACCCCTCCCTGGCCGCGTCTATCAGGCTGTAGTGCCCCTCATGCAGCGCGCCCATCGTGGGGACGAGCCCCACGGTCCGCGACCCGGCCAGCCTTGCCTCGGCCACGGCTGAGCGTATCTCATCAATCGTCCCGGCGACCTTCATGCCAGCGCCTCCCGGATCTCCCGCAGCAGCCCTGCTCGGGCGTCTTCGGCCAGCAGGTCCGTCTTCGCCGCGTCCACTGGCAGCACGCGGCAGGGGGCGGAGGCGACCACGCCCCGATATGCCTGCCGCATCCCCGCCAGGAAATCCAGCGTGATGGCCTTCTCGTATTCCCGGCCCCGGCGGGCGATCCGCTCCAGCAGCGCCTTCTCGTCCATGTCCAGATGAACGAGCAGGTCGGGCGGCTTTACCGCGGCGGCGGCCGACTCTGCCAGGCGGCGATACGTCGCCATGTCCTCGCCGCGGAGTTTCACCTCGGCGTACACGGCGTCCTGGCAGAAGCCGTAATCGCTGACGGCCGCGCCCTGCCCCGCCCAGGCCTCGCGATTCAACTGAGAGACGCGCGAGAACAGGAAGTACAACTGCGCCGGCAGTGCCAGCTCCTCGCGGCCTTGGTATGAACCCGGAAGGAACGGATTGCCCGCGTAGTCCTCGAGTATCAGTCGCCCCGGCAGCGCCTCTGCCAGCCAGTGCGCCATGGTGGTCTTGCCCGATGCCGGCGGCCCGATGATGCTTATGAGCGCCGCGGCCACTTACTTCCCCCCCACCGCCGCCAGCAGCTCGGCGACGGTCTTGCCCAGCACCGGATGCACCACGTCGGGGGCTATCTCCGCCAGCGGGCCCAGCACGAAGGCCCGCTCGTGCATCCGCGGGTGAGGCACGCTCAGCCGCTGGGTCTCGATCACCGCGTCGTCGAACAGCAGCAGGTCCAGGTCGCAGGTTCTCGGCCCCCAGCGCTGCTCCTCTGACCGGTCTCGCCCCAGCTCGGCCTCGATCTCGCCCAGCGCGGCCAAGAGCGCCTCGGGGTCGAGCGAGGTGGCGATCTGGACCGCGCCGTTGAGGTAGTCGCCCTGGCCGGGCGGACCCACCGCCTCGGTGCTGATGAACTGGCTGATCCGCCCCATCGAGATGCCCTCGCGCTCGTCGAGGAGCTTCAGCGCGGCCAGGAGCGTCGCGGCCCGCGGCTCGATGTTGCTGCCCAGGGCGATGTAAGCGGTGTGTTCCATCTGCTCGCGGACCCGGAGCGCCTCACCAGCTCAGCTTCGCCAGCCGCTCCAGGGCCTGGGCGATGCGGTCGGTCTCGACGGTCAGGGCGGCCCGGAAGTACCCCTCGCCCGTGGGGCCGAAGCCGATCCCGGGGATGAAGACCACGTCCGCCTCGGCGAGGCATCGCTTGGCAAACGTCATCGAGTCGGCCCCGCCCGGGCAGCAGGCCCAGACGTAGAATGTCGCCGCCGGGCGCGCCACCTGGTATCCAAGCTCGGCCAGCCCGTCGCAGAGGGCGTCGCGCCGCTGGCGGTAGAGCTCGCGCTGGGCGACGACCTCTGCCCGCTCGTAGCCGTCCAGGGCGGCGACGGAGGCCCACTGGATCGCGTTGAACTGCCCGGAGTCGACGTTGCCCTTGACCGCCGCCAGGGCCGATACCACCTCGGCGTTGCCCGCCACCCATCCCAGCCGCCAGCCGGTCATGTTGAAGGTCTTGCTGAGCGAGTGGAACTCCACCGCCACGTCCCGGGCGCCGCTGACCTGGAAAATGCTCGGCGGGGCCGACTCGTAGTACAGCTCGTTGTAGGCGGCGTCCGCGGCGATGATGATCGTCCGCGCCTTGGCCCAGGCCACCAGCTCCTCATACCAGGAAAGCTCCGCCACGGCGGCGGTGGGGTTGTTCGGATAGTTGACGTAGATGAGCTTGGCCTTCTCGGCCACGTCCGCCGGGATGGCATCCAGCTCGGGCAGCCAGCCGTTCTCGGCCGTGAGGTTCAGGTAGTACGGCTCGGCGCCGGCGAAGACGCTGGCCGAGTTATACACCGGATACCCCGGCCTGGGGACCAGCACCGCCTCGCCGGGGTTGACCACCGCCAGCGGCAGGTGGGCGATGGCGTCCTTCGAGCCGATGGAGGTGATGATCTCGGAGGCCGGGTCCAGCTCCACTCCGTAACGCCCCTTCATGAACTCGGCCGCTTTCTCCCGGAACTGCGGCACTCCCTCGTCGAAGGGATACCGGTGGCTGCTCGGGTCGCCCACGGCCTTGCGCATGGCCTCGACGATGAACTCGAAGGTCGGCCTGTCCGGGTCTCCCACGCCGAGGTTGATCACGTCCCGCCCGGCCGCGATCGCCTGCCGCTTGGCGCGGTCTATCTCCAGGAACAGGTATGGCGGCAGCGCCTTGAGACGGTCTGATTTCTCCCAAGCCATCGAACACCTCGTTCAGAAAGTAAGCGGTCCTGCCCTCGTCCTCGCCGGTCAGGAAAACGGCATTGTAGCAGCCGCCGGTTCCGGGGCAAGGGGCAAGGCGCGGCGGCGCAGCCCGCGGCAGGTTGACGTCAGCCTTGGTGGATGGTATCAAGGCGTGCGCAACAGATGGAATGAAGGAAGCCTTCATGCAGGACATGCTGTTCGGCACGCTTGGCGGGCTTGGGCTTTTCCTTTTCGGCATGGGGTTGCTCTCCGACGGCCTCAAGAGGGTCGCCGGGGGCCGCCTCCGTCGGCTGCTTGGCATGGTCACGAAGTGGCCGGCGCTGGCGCTGCTGGTCGGCGCGGCGGTCACCTGCCTGATCCAGTCGAGTTCCGGCACCACGGTCATGACAGTGGGCCTGGTCAGCGCCGGGCTGCTGACGCTCCGCCAGGCCATCTCCGTGGTCCTCGGGGCCAACATCGGGACGACCTTCACCGCCTGGCTGGTGGGGCTGGCGGCGGGGCTGAAGGTGCTGAAGATCACCGCATACGCCCTGCCGGCCGTTGCCGTCGGGCTGGCGATGCAGGTCCTCAGCAAGAGGCAGCAGGCAAAGCACCTCGGGCAGATAATCATCGGTTTCGGCATCCTGTTCCTCGGCATTTATTTCATGAAGGAGGCCTTCGCCCCGGTGCAGGACAGCGCGCGACTGAAGGCCGTCCTGGTGACGATTGGCGACCAGCCCATTTTGGCCGTGCTGGCGGGGACGGGCATCACCATGCTGCTGCAGAGCAGTTCGGCCTCGATCGCGATGATCCAGGTGCTGGCGCTGACGGGGGCATTCGGGACGGGCGACTGGGAGCACACGCTTCGCATCGCGATCCCGTTCATCCTGGGCGACAACATCGGCACGACTATCACCGCCCAGGTGGCAGCCCTTCGGGCCAACGTGGCGGGCCGGCGGGCGGCCATGGCGCACACGCTCTTCAACGTCGCGGGGGTGGCAATCGTGCTGCCACTGGTTTACGCGGGCTGGTTCGACCGCCTCGTCCGGATGGTCACGCCCATCGCGCTGAACGGCCAGACCATCGCCGTTCACATCGCGGTCGCCCACAGCACCTTCAACGTCGCCTGGGCCGCCATCATGCTGCCGCTGGTGGGCGTGCTGGAGAAGATCGTCGTGCGGCTGACCCCGGTCCGGGCGGGAGAGGTGGAGATGCGTCCGGTCGCGCTGGAGCGGCACCTGCTTCTGACCCCGCCGCTGGCGATGGACCAGGCGTCCGGCGAGATCGTCCGCATGGCCGGCGCCGCCCGCGAGGCCCTCAACGACGCCATCGCCGCCGTCCGCGACGACGACCGTCGCGGCATCGCCCGCGTGCTCGAGACGGAGGATGCCGTTGACGACTTCCAGACCGAGATCACCCGCTACCTGGTGGAGCTGTCCCAGCGGGACCTGTCGCCCGAGATGGCCGGCAAGCTGCCTGTGCTGCTGCACACCGTCAACGACCTGGAGCGTGTGGCGGACCACGCGGTGAACATCTCCGAGATAGCCACCCGCAAGATCGACCAGCGAGAGAGCTTCAGCCCCCAAGCGGCCGGGGAAATCGCCGCCATGCGGGACGAGCTGGCCAAGATGTTCGACGACGTACTCGCCGCCATCGCCGACGAGGACACTGCCGCCGCCCAGCGCGCCCTAACCCACGAGAGCCAGCTCAACCGCATGCAGATGGACTTCCGGCGAAGCCACGTCGAGCGGCTCGGACGCAGGGACTGCTCGCCCATCGCCGGCCTGATCTTCGTCGATCTGGTGGACAACATGGAAAAGATCGGCGACCACCTCACCAACATCGCCCAGGGAGTCATCGGCGGGTTGCAGTGGAACGGCAAGCACCAGGCCGACCCGCCGGCAGCCCCGGCCGAGTGACGCCCCGCCCGGGCAAGCGCGAGCGAAAAAACCGCCTCCCGGGCGGTTTTCGCCCTTTTGTCCTTGACGGGCGAGCCGCCGCGAGGTTAGCGTCTGTCGGCAACCTATGGTCGGCCTCTGGACCAGCACGAGACGGTTGCCACTTTCCACCAAGGAGCCCACGTCATGGATAGACTCGTAGGGGACGGTATTACCTTTGACGACGTGCTGCTGCTGCCGGCGCGCTCCTCCGTCGTGCCCCGCGACGTGGACACCGGTACGCAGCTCACGGCGGGCATCCGGCTGAACATACCGCTTGTCTCGGCGCCGATGGACACCGTCACCGAGGCCGCCCTTGCCATAGCCCTGGCCCAGGAAGGCGGCATAGGCATCATCCACAAGAACATGTCCCCCGAGGCCCAGGCCCGGGAGGTGGAGAAGGTCAAGCGTTCCGAGAACGGGATCATCGTTGACCCGGTCACGCTCCCGCCCGATGCATCCGCGGCGACGGCCCGGGAAAGGATGGCCGAGCACAACGTCTCGGGCTTCCCCATCGTGCGGGAGGACGGCAAGCTGGTGGGCATACTCACCCGGCGGGACATGAAGTTCCTCGCCTCGGACCGCCCCATCCGGGAGGTGATGACGGCCACCAACCTCGTCACCGCCGCGCCGGACACGACCCTCGAAGACGCCGAGAAGGTCCTCAACGAGCACAAGGTGGAGAAGCTGCTGCTGGTCGATTCGGAGGGCAGGCTGGCGGGGCTGATCACCATGCGTGACATCGACATGCTCCGCCAGTTCCCCCGCAGTTGCAAGGACCCCCGCGGGCGCTTGCGGGTGGGGGCGGCCGTCGGCGTGCACGACTACGAACGTGTTGGGATGCTCATCGCCGCCGACGTGGACGTGATCGTGGTGGACACCGCCCACGGCCACAGCGACAACGTCGTCCGGACCGTCGAGAAGGTCAAGTCCGACCACGAGATCGACGTGATCGCGGGCAACGTCGCCACCGCCGACGGCGCGGCCGACCTCATCGCCGCCGGCGCCGACGGCGTGAAGGTGGGCATCGGCCCGGGGTCGATCTGCACCACCCGGGTGATCAGCGGCGTCGGCGTGCCGCAGATAACGGCCATCTGCGAATGTGCCCGCGCCGCCCGGAAGAAGGGCATCTCGGTTATCGCCGACGGCGGCGTCCGCCAGAGCGGCGACATCACCAAGGCGATCGCCGCCGGCGCCTCGGCCGTCATGATGGGCAGCCTCTTCGCCGGGCTGGACGAGAGCCCCGGCGAAATGGTCATCTTCAAGGGGCGGCGCTTCAAGGTCTATCGCGGCATGGGCTCGCTGGGGGCGATGGTCAAGGGCTCCTCCGACCGCTACGGGCAGGGGCGCGAAACCGACGAGGAGAAGCTCGTCCCGGAGGGCGTCGAGGGGCGCGTGCCATACCGGGGCACGCTGGCGGAGTTCGTTTACCAGCTCGTCGGCGGGCTGCGGGCCGGCATGGGATACTGCGGCACGCTGACCATCGACGATCTCAGGAGCAGTGCCGCCTTCATCCGCGTCTCGAACGCCTCCCAGATCGAGAACCACCCCCACGACATCGCGATCACCCACGAGGCGCCGAATTATTCCATAGGCCGGCAGGACCAGGAGTAGCCCGGATGTTGCACGATGCGCGTGCAACATCCGCCCCACGGGCTTCGACGCGAGCGACTTACGTCGCTCTTGCTCAGGGCTAGCCTTGAGCGAGGCGCGAAGCGCCGAGTCGAAACCTTTGCGAGAGAACCGTCTCTCGCAAAGGTGCTTATTGCATAGACCCGGAAGGGGTCATGCAATAAGCAGGCTAGCCCCGGCGCGGCGGGCGGACGCACGTTGACGCGGGCCGCCGGGGACGATACGCTCAGGACAACGCAAGCAGATCGGGAGAAGACAAGATGAGAACGTTGACCTTCGTCGCGCTTGTCGGCACCCTCGCCGCCGGAGGGTGCCAGTTCGAGCGGTACCGCTCTCAACCGCTGGGCGATGTCGGCTACGCCCGGGCCTTTGCGGTGGGCAAGGCGGTCATGTCGCAGTACTTCTCGATCGCCTCGGCCGACCCCGAGACGGGCAAGATCATCTGCCGCCCGGAGCCGGTGACCGCCGCGCGCGACCGCCTGCTGGGCTCATCGCCGGCCCGCCACTCGGCCACCATGAGGATCCGCCAGAAGGGAGACGAAGTCTTCGCCGACCTGCGGGTGGAGATTCAGCGGCAGGACTCGGCCGCCATCCGCTACATGCAGCCGGTGACGGTGGACACTGAACTGCCCAGCCGGACGCCCGCCCAGGAGACGGCGCCCCTGACAGCCGAGCAGGACCAGGCATGGCAGACTACGGGGCGGAACGAGTCGCTGGAGCGGACCATCCTGGCGGACCTGCTCAACGGCCTGGCGCCGGCGAGGCTGGAGTGAGCCGGCCTCGGCGGGCGGTCACTCGACGGTGACGCTCTTGGCGAGGTTGCGGGGCTTGTCCACGTTGCACCCGCGGGCGACGGCGGCGTGGTAGGCCAGCAGTTGCAGCGGGATGACCGTCAGCATCGGCTGGAGGGGCTCGGGGCAGTCCGGCACGTAGAAGACGTGCTCGGCGTGGCGGGAAATTTCCGTATCGCCCTCGGTGGCGACGGCAACGACCCGCCCGCCGCGGGCGCGGACCTCCTCGATGTTGCCCATCACCTTGTCGTACGTGCCGCACCGCGGGGCCACGAACACCGCTGGCATGTTCTCGTCGATCAGGGCGATCGGCCCGTGCTTCATCTCCGCCGCCGGCAGGCCCTCGGCGTGGATGTAGCTGATCTCCTTGAGCTTCAGGGCCCCCTCGAGGGCGACCGGATACTGATACCCCCGCCCGAGGAACAGCCAGTTGTCGCAGCCGGCGTATTCCTCGGCCGTCTGCTTGATCCGGTCGGACTGGGCCAGCACGCGGCGAATCTGCTCGGGTATGGCCTCCAGCGCTCGCAGGTAGCCCGCGAGGGCGGCCTCGGACATGAACCGCCGCCGCGCCAGGAAGAGGCTCATCAGCGTCAGCACCGCCACCTGGCCGGTGAAGGCCTTGGTGGAGGCGACGCCGATTTCCGGCCCGACGTGGAGGTACACCCCCGCGTCGGTCTCCCGGGCGATGGTCGAGCCGACGACGTTGACCACGCCCAGCGTCATGGCGCCCTTACGCGCGGCCTCGCGCAGCGCCGCCAGCGTGTCGGCGGTCTCGCCCGACTGGCTCGTGGCGATGACCACCGTCCCGTCCTCGATGAGGGGGTTGCGGTAGCGGAACTCGCTGGCGTACTCCACCTCGGCCGGTATCCGCGCCAGCTCCTCGAAGAGGTACTCGCCTATCAGGGCGGCGTGCCAGGCCGTGCCGCAGCCGGTGAGGATGACCCTCTTGGCCCGGGCCAGCTCGCGGGCGAGGTCGGCGACGCCCCCCAGCCGGATGCAGTTCTCGCGCAGGTCAACCCGCCCCCGCAGGCTGGTGGCGATGGCCTCGGGCTGCTCGTATATCTCCTTGAGCATGAAGTGCTCGTGCCCGCCCAGGGCGATCTGCTCCAGCGACCACTCGATCTGCTCGACCTGCTTGGAGACCGGCACGTTGTCGGTGGTGAGCGTCCGCAGCCCGTCGCCGTCGAGCACGGCCATCTCGTTGTCGTTGAGATAGACGACGTTGGCGGTGTGCTCGACGATGGCCGAGGCGTCCGAGGCGACGATGAACTCGTCGGCGCCGACACCGATTATCAGCGGCGAGCCCTTGCGGGCGGCCACCAGCTTGCCCGGCTCGTCGGCGCAGAGCACCGCCAGGCCGTAGGTGCCCGTGACTTCGCGCAGGGCGAACTGGACGGCCCGCTCGATGCTCCCGCAGCCGTTGCCGTAATAGAACTCGCTTATCAGGTGGGCCAGGACCTCCGAATCGGTCTCGGAGGCGAAGGTGTGCCCCTTCTCGGCGAGCAGGGCCTTCAGGTCGGCGTAGTTCTCGATGATCCCGTTGTGGACGATCGCGATTCGTCCGGCCGAGTCTGTGTGCGGGTGGGCGTTTGCCTGGGTCGGGCCGCCGTGGGTGGCCCAGCGGGTGTGTGCGATGCCGACCGTACCGGCGGCCAGGGCCGGGTCGGCGGCCGCCGCCTCGACCAGGGCGCTGATCCGCCCGGCCCGCTTGCACACGCGAACCGCCCCATCGTGAACGAGCGCCACCCCGGCCGAGTCGTATCCCCGGTACTCAAGCCGCTTTAGGCCCTCAATCAGGATCGACCGGGCAGGCCTGGCTCCGACGTAGCCGACGATTCCGCACATGCCGCGCTCCCTAAACCAGTCCTCCGCGCGGAATTGATATCGGCGAACCGAAGGGGCAGCTTGCGGTAGACCCCGGCGCGACGGGAAGTGGCAAGCCGCACCACCTCGCCGCCGGTCGAGTGTTAATAGGGGTGTGCAATTGTGGTACGTTGCCGGCTGGCCCCGCGGCTGCCCCGGTCTCGGGGCCGGGTCGGGAAATGCCGGCCGAGTAAAATCAGTGACCTTCAAGCTGGAGAACAGGCGTGAGAAGTGCGACAAGGCGTAACGGTCCGGGCAGATGTGCATCTTACCTGTGTGCCGCACTGGGCGGTCTGGCTTTGCTGCTCGCGGCCAGGGCCCTGCCGGCCCAGGAGGCGGCAGCCGGCAGCAAGAGCGTCTGCGTGCTGGACGGCAGCGGCGTCTGGCGCGTGCTGTATGCATGGGACCGCCCGCAGATCAAGACCGAGTCCGGCCTGAAGCCGCGAGTGCTGAAACGCGGGCGATACGTGGGAGGAACGGAGCTTCCCAGCTTCCAGTTCCTCACGCAGTATCCCGCCGCGGGCTGGACGGGCGTGGACTTCGACGACTCCCGCTGGGCCAGGAGGCACTTCTTCGCCAAGTGGGCCAACGGCGAGTGGGACCACCGCGCCGGCGGCGGGCAGGGGTCGAGGGACCTGCGGCAGATCTCCATGCGCGGCAAGTTCACCGTGACCGACCCGGCCGCGGCGGGAGATCTCCGCCTGACGCTGGCGTACCGCGGCGGGGCGGCCGTCTATGTCAACGGCACCGAGATCGCCCGCGCCAACCTCCCCGCCGGCGAGATAGAGGGCGGGGCGCTCGCCGAGATCTATCCCGACAAGGCCTACCTGAAGGACAAGGACAAGCCGTGGAGCTGGTGGGGCGACCGGGACGTGGTCGCCAAGGAGGCCTATCCCCTGCGCGTCCGCCGGCTGGAGGGTGTGGCCGTTCCCGCCAGGCTCCTCCGCAAGGGCACGAACGTTCTGTCCGTCGAGATCCACGCCGCCCCCTACCCCGAGGCGTTCGGGCCGCGCAAGTTGCGCCCAGAGTGGTCCACCTGCGGGCTGATCGAGCTGCACCTACAGGCCGGCGGCGCGGGCGCGGTCGTGCCGAACGTCGTCAGGCCGACGGGCGTGCAGGTATGGAACACGAACACGGCCGAGGAACTCCACGACGCGACCTGGGGCGACCCGCACGAGAAGCTCCGCCCCGTCCGGATGGCCGGGCCACGCAACGGCTGCGCCTCGGGGCGGGTCGTCGTCAGCAGCGACGCGGCGATGACGAACGTCCGCGCGAAGGTCGGCCCGCTGGCGACCGCCGACGGGAAGAAGCTGCCCGCCTCGGCGGTGAAGGCATGGTACGGCAGGTTCGAACCTCCGCGCGGGTCGCGCTGGGGCGGCTCGCTCGATTACGGCGTGGTGCAATGGGGCCCCCTGCCGTGGCGGCGCGACGACGCCCTGATCGACGCGCCCCCCGAGACGGTCGGTCTGGCCGCCAAGCCGGTCTCCAAGGCCCTCGCCGATGCCCGTCAGGCCGCCGCCCTGCCAGCGAAGCTGCGCGACGGGGCAATGCAGCCGGTGTGGGTCGTCGCGGAGATCCCCCACGACGCCGCGCCGGGCGACTACCGCGGCACGCTGACGATCGCCCTGGACGCCCACGATCCCATCGAGGTGCCGGTCGAGTTGAAGGTGATCGACTGGCGGCTGTCCGACCCGGCCGGCTACGCCTACTTCATGGGGATGATCCAGTGCCCCGAGGGGCCCGCCCTGGCATACGACGTGCCCATGTGGTCGGACCGCCACTGCAAGCTCGTCGCCCGCAGCCTCGAGTGGGTCGCCAAGCTCGGGCCAAAGGTGCTGTACCTGCCCCTGACCGCCGAGAGCCAGTACGGCAACGAGCGGTCGCTGGTGGTGTGGGCAAAGGACGCCGCCGGGAAGACGACCCACGACTTCGGCGCCGTTGAGAAGTACGTGGACCTGGCGGTCAAGCACATGGGCAAGCCGCAGTTCGTCGTGCTGGGCGTGTGGGACTCGTGCATGCACATCTCGACGCGCGGCCATCGGCGGAAGTTCCCCAGGTACACCCTCCGCGACGCCGCCGGCAAGCTCTCCAACGCCGACGGCCCCACCCACGGCACGGACGAGGCCGAGACTTTCTGGAAGCCGGTGCTGCACGGCGTGCGCGACATCCTGGCCAAGCGCGGCCTGCGCGACGCGATGCTCATGGGCTACGTGGCCGACCAGCAGCCCAAGCCGCCGACTGTCGGCGTCTTCCACCGCATCCTCCCCAAAGTAGGCTGGCAGGGAACGCGTCATCCGCCCGTCCGGCACAATACGATGCCTTACAAAGGCGGCACGGTGCCGATCAAATACCAGGCCAACGTCTGGGGCGGATGGGACAACTGGGACCCGGCCGAGCGGCGGCCTTACGGGTGGAAATACCCGATCAGCGAAGGCCTGCGGACCTGGCTGGACCGGGGCCTGTTCGACGCCAGCCCCATCGTTCAGTTCCGCACGGCCTGCGAGCAGTCGCTGCTGGCCCACCGCCGGGGCCTGGGGCAGATCGGCGTGGACTTCTGGCAGATCAAGGGCACCAAGACCGTCCGCGGCGGCACGCTCGTCGGGCGCTACCCCGCCACCAGCGAGGGCAACCTCGGCATCTACTCAGGCCAACTGCTTTACCCCGGGCCCAACGGCGCCGTGCCGACGGTCCGCTACCAGATGATGCGGGAGAACATCCAGGAGTGCGAGGCGCGCATATTCCTGGAGAAGCTGCTGACCGAGAAGCCCCCCCGCCTACCAGCCGGGCTCGCCGCCAGGGCACAGGACGTGCTCGACGAGCGGACGCGCTGGCACCGCCTGCAGGGCATTGCCGCCGAGTCGGTCATCTCCTGGCCGTATTCCGGCTGGGAGGACCGGGCGCTGAAGCTCTTCCAGACGGCAGCCGAGGCCACCAAGGCCGTCGGCGGGGGCAAGTGACCCTCGGCCCCGGCGGGCCTCAGACCGTCAGGATTCCGCTGCCCCCGACCGGGCGGCAGACGTGCACGTCGAAGGCAAGCTTCCGCGGGCGGTAGTAGCCGGCGCGCAGGGCCGAGAGCAGCCCCTTCAGCGCGTCGGTCCGCACCAGGATCATGGCGCAGCCGCCCAGTCCGGCGCCGGCGACCTGGGCGCCGATGACGCCCTCCTCGCCGCCCGCCAGATCGACCATCAGGTCGATCTCCGGCGTGGAGCAGGCGTACCGCCCCGGCTGGGCCCACAGGGCGGCCGGGGCACGCACCGCGGCGTTCTCGGAAGTCACCGCCGCGATCAGCCTCTCCAGGCGCGAGTCGCTGTATGAGGGCGCGAAGCGCACCGGGCGCCCCCGCCGGTGGTGGACGACGCGGTCGCCGTCGTGGCTGATCCGCATCAGCATCGCCAGCTCCTCGGTCCGCCCGCGGCGGAGCCGGCGGCCGAACATGTCGCTCCGCAGGCACTCGGCGATGCCGTACATGGCCACGTCGCGCAGGCGGTAAGGGCCGATGTCGCGATGCGTGGCGAAGATTTCGCTCAGCCGGTCCCGCTCATCCGGCAGCAGCGCCGCCGCCCCGCGCCGGTTCACCCGCGCCGGCAGCCGCTTCAGCGCCCGGTAAATCTCCGCCGGCGAGACGCCCAGGGCATCGGGCGAGACGTCGCGCAGGTGCTCGATCGAGCGCAGGATCGCGCTGCGGCGCCTCAGCAGCATCTCGGCCAGGTTGTAGCACGCCACACGCTGGTTGAACGTGTGGCGGGCGCTCTCGCTCTTTGCGGCGCGGACGTGGCTGTTGGCGATGACCAGGCTCAGCTCGTCGGGCCAGGGGATCGTCTCCTCGATCCGGAAGGGGAAGAAGCCGACGCGTGCGACGCGTCCGCGCTCTCCGCTGCGGATGGCGGCGTGGTCGGCGCTGCCGCCGCGCGAGCCGACGAACCACTCCCCCTCGCCGCAGAGGTCCACGAACTGCCGCGTGGTGACGTCGAGCCCGTTGAGCGCCACGGCGGCCTCGGCCACGGCCACCACCACCGCCGAGCTGCTGGAGAGCCCGGCGCCCATGGGAATGTTGCCCGTCACCACGCAGTCCATCCCGCCGAGGCGGTGGTCCGGGCAGGCGTGCTGGAGCCGCAGCACCGCCGCCTTGGCGTAGTTGCTCCAGTCGCCCTGCCAGGCCTCGAGCACCTGGCGGACGGTGGACGAATTGATGAAGTCAACCCACTCGAACCAGTCGGCCTGCCCGAGAAGCTCGCCGATGCGGAACTCGCGGTCGGGGAACTGCTTCTTGCTGAGGTTCACGAGCGAGACGACGTCGTCGTCGCGCGGGGCGGCGGCCAGGATGACCTCCCGGCTGATGGCCATTACGTTGACGTAGCCGCCGCGGTGATCGACGTGCCGGCCCATGAGGTTGATCCGCCCCGGCGCGCGGACGAGCACCGCCCGCCGCGACGGGCCGAAGGCCTTCACGAAGGCCTCGAGCACGCCCGCGAACGCCCGCCGCCTCTCCTCCAGCACGGCCGCGTCGTCGCCATAGACGTCCGACATGGCCCGGCGGAGGCGCAGGGGATTGGCCTGGAAGATTTCGAGCCACTTGGCCGCCGAGCGGTAGGCCCGCCCCGAGGGCTTGGCGGTGATCCCCCCGATCCGCCGCCGCCGCGTCAGCCGGCGGGCGAAAACCTGCTCGATGGCCAGCAGCTCCTCGGGCGTGTTGAACGCCATCAGGTCCTCTTCGTTGGCCACCTCCAGGACGCCGACGGACCCGCCGCCCGACGCCACGCTCGCCACCGTGTCCGTGAGGTACAGCTCGCCCTGGACGTTGTCGTCGCTGAGGGCGGCGACGGAGCGATACAGCGTCTCGGCCTTGAACAGGTAGAGCGAGGCGTTCACGCCCTTGCTGCGGCTCTCGATCTGGCGGGCGCTGAGCAGGTCGGGCCCGACGAGCAGCTTGCGGCGCTTCTCGGCCGCTCGCTTGATGTCCGCCAGCTCGACGATCCCGACGGGCCGACCCGCCTGGTCCAGGACGATCCGCCCCGCCGTCGTCCGCGGAGCCTTCGGCAGCGAGGTGATCGTCACGTCCACCCGCTCCTCCTCGTGCCGGGCCAGCAGGTCGTCCACCACCCGCGGCTGGATGACCTTGTCGCCCATCGACACCAGCACGTGCCCGTTGTGACCGGCGGCCTCGAGCGCCTCGACCGCGCAGCCGACGGCGTGCCCCGTGCCCCGGGGCCGGCCCTGGTAAACGAACATCACTCCCGGGTGCGCGGCGCCGACCGTGGAGATAACCTGCTCGGCCTTCTGCCCGACCACGATGATGAAGCGCGACAGCCCCACCGACTTGAACATCCCCACGGTTCGGACAATGGCCGGCGTGCCGGCGATCGGGAAGCACACCTTGTGGATCTCGGCCGAGCCCATCCGCTTGCCCTGCCCGCCGCAGAGGATCACGCAGACGATGTCCCTGGTGTCCATGGAAACTCCTTAAGCCTCGCATAATACATGCCCTCGCGGGCGGCGGCTGTCAAGGGCGGCGCCCGGCCCGGTGGGCCAGCAGCTTGCAATCCGCCGCCCGACGCCATAAGGTCTGCTCCCCGCCGAGCCGCGCTTGTGGCGGCGGCGCGGCCCATCGGGGCAGGAAGGAGCAGCGATGGAACCTTACCGCATCGGCCTGAACCTGGTGACGCTCCGGGACGGCCTGAGCGGCGAGGCCTTGCCGGCGAACCTCGACCGCGCCCGCCGCGCCGGCTTCCAGGGGGTCGGGCTGTGGGTCAGCGCCATTGAGCAGTGGCTCGCCTCGGGCGGGACGATCGGGCAACTCGTCGAGGCCGTCCACGGCCGGGGGCTGGAAGTGCACGAGCTGTGCTTCGTGCCCGTGCTGGACGAGGGCGGCGGCGTGAGCGACCAGAGGCGCGTCTTCGAATGGGCGGTGGAGCTTCAGGCCGGCGCCGTCATATGCATCTACGGCAAGCCGGAGAATCCCCTCGAGCAGGCCGCCGACGACTGGACGGAGTTCGTGGAGAACGTCGAGCAGGCGGGCGTGCCCGCGGCGTTCGAGTTCATCGGCCCCTGGCAGCACTACAACTCACCGCTGGAGGCATGGCACGTATTACGCGAGGGGCCGGCGCTCGGGACGATGGTCTTCGACACCTTCCACTTCTGGCGAGGCGGTGGCAACCTCTCCCAGATAGACAGCGTCCCGGCCGACCGGATCAGCCTGGTGCACCTCAACGACGTGAACGACGTGCCCAGGGCCAGCGCCGTCGATGCCGACCGGACCTACCCGGGCGAGGGCGTGATGCCGCTTAACGACATCCTCGCGCGGCTGCGGGGCAACGGCTTCGCCGGGCCGCTGTCGGTGGAGATATTCGGGCAGGCACAGAAGGACGACCCCGACCAGGTCAGCGCCCGCGCCTACGAGTCGGCCGCCGCCGTGGCAGAGGCGCTGTAGGCGGCGAGCGGCACCTGGGCCCAAAGGGAGGGTCGGCGAGTGGACAAACTGAGAATCGGCTTCGTCGGCGTCGGGCAGATGGGCCAGGCCGCCCACCTGCGTAACTACGCCGCCCTGCCCGACTGCCAGGTGGCGGCCATCGCCGAGCTGCGTCCCCGGCTGGCGCGCGAGGTGGCCGGGCGCTACGGCGTGAGCAACGTGTACCGCAGCCACGAGGAGATGCTCTCGGCCGAGCGGCTCGACGGGATCGTCGCCAGCCAGCCCTTCCAGCGACACGGCGTGCTCCTGCCCGAGCTGCTGAAGGCGGGCGTGCCGCTGTTCTGCGAGAAGCCCCTGGCCGCGTCGGTTGAGGTGGGCGAGCAGATCGTCCGCGCCGCCGAGGGGAGCGGGGCGACGGTGATGGTCGGGTACAACAAGCGAAGCGACCCGGCCACGATCCGCGCCAAGCAGGAGATCGACCGCCTGAAGGATTCCGCCGAGCTGGGGGCCTTGCGATACGTCCGCATCACCATGCCGCCGGGGGACTGGATCGCGGCGGGGTTCGACGAGCTGATCCGCACCGACGAGCCGGCCGGCGAGCTGGACACCGACCCGCCCGCGCCGGACATGGACGAGGCGACCTTCGCCCGGCACGTGGAGTTCGTCAACTACTACATTCACCAGGTCAACCTGATGCGTCACCTGCTGGGCGAGCCGTACCGGGTGGCCCACGCGGACCCGGCCGGGGTGCTGCTGGTGATCGAGAGCGAGTCCGGCGTTCCCGGCGCGATCGAGATGTCGCCCTACAGCACCACCGCCGACTGGCAGGAGAGCGCGCTGGTGACATTCGAGCGCGGTTACGTGCGGCTGGACATTCCCGCGCCGCTGGCGTCGAACAGGGCCGGGCGAGTCGAGATCTTCCGCGACGCCGGCGGCGAGCCGCGGCGCGTGGTCCCCCAACTGCCGCCCGTGCACTCGATGCGGCAGCAGGCGGTCAACTTTCTCAAGGTGATACGGGGCGAGATGCCCCCGCCCTGCGACGCCCGCGAGGCGCTGGAGGACCTGGAGGTCGCCCGCCAGTACACGCGCCTGCTGGGCTAGGCTCAGTTTCCGCACCCGTCGCGGCTTGGGCTATAATGACTCCACGAGGCGGGCCATGGGCGATCTGTTCAAGGCATTCGAGGACGAGGCCGTGCTCCGCAACGCCCCGCTGGCGCTGCGCATGCGGCCGGAGACGATCGACGAGATCGTGGGGCAGGCGGAGTTCCTCGGCCCGGGCAAGCTGCTGCGGCGGATGCTGGCGGCGGACAGGATCACCAGCCTGATCCTCCACGGCCCGCCGGGCTCGGGCAAGACCACGCTGGCGTACGTGATCGCCCAGCAGAGCCAGTGCGCCTTCCACGCCCTGGACGCGGCCAGCACCTCCGTGGCCCAGGTCCGCCAGATCGCCGGGGACGCCCGCGCCCGCCTGGCATCGACCGGCAAGCGGACCATCGTCTTCATCGACGAGCTGCACCGCTTCAGCCGCAGCCAGCAGGACGTGCTGCTGGGCGACGTGGAATCCGGCGTGGTCGTGCTCATCGGCGCCACCACCGAGAACCCCTTCTTCGCCCTCAACTCCCCGCTGCTGAGCCGATCGACCATCTTCAGGTTCTCGCCGCTGAGCGAGGAGCAGGTCGTCGAGCTGCTGAGGCGCGCCCTGGCCGACAAGGACCGCGGGCTGGGTCGCCACGACGTCGAGATCAACGAGGAGGCCTTGGCCCACCTGGCGACCATCAGCGACGGCGACGCCCGGCGGGCGCTGACCGCACTGGAGGTGGGCGTGCTCAGCCAGCTAGAGCGGGGGCGCGGCGGCAGGATCGTCTTCGACCTGGCCGTCGCCCAGGAGTCGATCCAGCAGAAGGCCGTCCAGTACGATCGCGCGGGCGACGAGCACTACGACGCCGCCAGCGCACTGATAAAGTCCATGCGCGGCTCCGACCCGGACGCCACGGTGTACTGGCTGGCGAAGATGATCGTCGCGGGCGAGGACCCCCGCTTCATCGCCCGGCGGATCGCCATCCTGGCCAGCGAGGACATCGGCAACGCCGACCCGCGGGCGATCTCGGTGGCGGCGGCGGCGTTCGACATCACCGAGAAGATCGGCCTGCCCGAGTGCCAGCTCACACTCGCCCAGGCGGCTATCTACATGGCGTGCGCTCCGAAGTCCAACGCCGCCGCCATGGCCATCTGGGGAGCCGTCGCCGACGTCAAGGCCAAGCGGACCGTCTCGGTGCCCAAGCACCTCCGCAATGCCCCCCACCCGAAGATGAAGGAGATCTACGGGCACTCCGAGGGCTACCAGTACAGCCACAACTACGCCGGCGGAGTATCCCCAGACCAGGACTACCTCGGGGTGGACAAAACCTACTACGCGCCGACCAACCGGGGGTACGAGAAGCACATCTCCGCGTATCTGGAGTGGGTGCGGAAGCTCCAGGGCGGCGCCGAGAGCAAGTAGGCGGCCGGGGGGTCAGTTGCCGGCAGACCGCACCAGCTCCCGAAGCCGGCGCACCGGCTCCAGGTAGGGTGATTCTTCCTTGTCCCTCAGCGCCTTATCGACCAGCTCGTCGGCCTTGTCGAAGATGGCCCGCTCGCCGGTGAGCCGGTAGTGGCCCAGGTACGCCGCGGCCAGGCTGCCCTGGTACATCCACTTGGTGTTCTTGGCGGCGCCGCTTCGTAGAAGCTTCCCGTCGATCCGCTCCAGATCCGCCTCGGCGGCCTTGTAGTCGTCCTCGGCCTCCTTGCGAGCCTTGGCGGGGTCGGCGAGGTATCCGCCGAGGGCAGCGGCCGCCGGCGGCGACGGCTGCGAGAGCCTCTTCCAGGCCTGGGTCATCCTCACGCCCAGTGCGGCGTTGGTGCCCGCCATGCTCAACTGCCGGCTGCGGACCTCGGCCATCGTCAGACTGGCCGACGCCTTCAGGCACAGCACCGAGGCCAGGTGGGCGTCGTCGGCCATCGAGGCGACGATCCCGCCCTCTTGCGGCTGCTTGGCGGCTGCGGCGCGGACCTCGGCCTCGGCGGCCGATGCCGCACGCCGGAAATGTCCCAGCGCCTTGGCGAGATCAGACAGCGCCTGCGTCTCGCGGTCGCGGATCTTGCGGCAGGCCTGCTCGGCGGCGCTCGCCTCCGCCTCGACCTGGCCGGCGAACTTCACTGCCTCGGCCTGGGCGGCCTTGGCGCTGTCGGCGGCCTCACTGGAGCTCTTCCCGATCGCCGCAAGGTGCCTACCCACCTCCGTCAGCTCGGCCTTGACCAACTGGTGCTGCCTGCCCAGCAGGGCCTTGTTGTTACTCAAGACGGCCATCGCCTGCTGCTTGGCAGCGACCTTACCCGCGTTGGCGTCGATCTGCGCCTCAATGGCCTGGGCGGCGGTCAGGAGTTCCAGCCCCTTGGGACCGGTGGTAACTTCGCTGCGGTCGCGGAGCCTCTGGGCCTCGGGGCGCTTGGCGGCGCTGGCCTTGTTCAGCACGGCGATCTCGCCGACCAGCTTGGCGATCTGCTTGTCGGCCACGCTTATCTTCCCCGCCAGGTCCTCGACCTGCCTGTTCAGGGCGGTCGTCCTGGCGACGATCTTGTCGCGGGGCATGATGGCGATGGCCTTGTTGTCATCCGCCTCGGACAGACGGTTGTAGATCCCCTCGATCATCGCCGCGGCGGAGCGGCGCCGCCGGTCGGCGTCAGCCCTGAAAGACTCGCCCACGTGGATACGGTGCCTGGCTTTGGCCAGGCAGATCTTACCCAGTAGCAGCTCGGCGTCGCCCTTGATGTTCTCGGGGGCGTTGCCGGCGGCCTCGGCCAGGGCGTTGGCGAGCAGCTTCTCGGCCTCGTCGAGCACCTTCAGCGGCCTGTCGTCGGGGGCCGGGCGCGCGGCGGGGACGTCGAGGCCCTTCTCGTCGAGCTTGCGATAGACCGGGGACCGGGCCCCGGTTGAGGTGTCGAGGTAAAAGGGATAGTCCGTCAGGTTCGTGGCGTGATCGTAGCGTCTCCTGGCCTTGTCCAGTTCATCGGCGAGCTTGCGGCGTGCCATTTCGCGCGAGCTGCTGCACCCGCCGACAAGGGCCAGCGCCGTCACGGCCACGGGCAGCCATCTGAGGTATCGCACGTTCGCGGCCTCCTTCCTCGGAATACGTCAGGTCGCGGCTGAGTTTGTATCACAGCCCGGGCGGCGATGCAACCATCTCGTTGGCCGGCGGGGGCGAGGCGGCGCCGGCCCCCGAGGGCGTCATTTCGGCTGGTGCCGGGCCAACAGGCCGTTCAGCGCGGCGACCGCCCGATCGACCCGGCTGGTGAAATCCGTCGGGCCCCAGCGGGCCGACGAGCAGAGCATCACCGAGCCCTCATGCGTCTGGAGGCTGACCGGCTCGGGGGCGAACTCGGCGAATGCCTCGGCCAGGGCGGGCGCGAACAGCTCGCCCTTTGCCACCAGCCAGCGCCCCGCCTGGGCAAGGGCCCCGCGGACGTCCAACGGGGCCGGCCCGGCGTCGTCCAGGTGCCACATGAGGGCGTCCGGCAGCTCGACGTTCGTGTCGAAGACGATCACGCAGTACACCCGGGCAAGCCGTCCCGGCCCGTGACCGGCCTCAAAGTGATAGTCGAACGCGCGGACGTTGCAGCCGTCGCGGTGCCCGTGGATGACGTTCTCGGCGCGGGGGCTGTGGCCGGCGGCGGTAATGGCGAAGGCGGCGTACCGCCGCGTCAGGCCGAAGGGATCGCTGGCCGAGAAGCTCATCCCCATCGCGTTGGCGGCCCGCGCCAGGCGACGGCGGCGGCGCCTGCGAGCCCAGCCCATCCGGGCCAGAACCAGCAGCCCCAGGACCAGTGTCCCCATCATGATGACCAGCAAAGCTAACTGCACGGGCGGACCCTGACGGCAATACCGCGAGCGCCGCGGTGGATGTTGCACGCCTGTCGTGCAACATCCGGGCTAGTCGAAGGGCGACGGCTGGGTCGTCGCGGTCTTCTTCGGCATGCCCGGCACCTGGTAATCGATCCGGTATCCGGGCGACAGGAACGGATGTCGCAGGGCAGTAATCCAGCGCTCAACGAGCCTGTATTTTCGCCCCGTGTTGGATTGGAACGCCGGGTCGGCGCGCCCCGGATGCCGCCTCCGAGCGAGCGTGGCCGGCAGGCCGTATTGCAGCAGCAGCGATCGCTCCCGGTGGTCGCGGTCGCCCCGCACGATGAGCTTCCGCGCTCCCCGGGCCCGGGACCAGGTATGGAGTATGTAGAAGTTGGTGTACACGACCCGCTCGTCGATGACCGGGACGTTGAAGAGCTTGAAGCCGCCGCGGCCTTCGGCGCCCCCGTGGCAGCTCGGGCTGGCGCAACTGGCGGCGACGATCGGCCAGATCTCCGTCTTGAACCGCGCCATCACCTTCGGGTTGGATCGGATGAGGATGTCGTCCCGGATGGCGTAGCTGGTCTCGTCCGTGTTCTCCAGCATGTAGCGCGCCTGATCCACCGGCTTGGCGCCGCGGAAGTTGCGCTCGCCGTCGGGGCGCCGGAAAATATCCGTGCCGCGCATCGTCTTGATGAACCTGTCCAGGACCTTGTTGCGGAACTGGATGTTGGCCAGGTCGTCCTCCTGAAGCTCCATCAGCCGGATGCGGTAGATGTCATCCTTCGTGAGCAGTTGCTCCTTGCCTACCAGCGGGAGCCTGACGGGGCGGGTCCCGGCGGTGCGCGTCGCCACGAGCTCAGGCCGGGTGGCGGAGGCAAGCTGCTTCTCCACCAGCTCCAGCCGGCGCTTCGCCTGGCGGTGGTCGCTCTTGATGGCCAGGACCTTCTTCAGCAGGTCCCGCGCCTCCTTGAGCATCCCCTGGCCCTGCGCCCACCTGGCAAGCTGGTAGAGGGCCTCGGGGTCCTTGGCGTCTATCTTCGCCAGCCGGGCCTCCAACTCGTCCTGCTGGGTGACGACGTCCTCGATCTTGGCGACCTGGTCGGCGGCGAAGACAACCGTGCCGCCGGGGGTCTTGACCTGGTAGCCGGTTTCGATCTTGGTGACCTCGCCCTGGATTCTCCGCCCGGTCTTGAGGACGACGACTTGCTGCTTGGCCGTCACGTCCATGGACAGCACCAGGGCCAGGGTAAAGGCCGCCGCACTCAGCATCAGCAGTTTTCGCGTCATGGTTCGACCTCGCTGAGCTATCGGGCCGGAGCTGGGCCCCGTAAGTCTTGCCTAAGGCGGCAGTGGGATTCGAACCCACGAATAACGGATTTGCAATCCGTCGCCTTGGTCCGCTTGGCTATGCCGCCATCATATCCGCAAGTATAGTCCGGACCAGCGGCAAGTTCAAACGTTCCGCCCGCCTCACGCGGCGGGCTTCTTCAGGTCCGCCAGCAGTCGCAGGACCCGGCGTTCCAGGTCGCTGAACTGCTTCCGGTAGCCGCTCATCTTGTTGTCCCTCACGCGGAGGCGGTGAATCTGAAGCAGCATCATCTCCAGCGCCTCGGCCTTGTCGCCGAAGGCCTGGACGTAGAACCCCAGCAGCTCCAACTGCGCCCGCCACCAGGGGGTGGACATCTCGGGCAGGCCCTCGGTCAGCCGCTCGTAATGTTTCTTCGCCTCGTCGGTATTGCCCAGCCGCCGGTAGCAGCGCGCCAGGCCGCGGATGTTGAGCCAGTCATCGGCGTTCTGCTTGGCAAGCTCCTGGTAGATCGCCAACGCCTCGCCCGCCTCGGGCTCGGAGCCGGACTCGCAGGCGCCCGCCAGGGCCTGCTTGAAGGCGTACATCCGCCGGTCCCGGTCCTTGCTGCCGGCCCACTTGGCCTTGGACCAGTCGTAGAGCTTCCGCGCGAAGACCTTGTACGCCCCGCGGAGCTTGCCCAGCTTGGCCCGCGCCTCCTCGTCGGTGTGGTACTGGAGGGTCTCGATCCGCTCGCGGATCTGGTCGATGGCCTCGGCCACCAGGTCCACGGTCTCCTCCTGGTCGAGCATTTTGACCAGCGGGGCGATGGCCTCCTCCACGCTTCCCTTCTCCAGCCAGCGGCGGACGATGAACTGCTGGGCGCGTCGCTTGGCCTCGGGTACGTCGGGCCAGCGCTTGGCCACCTCCATGGCGGCACGGACGGCCTCGGAGGGCAGGTTCAGCACGTCCATCGTTACCTGGGCGATCATCAGGTCGCACTCGGCCCCCCACCCGCGGACCTCCCGGACGCGCTCGCCCCGGGCGCTCTTGTACTTGGCGGCGCGGTCGCGGTAGCTGCGCAGGTCGGTCATCAGCGAAAGCGCGGCCGGGCGCTTCGCCGCCGCCGAGAGGTCGGCATTGATCAGCGTCCGCGTCCGCAGGACGAGGATCTCGAAACGCGACGGCAGGTAGTACTCGCTCGCCGCCTTGATCCGGTCGAAGATCGCCATCGCCTCCTCGTCAAGCGCGAGCGTCTTGAGCTGCTGGGCGTACTCGTAGTGGTAGAGGTCGAGCTGGGGGTCCTTGCTGTCGAGCCTGGCGACCAGGACCTTCAGGGCCTCCTTGTACCTCCTGACGAAG
The DNA here is from genome assembly GCA_965602635.1 of uncultured Planctomycetales bacterium. GTDB lineage: Bacteria > Planctomycetota > Phycisphaerae > SM23-33 > SM23-33 > CBFCZU01. Next base: position 7,969 of record CBFCZU010000007.1, on the reverse strand, counting down.
TCCACGCCCATGTCGGCGGGCTCCGTCTTCTTCTCCTTCAGGGCTCCCTGGAGGCTGATGACGGCGTTTCGAGCGGCCCTTTCGGCGTTCGGGTCATCGGGGTGCTCGGCCGCGAGACGCCGGAAGTACTCGGCGGCGGGATCGTTATCGCCCTGCTTGTTGTTGACCAGGGCGAGGTGCCACAGGGCCATCGCATGGACGCTGGCGTCGGCCTTCTTGTCCGCCAGCGCCAGCTCGAGGAACTCCTCCGCGTTGGCGAGGAGCTTTTTGCGCTGGGCCTGGTCGGTGCTCTTGGCCGATGCCCTCTCGAATGCCCGCCGCCCCAGGGCAACCTTGATCGGGCTGCTCAGCCCGGTCGCGTCCTTGCCCTCGTGCTTGGCGGCGATCAGCTCCAGCAGCAGCGTCTCATAGGCCGGGTATTGGTCCAGGAAGTCCAGCAGGGCCTGTAGCGACTGGCCTTCCAGCTTCTCGGCCTCCTCGGGGTCCTTGTCCCTGACGGCCTTGGCCCGGACCTCCAGCAGGCGGCTGTTGAGCAGCGCCTCCTGAAAATCGACGGTGACCTCCAGCACGCCGCCGTCCTCGACCAGCCTCGTCCCGCGGGCGCGGAAGTCCGCTATGGCCGTGCGGGCCTGGTCGAACTGGGCCTGGTCCATGTACGAGACGACCGCCTCGAACATGGCCTTTAGCTGGAGGAGCGGCTTGACCTGCTTTTCGTCGGCGGCGCGGGCCAGGAACGAGCGGGCGCGGGGGTAGTCGCCCAGCAGCCTGTAGGCGGTGCCTGTCAGCAGCAGCGACCGGAACTTCACGCCGCTGCTGTTGTCCGCGGCGTTGGCGTACTCCTCGACGTCGTCAATGGCCTGCCTGAGCAGCGACTGGCGCTCGTCGGCGTCGGCGCCGCCGGCCAGGGCGCGGTTCAGGCGGATCCACGCCCCGCGGTATCGGGCCTCGCGGATGAGGTCTTCCAGGCGCCAGTAGTGCCCCTCGACCCAGGTGGCGGTGTCCTCGCCCCACTCCTCGTGGGATTCGTCCATCCTTCTGTTGAGGCGCCTCAGCAGGTTCAGGGCGTTCTTTGTGGGCTGTGCGACGAAGTCGGCGTCGCCGGGGCGGGCGTGGAAGTACTGGATGCGTCCGACGTACGGCCCGGTCCTGGTGATGCCCTCGACGACAATGCGCCGCAGCAGCAGTTGGTAGTGCACGAGCTTGTCGGCGGGCTTGACGGCCTTGCTGGTGAGCTTGATGAGCTCGTCCTGGTCGGCCATCGCCTCGGCCAGAAGCGCGTCGCGCTTGTCTTGGTCGGTCGCCTTGACGGCCTTGGCCGTCTTCGCCTCGATCAGCAGCAGCAGCGTGGCGATGTCCGTGGCGCCGGTCTGCTTGCGGACCACCTCGTCCAGCAGCTCCGTCATCCGGAGGTCTTTGAGCGTCTTGGCGAGCTTCTGCTTATCCAGGCGCTCGTAGGGGCTTGCCGGGGCGGTCCCGACGACGCCCGTCTGCGCCGGCGCCGCCGACGCGCACAGGGCGCCCGCCGCAACGGCGGCCACCCACCACAAACCTCGGATCGTCGCTTTCAGAGCCATGTTCCCGTCACGGGCCGTCAGAATTCGCTCTGGGCGAAGGCGACGTTCTCGAACTTCGCCCTGACCGCCTGGTTGATGGCGTCCAGGGCGTGCTGCCAGGCGACGTCGCGCTCCGGCCTGATGATCACCGGCACCTTTCCGGAAGTCGCCCCGTACCTCAGCCTCTCCTTAGCCAGGATCGCGTGGAACTTCACGAAGTCGGGTATCGACTCGTCGCTGCCTTCGATGGCGATCCGCACGCCGTCGCGCTCGACCCCGACGGCGGTGAGCCTCACCTTGATCGGCATGACCTTGACCACGGCGGCGCCCTTCAGGCGCGGCAGCCTGACCTGGATCTTCCCCTCCATCTTCACGAAGCGGGTGGCCAGCAGGAAGAACAGCAGCAACTGGAAGACCACGTCGATCATGGGCGTCAGCGGCGGCTGCATCGCCGCCGCGGGGCGGTTCTTGGCGCGCTGCTTCCGCGCCGAGACGTAGCGCCCCGTCCCGCCTTCGCCGGTCCGTCTTCTCGCCGCTGCCATGGTCAACCTCTCTGCTCGCGCATCACCGTCAGCCGCATCGTGCCGATCTCGGCGGCGGTGATGGCCTTGAGCACCGGCTCAACCAGCCCGTACTCGATCGACCGGTCTGCCCGGATCTCCACGATCATCTCGCGGTCCTTCGCCTCGCGGCGCTTGATCCTCTGGAGTTCCAGGACGAGCCTCTCCCGCTGCTCGGGCTTGATCCGCAGGGTCCCGAGCTGGAAGAACTTCACGTTGCCCTTGAGCGCCCCGGTCTTGTCCTGCTCGATCTCTCTCCTGGAGTAGGGCGCGACGCTCACCAGCACCTCCACCGACTTGCCGTCGGGCTCGATCTCCCGCCCGATGCTCTGGTGAGGGTCGGGCACCTCCATGGCCACGTACTCGGCGCTGGCCATCTGCGTGGTGAGCATGAAGAACAGTATCAACTGGAAAGTGCAGTCGATCATCGGGGTCATGTTGAACCCGATCGACGCCCTGCCCTTTGTGAATACCTTGCTGGCCAAGTTGGCTTTCTCCTTCGCCGGGTCAGTCTTTCTTCGGGGCCGGGCGGAACGTGGATATCGACCCCTGCGAGACCATCACCACCTCGCTGGAGAGCCCGTCGATCCGGTTGCGCATGAAGGCGTACACCGCCAGCGCGGGGATGGCCACTATCAGGCCCCAGAAGGTGGTCACCAGGGCGATGCCCACGCCCTCGGCCAGTTGCTCGGGCTGAGGCATGCCGCCGGCCTGCACGATCCCGCTGAAGACCTTGATCATGCCATAGACCGTACCCAGCAGCCCCAGCATCGGCGCGACGTTGCCCACGACGTTGAGCAGCTCGATCTTCCGCAGCAGTGTCGTGGTGCGCTCTTCGGAGGCCTCCTCCATGGCGCGTTCCATGGCGGCGTAGCCGTGCCCGGCCTCGGCGAGGGCGTGGTGAATCACGTACGACAGGTCGCTCGGCTCGCCGGCGGTGTACTCGATCACTTCCTTGAACCGCTTTGCCTGGATCATCTCCGAGATCTGGGACCGGATGACCTCGGGAAGGATGGTCGTCCGGCGGATGCCGAAGAAGTGCGCTATCATCAGGGCCCAACTGGCGAAGTTGATGACAATCAGCAGCCACGCGATGAAGCCGCCCCTGATGATGAACCACTCGAGGTATTTTGTCTTTACGTCGGGCTCGCCCCCCCGGTCGCCTTCCTGTGCCATCGCCAGGCCCGTCAGGCACAGCAGCACCCCCGCGGTCAATAACGCGCTGAGTAGAATCCTGCGCCGCATGTGTTCTCCTCGTCTGGTTTTCAGGCCGGACGCGCCGGCCGATCGCTTCAACCGCCTGGGCGTCGCCGCCCGGCGCGAAACTACCAAGAGCTATTCCTTGTCCTTGATCCGCTCCCTCGCCGCCTGGGCCTTCTTGGCGGCGGGCGAGCGGGAGTAGCGGCTGATGACGGCCGAGTACGCCGCCTTCGCCGCCGAAAAGTTCTTCAGCCGCTCACTGACCTCCCCCGCCAGCAGCAGGGCGTCGGGCGCCTCGGTGCTGCCCGGGTAGTTGGCCACCACCCGCACCAGGTTCAGCCCGGCGTCGAGCAGCAGTTGACCGGCCTTGTCCTTCTTCGTCTCGGCCCGCGCCAGCCCGAGCTGCGCGCCGCCAAGTAGATACAGGGCGGTTGGCAGCTCCGTCGGCGGGTACTTCTTCAGCGCCGGCTCGACGAAGCTGACGACCTTCTTGTACTCGCCGGCCTTGAGGGCCAGACCCGCCTGCCGCAGCCGAACCGACGTCGAGGCGGCAGGTGCGACCGCCGGCCCGGGCTTGCCGCTCGGGCGGGTCGTCGCCTTGCCAGCCAGCAGGGCCGCTGTCGCCTGCGCCTCGGGCAGGCGCCCCTGACGCTCGTAAAGGTCCACCAGCAGGCCTCGCATGGCCTCGAGGTAGCTGGCCTCGGTTACCTTCTTGACCTTGGCGGCGAGGGCGGCGATCGCCTTGTCGTTGGCACTGCTCCCGGCCGGGGCAAGATTCCTCGGGCGAAGCGCAACGCTCCCGTCGGAAGCCTTGGCCGCATCGACTATCTCCAGCCACAGTGTGACTGCCTTGTCGATCTTCTCGGCCTTCTCATGCGCCGCCAGCAGGCGGTAGCGGATCAGCATCTTCTGCCATCCGGTGGCGGCGGCTGCGGCGGCGCTGTAGCTGGCGGATGCCTCCACGTACTTGCCGGTCCGGAAGAACGTCTCGGCCCGGTTGAACGTATCGTTGCCGACGAGGGCGATTTCAGCCACCTCGTTGAGGGGCTTTGACAACACCCTCCGCCGGCCTATTCGGAACTGCACCATGCCGTCGGCGGCGCCGACGACGGTGACGGGCGGATACTTCACGCCGCTGGTGAGCTTGATGGAATCGGCCGACGAGACGCCCGCCAGCAGAGGGCCCACCGAAAGGGCCAGCGCCAGCCGCAGACTCAAAGCCTTCGGGCGTCTCATTCGCTGCGCCCCTCGAACTTGAACGTCCCGCCGTTCTCGGTGGCGATCTGCTCGAGCGCCTTCTGGATGTCGTCCCCGCGGACGCCGTAAAGGATGGTGTTGACGCGAACGTCGCCCTTCTTGTTCCACTGGCGAATCTTGCGCCGCACTTCCTCGTTGTCGTGGAACTCACCGTCGGTCAGCAGGAAGATGATCTTGCCCGGCTTGTCGTTGGGGGGGCTGGCCAGGATACTAAAGGCCCGCTGCAAGGCCGCCAGCGGATTGGTGGGGAAGCCGCCTACGCAACTTACGCCCTTGAGGAACTCCAGCGCCTCCCGCTTGTTCCGCACGCTGCCGGTGACCAGCCGCCGGGGGGGATTCTCGTCCTTCTTCGGGTCCAGCCCGCGGGCGAAGAGGATCACGTGGAAGGTTTGCGTCCGCAGGAGCTGGGTGATCGTCTTGTACATCTCCCGCCGGACGCAGTCGAAGGAATAGCCCACCATCGACCCGCTGCGATCGACGACCAGCACGATGTGATAGGCATTGCCTCCCGTTCCCATGAAGCGGCTGCGGGGGGCGCCGCCCGCTCCGCTCCGCATGCCGAAGTCCCCGGCGTCGCCGCCGCCGGGCCCGCCCTCCAGCCCGTGGAGCGGGACGGGGTCCTTTGTCCGGCCTTGGTCGGTGCTGAGCGTCTCGTTGCGCTCGGCCCAGCTACGGGCGGTGCGGGCCATCGACTTGGTCCGCAGCTTGCTCTGCCTGCGGGCGGGGTTCAGCTTGCTGCCCAGGCGCTTGCTCAAGTTGGCGTCCGGGACGGTGACGCCCTCGGCCACATTCGTGGAGTAGGACAGGATGGTGAGAAACGCCAGAATGACCATGACTCCGGCGTGGAGGAACAGGCTCAGAACCCAGGGCATCAGCGCGGCCATGACGCCCATCAGGGCATCCTGCTGATAGGACTCCTCGGTGGGCCCTTCGGCGGCCGGCGGAGGGGGCGGCGCCCCGGTCGGCACCTGCGGCCGGGGAAGCGACGCCAGGGCCGCAGGCACCGCAACCTTCCCGTTGCAGTACTGGCACCTGACCTTGGCTCCGGGTTCGGCTTCCACGGTCAGGAGCTTGCCGCACTTTTCGCAGCGAAACTCGACGGCCATGGGTCAGCTCCTTTCCGCCGGGCGCGGTGGGCGCCGTCGGGGGTTCGGCCGGGCCACGGGGTAGCAATTCCAGCGCCGGCCGATGTCCCGCCGTCGGGCCCAATGGACGCCTCCAGCACCCTAAGGCTTTGTCTCCGCGGCGTCAACGGAACATCATCGGCGTGCCGCATGCGGCGTAAGGCGGGCCAGGCGCCCCGCTCGGGCCGCCTGGAGACAGGACCCGCCTGGGCTGGCGCTCGAAGCGCCGCCCGGGAGTGTCCCAGACGCGAACACATATCCCGGCAACGTGCCCGCGCTTGGCCGCGAACTGACGTGCCGGCGTCTGATACCATTATAGCCGCCACGCCGAATCGCTCACAAGGCGTTTTCGGACCATCTTCCCTTTCAGGATCATCGGCATTTTCTGTAGAATTGTCGCGCCGAATGCACCCGGCCCGCACCGCGAGGGTGGCGGAATTGGCATACGCGCCAGGTTTAGGACCTGGTCCCGAAAGGGATGAGGGTTCGAATCCCTCCCCTCGCATTTGACTGCCAAGGATAACAGCCCCGACGCGGTCGTCATCGACACGGCCACCCCCGCCGACGCCGACGCCGCGGCCGCCATCACCCGAGAGGCCTTCGACGGGGTAGGCATGGACCAGGCAATCGAAAAGCTCCTCGGCCCGCTGCCCGCCCTGCCCTGGCAGGAACTCAAGGGCAGGCAGGTCCGCCGCGAGATCGCCGCCACGCCGGGCGACTGCTTCGTCGCCAGGGTCGGCGGGCAGGTCGTCGGCTACGTCACCACCCGGCCGCTGATCCGCGGCCTGCGGGGGCAGATCCTCAACCTCGCCGTCGCCCCCGCCCACCGCGGCAAGGGCATCGGGCGAATGCTCCTCAACCGGGCGATCGAGCACTTCCGAGCCCAGGGCTTCAGGCAGGTCAAGATCGAGACGCTCGTGGACAACGAGATCGGCTCGCACCTCTACCCGGCCGTCGGTTTCAAGGAAGTCACCCGACAGATCCACTACGTGATGGAGCTGTAGCCCGGCCGGGGCCCGCTCAGTAGTCCAGCGCCGGCGAGTCGGGTTTGAGGCATTGCCTGGCATCGTCCCAGTCCGAGGGCGCGCTCCGGCCGGTCCGGCGCGGGCGCACCGGGCAGCGGCTGCACGGAGGCAGATCGCCCAGCCCGTTGGCCAGCAGCTCGGCGACCACCTCGTAGCAGTCGCTGAGGCGGAAGGCGATCGCCCGGCAGGCGCCGATGGCCGTCTCCCGCTGCAGCCCGCGCGACGCCATCACCTGCCCATACCTGGCCGGGTCGTCGATCGGGCAGCCAGCGTCACGCCACGACCACGTCCGCCCCTCGACGATCCGCCCGTCGGGCAGCTTCATCGCCAGGGCAGTCGTCCGCCGCCCCAGGCACGGCGCGCCGGTGCACGTCTCGACAACGTGGTGGAACGTGTTCGACCGGTGGTCCACTCCCAGCAGCAGCCCCCAGCCGCCGTCGGCCCAGAGAAGCCCCAGCGGGCTGCCGCGCCCGCAGCACAGCGTCCGGTGGTGCAGGCGGGTGTACTCGGCGGCCTTCCGGCCCCAGGCGGCGAAGGCGTGCGTCGGGTGCCAACTGCGGCAGACGCCGCCCCGCCGGCGGAAGGCCTCGGGGATCGCCCCGTTGGGCGTCGGCGTGGCCAACGGCTCGAAGTAGCCCGCCTCGCCCTCGCGGTAGCACAGCCCGTGGCTGAACGTCGGCATCATCACCGTGCCGGCCTCGGTGATCACGGCCTGGAGCGCGTCGATCACCGCCTCCGCCCCGCCGGCCACGCGCCCGAAACTGCTCAGCGACGAATGCACTATCACGCCGTCGCCGGCCGCCAGCCCCAGCCGACGCAGCCCGGCCGCGATTTCATCCCGTGTCACCTCAACAACGTCCGACACTCCGCACCTCGATTCAGCTCCCAGGCCCGCCTGACCCACCGGCCTAACGGGTCTCATCGTCCATTTTCGCCGATTCCCGAAGATACTCCCAATCCTGCCCCCCCGCAAATCTCCGCCTGCCCCGAGCAACCGTCCGGAACCACCCGGGGCCGAGCGGAACAGAGCGGAACGAAACGGAACGAAACGGAAAGTTTCGGAAAGAAACGGAACGTTTCGGAACCGCCCCGAAATGCGTAAGTCCTTGCGTGTCAATGCCTTCCCGGTTTTGAGCCGCGAATCCGGCTTCGCCGTCCTGCTCCGCCGCCCTGCTTCGCCGAGGCTTCGCAGGGACCGGCTTCGCAGGAACCGGCTACGCCGGACAAGCTTCGCGAACGGAAGAGGCACC
>CBFCZU010000006.1:0-45602 GCA_965602635.1 uncultured Planctomycetales bacterium | reverse complement strand
GGGCGGCTACGGTTCCACCAACGACACGGGCCATCAGGCCCTTGGCGACTACAGCGGCGATCCGACCGCCTTCCAGATCCGGGCGGCGGCGGACGAGTACATTCACATCGAGCGCATGATCGTGGGGCTGGAGGCCGCCAACTTCGACCGTGGCGACTACTACGGCGCGGCGGCGCTGACCAACGGCATCTCGATCTATGTGACGGACAACAACGGCACGATCCTGTACTATCTGACCGACATTCACAAGCCGGTCAGGCAGGTGACGGATTGGTCCCACTACTGCTATGACTACGCGGTCTACCCCAATGCGGGGCCGCAGGGGCAGGAGAACGCCGCCGTCCGCTGGACCTTCGCCAAGAGCGGCACGCCGCTGGAGCTTCTGCCGGGATGGAGCGTCAATGTGCTCTGTCACGACAACTTCGGCGTAGGCGGCGCGGTCCTGACAGATCACCACTTCCTGTTCCAAGGGTTCTTTCACCTTCCGACAATCGGCTCAGGAGCCACGGGCCAAGGACACGCATGAGCAATAGCTATGAGCAGATCCTCGCGGATTTCATAGACAGATACGGCGCCCCCGCCGGAGAGCTTGGGCCGGAGATGTTCGTCGAGGAGGTCTTTGGCGTGGTGCCAGAGTACGACGATCACGGCATCCATATCCCCGGCACCGGGATCGACGATTGGCAGAGGGACGTGCTCAAGGACTTCGGTGGCGGAGAGAGACGCATCTCGATCCGCTCCTGCCATGGCCCCGGTAAGACTGCGGTGGTGGCATGGTGCGTGGTCTACCAGTTGATCTTCCGCTTCCCGCAGAAGACCGTTGCCACGGCACCCACTAGAGGACAGTTGTTCGATGCCCTGTTCGCTGAGGTCATGACGTGGTTCACCAAGTTGCCCACGCCGATACAGGACGCCTACAACTGCAAGAGCGACCGGATCGAGATGATCGCGGCGCCGGACGAGAGCTTCTTCTCCGCGAGGACGGCACGCCGGGAAAGCCCGGAGGCTTTGCAGGGGGTCCATGCCCCGCACGTTCTCCTGATCGCGGACGAGGCATCGGGTGTCGAGGAGATGATCTACGAGGCCGCCATCGGCTCCATGTCGGGGCACAATGCGACCACGATCCTCGCCAGCAACCCGACCAAGACCAGCGGCTTCTTCTTCGACACGCAGAACAAGCTCAAGAGGATGGGGCCGGACGATGACCGGGACGGCACATGGAAGTGTTACCACATCTCCGGTCACGACAGCGCCCGCGTCACCGAAGACTTCATGAAGGACGTGGCCGCTCGCTACGGCGAGGACAGCAACGCCTACCGCGTCCGTGCGCTGGGCGAGTTCCCGAAGACGGACGAGGACACCATGATCCCCTTCTATCTGGTGGACGCGGCATCTCAGCGGGACATCGTGGTCCCGAAGGACGCCGACAAGATCTGGGGGCTGGACGTGGCCCGCTTCGGCGGAGACGTGTCTGCCCTGTGCCAGAGGACCGCCCACAGCGTCGATTGGGTGGAGGAGTACAAGGCCCTCGACCTGATGCAACTTGTCGGCAGGGTTCACAACAAATACAACGACCTATTACCTTCTCAGCAACCGAAGGAGATATTGGTGGACGTGATCGGCATGGGGGCCGGTGTGCTTGACCGTCTCCGGGAGCTTGGCCTTCCGGCGCGGGGCATCAACGTCTCTGAGTCGGCCAGCATGAAGGACACCTATATCAATCTGCGCGCAGAGCTTTGGGCGAAGGCCAAGGAGTGGCTGGACGAGAAGGCCTGTACCTTCGCTCCCGGCACCGTTACTCTACAGCGCGAGTTGGTCGTACCACGCTACATGTTCACCTCCGGCGACAGGATCAAGCTGGAGGCGAAAGAGGATATGAAGAAGCGGGGATTCAAGTCTCCGAATCACGCGGACGCCTTCGTCATGACCTTCGGCTCAAATGCGCTGAGGGCACAGCAGGGGAGGAAGGCGGGCCAGAAGTGGAATGAACCTCTCCGGCGTAACCTGCCGGGAATCGTCTAGGGGGCGACAATGGAATCAGAATACGGGGATACCTACGATGAGCAGGGCGACATGCGCGGCGTCTTCTTGGATGAGGACGTGGGTGAGGAGGAAGGCGCAGAAGACTCGCCTGAGGACCGGCTGGAGATCCTCGTACAGCGGCAGGCCGAACAGGCCATCAACTGGCGTGACGAGGACCTCGACCACATGCAGGCCAAGGCGACCGACTACTACATGGGCCGCCCCTTCGGCAACGAGGCAGAGGGCCGGAGCCGCGTGGTCAGCACGGATGTGAGGGACACGATCCAAGCGATCCTGCCCAGCCTCCTGCGAATCTTCTTCGGCTCAGAGAAGACGGTCGAGTTCGAGCCTCGCATGCCGGAAGACGTGCCGGTAGCGGAGCAGTTGACAGACATGGCCGACATCGTCATCCGCAACGACAATGACGGCTTTCTCCAGATCTACGGCGCCATGAAGGACGCCATGATCCGCAAGCTGGGGATCATCAAGGTCTACTGGGAGGACGAGGAGAAGGTCGAGGGCTACGAGTACACGGGCCTCACGGAGCAGGCCCTGACCGCCTTGCAGGGAGAGGAGGGCGTCGAGGTAGAGATCCATGAGACATATCCGGTGGCGGCCCCCGGCACGCCGGAAGGGATCATGACCCTCTACGATGCCAGCGTCCTGCGGAGGCACAACGACGGCAGGCTCCGCTTCGTCACCGTGCCGCCTGAGGAGTTCATCTTCTCGCCGGAGGCACGCGACAGGGAGACGGCAGACATGATGGGCCATGTCCGACATGTCCCTGCCAGCGACCTGATCGCCATGGGCATCGACAAGGATCTGGTCGAGGAGCACAAGGGCAAGGTCCGATACCTCAACTCCGGCTACGCGCTCGACACGGCGCGGCGCTTCGATCTCGACCAGCGCGAGGCCAACCACGACGAGGTGGATGACGAGCGCGAGGACGTGTGGTTCGGTGAGATCTACACCTACGCCGACATGAGCGAGGAGCAGGATGGCACGGCGGATCTCATCAAGGCCACCGTGATCGGAGACAACCATGAGTTGGTCGATTGGGAGCACTGCGACGAGCGGCCCTTCGCCCTGTTCACCTGTGACCCGGAGCCGCACACGCTGATCGGCCTCTGCACCGCCGACTATGTGATGGACGTGCAGTTGGTGAAGTCCAGCATCATGCGGGGCATGCTCGACAGCCTCACGCTGGCGCTCAACCCGCGCACGGTGGTGGAGGAGGGCGAGGTCAACATGGGTGACGTGATGAACCATGAGGTCGGCGGAGTCATCCGAACGACCAAGGACGTGAACGCAGTCATCCGGGAGTTCGCGCACCGCTTCGATCAGAGTGGCGGCGCCGCCTTCCCGATGCTCCAGTACATGGACGAGCAGAAAGAGAACCGGACAGGGATCTCCAAAGCGGCGGCTGGCCTTGACGCTGACGCCCTCCAAAGCGCCACCAAGGCCGCTGTTGCCGCTACCCTGTCCGGTGCTCAACAGCACATAGAGATGCTGGCCCGCGTCTTCGCGGAGACAGGCATGAAGCAACTGTACAGCCTGATCCTCAAGATGCTGGTGAAGCATCAGGACCAGACGCGGATGGTGCGCCTGCGGAACGAGTGGGTGGAGATGGACCCCGCCGCATGGCACGCCGACATGGACGTGCGCGTCAACCTCGCGCTGGGCGCCGGAAGCTCAGAGGAGAAGCTCCAGTTGATGCAGTTGGTGCTCCAGAATCAGGAGGCCCAGCTACAGCAGGGCAGTCCGCTGGTCAGCTACGCGGAGTATCGGAGCACGCTGGGCCGGATGATCGAGATGGCCGGATGGCCCAACAGCGACGAGTTCTACAAGCCGTGGAGCGAGCAGGAGCAGGCCCAGTACGACCAGCAGAAGGCGCAGGAGCCGCCTCAGGACCCAGCCCTGATGCTGGCGCAGGCACAGATCCAGATAGAGCAGGAGCGGCTGGCGCTGGACAGGCAGGAGATGATGATGAAGGACGAGCGCGAGAAGCTCAAGATGCGGATGGACTTTGCCCTCGATCAGGCCAAGGCGGAGGCACAGTACCAGACCCAGATCAACGATGCGGAGATCCAAGCCGATCTCCAAGCGGGCAAGGCGATCATAGACGCCGCCCAGAGGGAAGCCGTCGCCCGACAGGCGGCCCAGAGTCAAGGAGCACCAAATGGCGGACAAGGAGTATCTGGTGGCGCGGGCGCGGGAGGCGGACCAACTCCTCAACGGTAATGTGTTCGGGCAGGTACTCGCAGAGTCCCGCGAACAGATCATCCGTGATTGGGAGAACGCCGAAGACCCGATAGAACGTGAACAGTGTTGGGCGGCCCTCCGGGGTCTGAGAGAAGTACAGCGCCAACTGCGGCGCGTAATTTCACAGGGGGAACACGCCTCGCGTCAACCCGACGAGCGGTAGGGACTTCCCCAAGACCTGAGGAGGTGTTACCATGGGCTTCAATGATGACGCCAGCGTACACAACGCGGCGGCAGGAATCTTCGACCTACTCCCCGACGATCCGTTCGGAGAAGGAGAGGGAGAGGAGTTGGGCGGTCAGGAGGAGGAGGGTCTTTCTCCCGCCGGAGATGAGTCAGAGGACGAGGACCTCGATCCAGATTTCGACGCGGAGGCGGCGGACGCCCTCAGAGAACAGGGGGAGGAAACGCCGTCTGGCGACGAGGACGATGATGACGGAGAGGACGAGGGGTCCGAAGACGAGTCCGAAGACGATGATGAGCAGGAAGACGAGCAGGAAGACGAGAAGGTTTCCACCTTCACCGTCAAGGTAGACGGCAAGGAGGAGGAAGTACCTCTCGACGAGCTTCTGGCTGGTTACTCCCGCACGGCATCGTGGACGCAGAAGTCACAGGCCCTTGCCGACGAGCGCAGAGCGTTTGAGGCAGAGGCGAAACGGGTGCAGGACGAACGGGCGGAGCTTGCATATCGGCTCAAGGAAACAGAGGTGGCCATGCAGGCCAACCTGCCCAAGGAACCAAGCTCAGATGACCCACGGGCTTGGATTCAGTACAAGCAGGAGATGGACCGTCTGTCGGCTGTTCAGCAGGAGCGCCTTGCTCTTGAGCAGGCCATGATCGCAGACGCGAACGCAGAGCACGACAGGGCAGTCATGGCGGAGCAGGCGAAGTTGCCTGAGATGATTCCGGGCTGGAAGGAGCCGGAAGCCATGAAGAAGGGCCTCAAGTCTCTGTCCACCTTCGCGGTGGGGCTGGGGTTCACCGATGAGGAGTTGGCATCGGCGGACTCGCGTGCAGTGAAACTCCTGTGGATGGCCCAGCAGTATGAAGGGCTGGACGAGGCCAAGAAGGGCATCAAGGCGAAGACGAAAAGGTCTACGACTCTCAAGCCCGGAAAGCCACGGCGCCGGTCCTCGAAGGCCAAGAAGACCTCCGGCACCCAGAGGGATCGACTGAGACAGACGGGCAACGTGAAGGACGCGGCCCAAATCATCCACGACAGCTTCCTCGATGACTGAGGGAGCATAACGGGAGGAAACAAGCACAATGGCTGAGACAGTATTCACGGGTACTTACACTACCCATACAGGTAAGGGACTGCGCGAGGATCTCCAGAACACGATCTTCGACATCAGCCCCATGGACACGCCGTTCATCAGCGGTTGCTCGCGGGGCAAGGCCAAGAGCACCACGCATGAATGGCAGACCGACTCACTGGCAGACGCCACGTCGGACAACGCGCAGGTCGAGGGTGCCGACTACACGGAACTCGACACGTCCAGCCCGACTCTGCGAATCGGAAACTACCTCCAGATCTCGAAAAAGACGGTTGTAGTTTCGGGCACGATGGAGGCGGTGGACAAGGCCGGTCGGAAGAACGAGCTTGCCTACCAGACCGCGAAGCGCGGGAAAGAGTTGAAGCGGGACATGGAAACCATCGTCCTGTATCCCAACACCCCGGTTTCCGGTGGATCGAGCACGGCGAGGGTGATGGCTGGACTGCCCCTGTTCGTGAACAGCAACGAGTCTCGCGGGGGTTCGGGTTCCGGCTCTGACCAGACGGGCGATGACTGGCTGACCTCCGGCGGCGTGCCGGGATTCGGAGACTTCGCGGACGGCACCCAGCGTGCCTTCACGGAGACGCTCCTCAAGACCGTCTTGCAGTCCTGCTGGACGAACGGTGCCGATCCGTCGATGCTGATGGTCGGAGCCTACGTCAAGGGCATCGCCTCTGGCGCGCTGGACGGTGCGGTCACGCAGAGCTACGACATCGCTTCTGCGGGCGCCGCGAAGCCGGGAACCACGATTGGGGCCATCGACGTTTACGTCAGTGACTTCGGCGTGGTCAGGATCATCCCCAACCGCTTCCAGCGGGGCCGGGATGCTTGGGTGCTCGACATGGAGTATTGTGCGCTGTCGTTCCTGCGCCCGATGCACACCGTCAAGCTCGCCAAGACGGGAGACGCTGAGAAGCGCCTCTTGCAGTGTGAGTACACGCTGGTCGTGAAGAACGAGAAGGCTCTTGGGGTCGTGGCCGACCTGAGCACTTCGTAACCAATAGTGAGCGCGGGCCGGGGGCGGCCATAGCCCCCGGTTCCACTTCCCATAGGAGGGAAAAAGACAATGGCTGATAGCGGAGTAGCGCTCACCAAGGCAACCACGATCATCACGCTGACGAATATTGGCGTGGCGGACGAGACGGTGCAAATTGGTGACAAGACATATACCATGAAGGCTGAGCCTGCGGCGGCCTACACGGTCCACATCGGTTCAAACGCAACCACGCACGCCGCGAACCTCGCGGCGGCCATCAACGTCGATGGCACGGGCGCGACTGACGGTAACTATGGGGCATCGCACGTTGCGGTGAACCCGTATGTCTCCGCCACGTCTGCGGCTGGTGTGGTGACGCTCACGGCGAGAAGCGCAGGTTCTTGGGCCAACGGCCTCAAGCTCCTGTGGGCACTCACCAACGGTACGAACGTGGACGCGGCCCTGTCGGCCAGCGCGAGCGCGGTTGCCGGAGCGGGAGACATCCACACTTGGGCGGCGGGCGTGCTGACGTATGCCCAGCCCAACTCGCAGATCATACGCGAGTTCTTGGAGCTTCTGGGAACAGCGACCTGATCGCGTGAATAGCGTGATAAAGTATGCTCTGGGGGCCGTCGCCGTGGTGGCGGCGGTCCTCACCATACGCTCCTTCGTTGGGGCAAGAGACGCTGAGTGGCAAGCTCGCGTAGAGCGGGAAACCGTGCGCGCAGAGGTCAACTTGGCGATTGGCGACTCTCTCAGAGCCGCCGCTGACGAGATGCAGGGCATGGTCGATTCCTACGCTTTGCTGGCCGAACAGAAGGACACGGTCATCGTCAGAATGGTCGAGGAGCTTCCTGCTCCCCCGCCCGACTGCGAACCCTTTACCGCCCCCCGCGACAGCGTTATCATGGTCATGGAGGAAAGACATGACAACGTATCAGCGGCCTTGGAGAGCCAACGTGAAGCGGCGCGTCTGCTACGGCAGGCGGAGGCCCGTGCGCGGACAAGCGCGGACTCCCTGCTCGCGGTGCTCGACGATAGGCCGACTCCGCTGTCGCCTCTCATCCCCAGAGTGGGTCTTGGGGCGACGGCAGGGATCTGTACAACGGGCCAACCGTGTGTCGCGGTCGGCCTCACGCTCTCATGGGAGGTGAGACTGTTCTAATGAGTGATTCCCGACTACTCGACTTCGATCCTGTGACCAAGGCGCGCAGGGTCCTCCACATGGAGAACGATGGAGACACGTTCCATGCGGAGATGATTCAGCCGGTGGGCGACATCGTAGACTTGAACAAGGCCAAGCAGAACGATGCCGCATCCGGCTACGGCGAGGGCAAGTGTGTCGCCTCGATCCCCACCGTGATCTGGGAGGACCTGATCCGAAAGGGCATCGCGCACGACACCAAGCGGCTCAAGAAGTGGCTGAACGATCCCGACAACCGTGCTTTTCGCACCCGACTTGGAAAGGTATAATGATTCACACACGGACGAGAGGCGGCGTCACGGCAGAGGAAGGCACTCTCCCCGACACCGGCAAGTACAGAGTCATCATCAGTATCCCGACGCATGCGATGGTGCCTTACCAGTTCGCCTTCGATCTCGCCAACATGGTCGGCTACACCGTGGCCACCATAGGCGACAAGGTGGACATCATCACCAACGTGGTGGCCGGGACCTACGTTCACAAGGCCCGCGAGCAGTTGCTCAATGAGGCGCTGGCCATGGGTTGCCACTACATGCTCTGGCTGGACAGCGACATGCGCTTCCCCAAGGACGCGCTGGTCAAACTGCTGGGCCACGATGAGGCGATGGTCGGGATCAACTACTCGACCAGAGGCATCCCGCCCCGGTTCGTCGCCATCAGCAGGATCGGCGTAGACCACAAGAAGTCAGAGGGCGGCGAGGGCGGCAAGCTCTGCGGAACATGGGACACCAGCACGGGGCTGGAGAAGGTCGAGGCCATCGGCTTCGGCATGGTCCTCATGAAGGCTGAGGTGACCGTGAACCTGCCAGATGACGAGCCTGTCTTCTGGTTCGGATACGAGGATCAGATGGGAACCCATGTCGGAGAAGACGTGTGGTTCTGCCGGATGGTTCGGAAGGTGAATCCCGGCTTGGAGATAAAGGTGGATCACGACCTGAGTAGAGAGTGCGCTCACTGCGGACATCTGGAGTACAAGGTGGAGCACGCTCAGGCCATGCTTGAGGAATTACCAACAGAGGAGGGGGACGAACGTGGCGATCACCTCGTATACGGAGCTACAGACGGCGATAGCGAATTGGGTGAACAGGAGCGACCTGACGGATCGGATTCCTGAGTTCATCGCGCTGGGGGAGAAGCGGCTTGGCCGCGATCCCCGCCTTCGCAACATCGCTACACAGGACTTCACGGCGGTAGAGGACTATGCTCTGCCCACAGACTTCAAGGCCATCGTGGACATCTACCTCGATGGCTCAAGCCAGTACGGACGCATATCGGTCGTGTCGCCTACGGAGCTTGCGGAACGCAAGTTGCGTCATGGCGATACGGGCGTGCCGCGCTTCGTAGCCGTCATCGACACGGTGGCGGGGCGGACGCTCCGCTTCGCGCCGGAGCCGTCCAGCACCTCCAGCTACACGGTGCGGATGGTCTATGAGGAGGGCGTGGACGCGCTCTCCGACTCCAACCCCTCCAACTGGCTTCTGGACGAGGCACATGACCTCTACCTGTGGGCGGCCCTATCCGCCACGGAGGGCTACCTCCAAGAGGACTCCCGTGTGGCGCTCTGGAAAAGCGAGTACGAGCAGGCCGCAGACGAGTTCGAGAAGGACAAGAATCGGAGACAGTATGGCGGGCCTCTGACGCCCCGCCCACGGACGATAATCGGTGAAGACGTGAGGAGCTACTAATGGCCGCTACAGCAAACTATTCGTGGATTCTGCCCACGGTCGGGGGAAGCTCCGGCTCATGGGGAACGGAGTTGAACGCGATCTTCAACAACACCTCTGGAGACGCCTTCACAGGGATCGACGCCCTGCTCAAGACGGCCTCCGATCTGGCCACAGCGGCCATGCCCGCCACGGGCGGCATCTTCACGGGAGACGTGGAGTACGCCGCCGGATCGCGGCTGGTCGAGGACGATGCGGTCATGGGGGCGCTGGCGATTGATTGGGCGCTGGGCAACTTCTTCTCGAAGACGTTGGCCAATGGCGGTCAGTCCATCACCATGACCGGCTTCCCCTCCAGCGGCAAGGTCCAGTTCATCACGCTGTACCTCAAGCAGGGCGGCTCCGGGAACAGCACCGTGACGTGGCCCGCCGGAGTCGATTGGCAGGATGGCACGGCGCCCACCCTATCCACCACCGCCAGCGGAGTGGACGTGCTCGTCTTCTTCACACGGGACGGCGGCACCAACATCATCGGCGCCCACTCCATCTCCGAACCGTCATGAGCCTCTCCAAGGGCGGCTCGCGGATGCTACAGGCGGCGGCGGCGGATCTGACTAATCCTCTGGGTCCAGATGCCCCGCCCTCCAACTTCGCTTGGGAGTTCTACTCCGGCACCAAGTATCGGTACACTTGGACGAACGGAGACGCCTCAGCCTACACGGAGTTCACCGACGATGGCGTGAACAAGGCCCGCACGCTGGGGCCGGGAGTGAGTCACTGGGACAGCGGCAGTACCGTCCTCAACACCGACTCCGGTGTGAGGCACAAGAAGGGTTCGATATACAATCCTACATCCGGCTGGATCGGCGTTTTCTAGTACGACAGGGGAGGTGGCGGTGATCGTGAATACACTCGCTTGGGTAGCGGCAAACTGGAAGCCAGCCATGGTGGCTGGCTCTCTGGCGCTATCCGGCGTAGGGGGCTTCTACTGGCATGTCGAGGACGTGGACACTCGCTTCGACGAGATCGAGCAGGGTGACCTTATCCGACAGGGCCAACTGGACAAGATCGAGGAGGACGTTTCTGACCTCAAGTGCATGGCAATCGAGGACGTGCAGAACGGCGATCCTCTGGAGTGCTTGAAGTACAAATGAACGCAAAGCTCCGCGTATGGAACATGATCCTGCTGACCATCGCCCTCATCGGGGCGCTCGTCGGTTGGATGGTGTTCAAGGTGGACCCCACGCAGTTGACGGCGGTGTTCGCCACACTTGGAATCTCGCAGGGGGCGCTGGAAGGCGGTATGGTAGCCAAGCGCGCCACCTTCAAAAAGGAGGCAGTCGATGCCGAATTACGTTCCGCTCAAGTTTCCGCCGGGAGTATTCCGTAACGGAACGCGGTATCAGTCAAAGGGAAGGTGGTACAAGGCCAACCTCGTCAGGTGGTCTGAGGGCGTCATGCAACCTATCGGCGGCTGGTGGAAGCTCAAGACCACCGCCGACGCGGACGTGAGCGTTACCGATCCCGTGCGCGGCCTGTTCGGCTGGAGGGACAACTCCCAGACCGGCCACCTCGCCATCGGCGTCAAGGACAAGTGCTGGGCCTATGCGGCTGGTGTCCTGACCGACATCACCATAGCCGCCGGATTCACCTCAGGGAACGAGGACGCCACGACCTCCGTGGGAAACTACAACGACGGTCCCTATGGCGAGGCCGCCTACAATGTGGGCGCGAGCGCCGCAGGCACCGTCCCGATCATCGAGGCCAACTCATGGCAGTTTGACAACTTCGGAGAGTACCTGATCGCCAACGCCTACAGCGACGGCAAGATCTACTACTGGGACACCAACCCAGCCAACAACCTCGTACTGACTCATGCCGGAGCGCCCACAAGCGTCAAGGGCATCGTGGTGACGCCGGAGAGGTTCGTCGTGGGTCTGGGCGGCACGGACTACAATGCGGCCAGCGCGGCTGACGCGAGGAGGGTCACATGGAGCGATGCAGAGGACTATGCAGAGTGGAACCCCGCCGCCGCGTCCTCTCAGGCCGGAGACTTTCTCCTGCCGGGGGCGGGCGAGATCATGTGCGCCAGAAGGAACCGTACCGAAACACTCATCTTCACAGACGTGGACACCTTCGCCATGAGATATATCGGCGGGTCCCTGATCTACAGCTTCGCTCAGGTAGGCTCCAACTGCGGCATCGCTTCGCGTAGGGCCGTGGCCACGGTGGACGGGCGAGCCTACTGGATGGGCCAGCGCGGCTTCTTCGTCTATGACGGCTTCGCACAGCCGCTCGCCTGCGAGATCTCCGACGAGATCTTCACGGACATGAACAACACGCAGGCCAGCAAGATCTGTGCATGGGCCAACAATGCCTTCCATGAGATCTGGTTCAGCTACCCCAGCGCGGGGTCCAGCGAGAACAACCGGATCGTGGTCTACAACTATCTGGAGAATCACTGGAGCGGGCCATGGGGGCTGGGAGAGGCCAACCCGCTCGTCCGCACGGACGGCATCGACAAGACGGTCTTTGCCACGCCGGTCATGGCCGACAGCGAGGGTGGCCTGTACTTCCATGAGGCGGGGGAGGACTATCTGGACGAGGACGATGTGACCGATCTGGCGAGTACGATCAGCGCTGAGAGCGGACCCTTCGAGATTGGGTCCGGCGACAACGTCATGAGCATCAGCAGGTACATCCCTGACGAGAATACGCTTGGTGACGTGGCTGTGACACTCTATGCGGCCCTCCAACCCCACCTGACTCAGACAGGCGCTCTGAACGAGGAGAGCGGCTCAGAGGACTCTCAGAGCCTCACGCTGGGAGCGCTCACGGACGTGCGACTCACCGGACGGCAGGTGAGACTCGCCATCGCGCAGACCAACGCCGATTGGAGATTCGGTGAACCGCGTCTGGAGGTGATACCGCGTGGCCGACGATAAACTTGCGATACCTGCTCTCCCCACCGCAGGCCGGGAGTACGAACAGCACAACGAGCACGCCTTCCGGCGCGAGGTGCAGAACATCATGTACGAGGTGGACGCGGCCCTGTCGCGGTTCGCGGACACCGTCTCGTCCGGCCTGATCCCCCATGCGCCCTCACACGATGCCGGGGGAACCGATCCGCTGGACTCCTACTACTCTCAGGTGGGCCACAGCCATACCGAATCCGACATCAGCGATCTCGTCCATTACGTTGACGCGGACGCGGACGCGAGGATCGCGGCGGCGGCTCTGGAGGATCTGGGAGACGTGGACGCATACTCGTCTCTGGCCTCCGGCGAGCTTCTCAAGTGGAGCGGCACCGGCTGGGTCCACAACACGCTTGCGGAGGCCGGTGTATCTGCAACTGGACACACCCATGTAGAAGCAAATATCACGGACCTCCAAGCCTACCTTCTCAACATAACTGGCGAGTCGGTAGGCGACCTGTCGGACGTAACGGTCACGGCAGGGACGAACGGTGACGTGCTGGTGGCGGATACCGGGGTCTGGGTGGACAAGTCTCTGTCGGAGGCCGGAATCGCCGCCGCCAGCCACACCCATGTCGAGGCCGACATAACGGACCTCCAGAGCTACCTGCTGAACATAACTGGCGAGTCGCTGTCCGATCTGTCGGACGTGACCATCACCGCGATTGCCTCCGGCGAGATCCTCAAGTGGAACGGCGCCGCATGGATCAACAACACGCTGGCCGAAGCAGGTATCAGCGCGCCGGGGCACACGCACACAGAGAGCGACATCACAGACCTCGCCCACTACGTTGACGCGGACGCGGACGCGAGGATCGCACTCGCCAATCTTGACGATTTGGCGGACGTGATCGTGGCCGGTGCCACCAACAACGATGTGCTGGTGAAGACGGCGCTGGGCTGGGAGGATCTCTCGCTGGCCGCCGCCGGTATCGCCGCCGCATCGCACACGCACCCGACGAGTGACATCGTCTCCGGCACCTTCGCGGATGCGCTGGTGGCGCAGAGCAACGTCACCCAGCACCAAGCGGCCCTGTCGATCACGGAGAGCCAGATCAGCGACCTCAGCCACAGCGTGGCCACGCTGAACGCCATCGGCAACGTGACCATCACCGCCAACAGCGCAGGCGAGATCCTCAAGTGGAGCGGGACCGCGTGGATCAACAACACCCTCGCTGAGGCCGGGATCAGCGCGGCGGGGCACACGCACACCGTCTCTGAGGTCACCGACTTCGATCCCACGGACTACCTGCCGCTGACGGCGGGGAGCGGACAGGAGCTTTCGGGCAGTCTGTACATCGACGCTGACTCCAGCTTCGTCTACCTCAACGGCACCACCGCAGGCTCCAGCGGGATCTCTTTCCGCGACAAGGCCGACGATGATCGCTTCGCGGTCTTCTACCGCGAGGGCACGACATACGACATCGTGCTGGAGGCCTTCGGGGCGCCCGCCGACAACTCCTCCAACGGAGACATCTTCCGTTGCGACACAGAGACTCTGCTGGTGACCTTCGGTGCCAACATCGACGTGACCGGCGACCTCGACGTGAGCGGCGGCAACATCACCATCGGCTCCGGGCATGAGATCGACGGCTCCAGCGCCTCCTACCTCGACCTTGAGTCGCTGGAGAGCGCCCGCATCCTGCTGGACAGCAACAACAACAGCACCGCGACCTTGTTCGGCGTCTACAACGACACCTATTCGGACGAGCTATTCCGCATAAGCGAGACGATCACCTACCTGCTGGGGGCCAGCTACTCTAGCGGCACTCAGGTGGCTGAGGCATGGAGCGCGGCAGACACCAAGCTGATCCTGCGGGACAGCCTGACCAATGGCGGCAACTACCTCGACTTCTACGGCACCAGCACGCGACGGGCCTACATCGGCACGGACCCGACGAACATGGACTTCTACATGGAGAACCTGACCGCCAGCGCCGACATCAGGCTGGAGGTCAACGCGGGCGGAATCTACGTCAATGACGGCGGCGCCAGCAGTGGGCGGGTGGCCAGCATCGCCAACCTGACCACCTCCACAACGGCCCCGTCCTCCAGCGCCTATCCGTATGGCGCGATCTGGGGTATCTACTGATGGCGGTCGAGACTCATATCCATGCTGGCTCCGGGACATGGCGCCAGCTTGTGGAGTTTCACATCCATGCAGGCTCAGGGACGTGGCGCAACCTGAGCGAGGCGTGGTCGCATGCCGGTGGCGGCACATGGCATAAGATATTCGAGGTTGCTGGTTGCGCCTGCGGCACCGCGAACATCGACGCGACCGCGCAAAACTATGATCCGTCAGGATGCACATGCCAGACCACGCCGAAGGTGATATTGCAGTCGAAGCGTTGCATCAAGTGGAATTACACCGCCGACGATCTGGCCTGTCAGAAGGCGCAGATCCAATACAATGTCAGCGGGGGCAGTTACACGACCATCGCCACGCTATACGAGTTGAACCGAAGCTCCGCCACGGCGGGGTCACCATGTTCCGGCTCCGCCCATGAGGGCTACTACTCGACGGGGTTCCGTTGCGTGAACGACAACCGCCAATACCGCGTCAGGGCGGTCCTGACAGACCTGACCGTCTGCGACACGGGCGTGTTGCAGAACACCACAAATTGCATAGTATAGTATCGCCAAGGAGACTATAATGCCGACACCGGACGGGAGAGAATGGCTGACACCACGCGAGATCATACGCATGCAGGTCGAGACGATCCATGACCAGCATCCGAACATCTCGCGGGCGCAGATGGAGAGCCTCCGCGACTCGCTGGAGGACGGCTTCCGGCGCACGGGCTATCAGCAGGAGTTCAAGATCGCAAGGCTGGTCGAGAAGGTGAAGGATGCGGCCATGTCCGGCTCCTTCGGGCCGCTGACGATCCCGAACACGGTCCATCTGGGCCAGCCGATCCTCACCCCGGTCGGTGAGATCGCTGGCGCGTTGAACGACATCTACATGGAGGGCTTTCTCGACCTGTTCGATGACGAGGGCAACATCCTTCCCCAAGACCCGGAGGGAGGTTAGTATGTGCGGGTGTGCAGACCGCATGAGGGACATACTCGATCACTTCGGGTACACTCTGGCTGACGGTCTGTGGACAAAGGAAGGGCGCAAGACGTTTCCCGACGCCCGCATAGAGGAGGACCACTTCCGGGTCCTCATCGAGAGTATGGCCGACGAGGCCATGCGTTCGCGGGCCGCAAACTGGCTACGGAAGATAGGAGGATAATCCCGATGGACAGACCGACAAGAGGATCGCCGCAGAGGCCCGACAGGATCATCATGGCTGAGTTGAACCCCACGCAGAAGGCACTGCTGGAGAACGCCAGAGGCCGCGTCGAGCAGGCGAGGATGAATCTCGAAGGCGCAGAGCACATGTACAAGGAGCTTGTTGGCATGGCCATGCCGGTCGGATGCAACGGCTTCGATCCGCAGGCTGGCATCTTCTACTACGAGGCACCGGCTCCGGTGCAGGTGGTCGAGGAGGAAGGGCAGATGGGCGAACGTCACCTGACGGTCGTGGCCGACGAGGCCGAAACGGACTACGAGGGATCTGCCGACAACGCACATGCGGAGGGCGCAGAGCACCCTTTGGGCGACACCGACGAGGACTAGAGAAGGCTCTAGCCTACGACTTCGACCATGGATGGGATGACCTCATCCGGCTCCATCAGCAGGGAGCGGTCGAGGTCTGGGAGCAGGGGGAGTCAGTCCTCGTCACCCAGATCACGAAGCGTAACGAGCTTGTGTTCTGGCTCGCGGCAGGCGAGTTGGAGGAGTGCATGGCGCTCCACCGCGAAGTGATAGACCGCGCACGGGAAGCTGGAATCTCCCGTGCTCACATGGTTGGCCGGAGAGGGTGGACATCCCTTCTTCGGTCTGAGGGCTGGCGGCCCCGCGCCGTCCACATGACGAAGGAGATTTGACATGGGTAAGGGATCGACAGAGACAACCACCAACACTCTGGGCCGGGGCGACACCCAGCACATTCAGTCCGGCAGAGACGCGGGAGCGGCCACGGCCTCTCAGGCTCTCAATGGCGGGCCTTGGGCACAGGGCATGGACCCTCTCTCCCAGCAGGCCATCGACCAATACGGCCAGCAGTATGGACAGTATGGACAACTGGCCGGTAACTACAATGCGATGGCTCAGAACGCTCTGGGGCAGGCGGGCCAGACAGGCTTGGGAGGGCTGGGCGGATACATGAATCCGATGCTCCAGCAGTACTTCCAAGGCATGGACCCAATGTACCAGCGCGCCTACGATCAGTCTGCGCTTCATGCGCGGCAACAGGCGACAGGTGCCGGTCAGGCCTTCGGACAGAACAGCCGGAGCGGGCTGATGGAGGGCGAGGCCACCGGCAACGTCCAGCGCCAGCAGATGGCCGACTACGGGAACGTCCAGTACCAGACCGGCAGAGACGCCGCCGGTATGCTGATGGGCGACCGTGCGCGGCTTGGCCAGCTTGGCATGGGTATGGGCGGCATGGGCATGAACGCGATGGGCGCCCAGAACACGCTGACCGGCCAGCAGGCTCAGATGGGGGACTACCGACGCAACGTAGATCAGCAGGTTGCTCAGGACCCATACATGCGACATGCCGCCGCACAGCAGGCATGGAACACTTCCTACGGCAAGGATCAGGTGCAGAGGACTACCTCAGAGAAGTCTGGGAGCCTGCTGAATGATGCCTTGTCCATAGGCGGCATGGCCGCCAGCTTCCTCGTTCCGGGAGCCGGGGGCGCGCTGGGCATGCTGGGTTCGACGGGCGGAGGGCAACAGCCCAACTACAACGTGCAGAACCCGCAGAGCAACATCTGGAATTACGGGGGCGGCATTGACTACGGTCAGTTCGGGAACCAGAACACAGGGAGGCCATAATGCCTTTGCTTGAGAGGGAACAGGGGCCGGGAGGGATCTTCGCTGTCAATCAGCAGAGGGCCAATCCCCGCAAGCCCAACTTCTTGGATCGCATGTTGGGCCTATACGGTGCCGATCCGAACACGCATATCCCGGAGGACCAGCGGCGCGAGGGCCTGCGCCGGGGCCTGCGACAGGGCGCCATGAACGCGGCCTCCGTTGGCGGATTCGGTCACGATGCCCCCACAGCCGGTCAGTCGATTACCGCCTTCGGTGCGGGCATGGCCGGAGTCGGCCCGCAGATGGGCGCAGAGAACGCGGCCCGTCAGCGCAGGGAAATGATACAGGGCATGATCGGCAGTGGCCAGATGAACCCGGAGCAGTTGAAGGCGGTCATGATGCAGTTGATCGCGGAAGGCTCGCCGGAGTCTCTGGCCAGCGCCAAGATGATCGGAGACATGCTGGGCCAGATGCCGGAGCCGGGGGCCGGTCAGTTCACGCTGGGCGAGGATCAGGCCCGCTACGATGCTCAGGGCAACCTGATCGTCGGCAACAGTGGCCGGAAGCCTGATGGCACGCTGGCCCTCGACGAGATGGAGAAGATCGACACGGGCGAGTACATCCAGTTCCTCGATCCTGAGTCTGGAGACGTGGTCAGGTCCTATATCAAGGGAGACAGCGGCGAGCTTCGCCGGGACTTCCGTGCTGACACCAAGGACTTCGCCACGGTCGCTGAGGGCGTGAAGACTATCGAGTCCGCCTTCACGGGGCCGTCGAGCGCCGCAGGCGATCTCGCCGGTATCTTCGCATACATGAAGGTCCTCGATCCCGGTTCCGTTGTCCGTGAGAGCGAGTTCGCAAACGCGGCGGCGGCGGCTGGGGCGCCGGAGCGGGTCAAGGCCGCGCTGGGCAGGGTCCAGCGTGGTGAGCGTCTGTCTGAGGCAACGCGACAGGACTTCCTCGACCGTGCCCGGAGGATCGCCGCAGGCCGGAAGGAGCAGTTGTCTGAGATCATCGACAGGTACGACAGCATCTCGCGGAACATGGGCGTCAACCCGGAGAACGTGACCCACGACTACTTTGCGGGATTCGACTTCCTCAAGGGGGGATACACGCCGGAGGTACAGCCCCTCAATCCTGAGGTGCCACTCAACCCGGAGACAGGCCCTCCGGCACCGGACCCCGACTTGGAGGGTCTGGACCCATGGATTCCGGGCACCGCAGGAGGTAACTGATGCCTGACGAAAAGAAGACCGCACTCTGGAAGCTCTATGCACGGGCGCGGCAGTGGGAGCGCGACGGCATGCCGCACATGGAGATCTCCGCCAAGATCAACACCTACACAAGCGGAGAGATCCCCGGCTACCAGAGCCTCCAGAACAGTCTGGGCGTCGGTGAGGCGCCGAAGACTCGCGGCGAGAAGCTGAAAGGATCGCTGGCGCAGGTTGGCGAGGGCCTTACCTTCGGCCATCTGGGCGAGGCCGCAGGTGGCCTCGCGGCGCTGGGCGGCGGCGACTATGCCGGGACCCGTGAGCGTGTCGAGAACCTGCGCGAGAGCCACAGGCAGGCATACCCCGGCTCCTCGATGGCAGGTGAGGCGGCAGGCTCCATGATCCCTCTGCTGGCGACAGGCGGAGGCGCGACAGGCACACAGGCCGTGGGCGGCGTGGCACAGCGTGCCCTGACCGGGGGCGCGGCGGCCACACTCACTGGCGGCGTTGGCGGGGCCGCCTACGGGCACGGCGCCGCAGAGCCGGGACAGAGGAACGAGGGCGCGCTCATGGGCGGCGCCCTTGGCGCGGGGGCCGGTGGAGCCTTCGGTGTGGCCATGCCCTTCTTGGGCGGCATCGGCAGGCGGCTGGGTATCGGTGCCATGGAGCAGGCAGGCAACGTAGGCCAGCGGGCCGGACAGGCAATTCGCAGGCGATTCCCTGCTCGCAATCTCGCAGATGCGGAGCTTCGGGGCGCGCTACAGGCCGCTGACCTTGGCGCGGAGCAAGTTGCTCCTGCCATGAGGGCCATGCCGGAGGGCAGTGTGATCGCTGACCTCGATCCGGCGCTGGCCCGTGTAGCAAGAGGCGCACGCAATCAGTCTCCCGCTCTGGAGCGCTCAGGCGGTCCTGTCCGCAGGGTACAGGCGCGGCACCTGCACAGGGGCGAGCGCATGGCCAATGCGGCGAGGACCCACACGCAGATCGCGGAGGTCGCTGACCCCGACGAGATCCTCAAGGCCTCAAGGGCCGCATGGAGGGACCAGCACCTGCGTCCGCTCCAGCAGAACAGCCCTGAGTTTGGCTCGATGCGGATGGGCAACGTCATGAAGGAGAACGCGGAGTTGGCTGAGTACCTTCGCCTCAACGGGCAGGACATGCAGAAGTTCAAGGACACCGGCAGGCTGGACTTCGGTGCCGCATGGGATGCGCTACAGGACATGAAGGCCAGAGTCGGATCGCCCAACATGCGCTCCACCAGAAAGGAGGCCCTGATCGACACGATCAACGTCTTCGAGGAGATGATGGAGGACGCGATCCCTGAGTTCAAGGCAAGTCAAATGGCCTACAGGAACCTATCGGCAAGGTACGATGCCTATGCCTTGGGTAAGAAGCATCTGACCAAGCCGGGAGCGGAGCTTCGCGCCGCATGGGGCAAGCTCTCAGATGACGGTGAGCGCGTTGCCTTCCGGGAAGGTCTGATGGATGCCATCGACATGAAGCTCCGGGAGGAGGCCACGGGCGGCTCGCTCGCGGCGGCGCAGATCAGGGACAGGGCCGCAGAGCGCGTACAGAAGCTCCGCATCCTGTTCCCGGATGACGCTTCCTTCGACGGATGGATCAAGACGCTGGCCAACGAGGACCGCTGGGCAATCACCAACGGCTTCCTGCAAGGCAACAGTTCCACGGTCATGCAGGGACTCGATGCTGGGCTGGGCGGCTACATCACCACGGGCCGCGCCGCACTCAACGAGATCCTGAGCGTGGTCTTCGAGGACCCGCAGATCCGGGCCGCCGCCAGCGAGCAGGTTGGCCAGATCCTACTGGCGGAAGGTGAGGATGCGGCAGTTGCTCTTGCCATGCGGCTCGCCAATCAGGCGAAACAGCAGGGCGGGCGGGCCGCTATCCCGATAGCCATTGGCGCAAGGACCGGGGCCGGTACTGCCCGGATGATGCCTCCGGCTGAGGACAACTGATGGGGTGTTCAGAACCCGCTGGCTGTCGGGACCGGCGGCCCCCATCAATTATATGATGCAGTTGCCTTATATAGGCAACTGCGTTATATAAGGCAGAGCTAATACTTTCACTCGCAACGCATTAGCTACAGCTAATACAATAGGATCAAAGGAGTGACCCTAATGGCATCAATCTTCGACTCGACTGACGATCCCCCGAAAAAGGGTACTGCCGTTCGGGAGACGCGCATACTGCCACCGCCAAACCTTTCTGAGATCAGACGGCTGGCCAATAGGCGCCTCATCCCGGAGCAGATCGAACGTGCCACCGCGAGGCGAGAGTCCACGCAGGTAGACCCCATGGCCCTCCCCAACGCTGAGGCCCGTAAGACCATGGCCCTCGTCGAGGCGGAGAACAAGCGCATCAAGGACGAGCGCTCCGTGGGCGGCATCGAGTTGAACAAGCAGTTCCCGGCCCAGAGCGCGATAGCGCGCTCCGCCTCATGGTGGAGCAACATCTCCTCCGGTGGCGACTTCGACCCGGAGATGTACGACAAGGCCATGATGGTCATGGACTACATGTTCGCTCCGCTGGACACGGCAGAGAAGTGGGAGGATTACCGTAAGTGGGCCATGAGTGGTGCCAGTTACGAGGACATGCCCCCCGGCGCCATGTCGCCTGAGTTGATGGTGGGCGTCACGCCCTTTGCCAATGACGCTCAGGCCCTGCGCGACATCTGGAAGGACTTGAAGCACGGTCAGCAGAATTGGGCCACGGCCCTTGACGCGGCCAGCCTGATCCCCATGGCCGGACTCATGTTCGGCATGATAAAGAAGGGCGGCGGAGACGATATTGCCAAGCTGGCCAATCGCCTCTACCGTAAGGCGCAGGTTGCTGAGGGCGTGGGCCTGACCCGTGTGCTCCCGGCCCAGTATGGCTCCGGGCACTACTACGTTTTTGCTACGCCCAAGGGCAACATCGTCGCGCAGATCACGGAGAAGGTCAACGATGCCGGGATGCCTGAGGCCTACGTTGACATCATCCACAGACAGGGCACCGGGATCAATGCAGGGCAGGCGCAGGCCATGGGCCGCTCCGCCATGATGGAGATTGGCGGACAGGTCCACCAGCTTTTCCCCGGCCACCAGATCGGTGGCTTCCGGGTCAGCGGCATGCGCGCCCACTCCACAGGCAGAGGCTCCGCGAGGACCACACGCGACCTTGCCTTCTTCCCGCCCCCGGCAACCGACGAGCTTCTGGAGGCCAATGCGGAGGTCTTCGATCTCGTCAATGCCAAGCGCGCAGAGAAGGGCGAGGCCCCCATCACCCGCGAGGCGCTGGAGACGATCCGGCACCAGCGCGGCGAGGCGTTCCGGCTCAGGGACGATCCCAGCCAGCGCGGGCCGATTCCCATGATCGGGCCAGAGCACAACTTCCATCGTGGGCAGGCTGAGGTCTTCGAGGCGGTACTCGACGCCACCAAGCAGTATGGTCCCAACAAGGGATTGAAGACCAGAGACGAGCTTGGCATCACCAACACCCGGATCGAGAAGATCGACGATGAGACGTACCGCTGGCTGTTCACCCGGAACGGTGAGGAGAAGTGGTTTGACGTGCAGGCGCCGCCGCTCACCTCCCGCGAGCACCCCAAGGTGCAGATCATCGCGGCCTCCGACAACATGGACAAGCAGACATGGCAGAAGCTCAAGGCCGCCGACGAGTACAACGGGATCGCGCTGGGGCCGGACTTCGAGTACCCGCCCAACATGCAGACCCGGATCAACCTTGGCGGGGCCGACATGGCCACGCAGGTGCGGCGCAGGCTGATAGGTGGTGAGTCTCCGCGCTCGATCATGGATGACCTTGGCCCAGACGTGAGCGACATGGACTACGAGAACCTGCACCATACGCTCTCGCAGACCATGATCGGGGTGCGGGACAATCTCGTCAATGATGGCTGGCGCTGGGACGGCTGGGGCGATGCGCCCATGAGGCCGCCGCCTCCCCCTGACGTGAACGCCGCCGGACAGACCAACCTGTTCAGCGAGGACAATCTGACTGAGGCTGGGCCGCGCACGCGCCGTCCGCGAGAGTCAGAGGTTGCGCCTTCGGCCCTGCCGGGGAACCAGAGTCCCTCACAGGTCATCAACGGCATCGACATTCTGGAGGACTACTGGGACTCCGTGAACCTCGATCCGGTGGTGGACGTGGAGGCGGCCCGGATGGGCTGGGAACATCTTGAGAGCCTTGGCTACGACTCAGATATGGCCCGCGAGATCGCTCAGATGGACAGCACCCAGCGCGCCTTCCTGTTCGACAGGGCCATGGACGCAGATGCCGGTAGGCTCGCGGACGTGATGCGGACCCGCTACGAACAGCAGAACGGACATCCGCCACCGCCTGAGTTGGTGATGCAGAACCTACAGGCCATGGGCACCAGCGAAGACGGTGCGCGCAGGGCCGTGGGCCTTGGCGCAGAGGCGCAGGGCGAGCAGATCGGCGGCACGGAGGAGATGATCGGTGCGCGCCCCTTCTCAGAGGGGGCCAGCACGGCGCGCAGGGGCGATGCCCTTGGCGACTACCGGGACATCCGGGGAGAGTTCCCGGACCTCATGGCCGGTGGCATGCAGGAGCGCATGAGGAACCTTGGCTATTCGGACGGCCAGATCCGACAGGCGCGGCTCGACTACGGCAACACGATCCACATACTGAATGAGGACACCGTGCCCATGTCGAGGATCGTGGAGGCAATCGAAGAATCTGCTTCGCCCATAGTGAGGGTTGAGGGAGATGCCATGACTCCGCAGGCGAGGATCGCCAACATGCGGAACGTGGCCATGCGCGAGGTGGTAGATCGGGATGGCGCCTCCCCCTACGAGGCGGCACAGCGCGTCATCAGGGAAACGGACGCCAGCCCAGAGGAGGCGGTCATCGCCGTCAACTCTGCCATGGACGAGGCCGGATACGGAGCGCCCACAAGCTGGACCCGCAATCCACCCAGCGAGTTTGGTGTCGCCTCCATGTCGGAGCCACAGTCTCCCATGGAGCGCCTGCGCCAGTTCTGGAGTGACCAGAGCGGCGAGGTCACCAAGCAGATGCCGGGAGGGCAGGAGCGCAGGGCCGCGCCAAGGGGAGATCTCCCTGAGGCCACGGTCGAGCGTGCCGCGAGGATGGCTGAGGATTGGGACATCCCGCTGGAGAAGACGGGCGCGGAGCCTGCACATTGGGAAGCGGTCAGGCGCGCCGCCAGAGGCGAGGGCGGAGACATCGACCTTGACCAGATGGCTGACGTGCAGGAGCGCATGGGCCAGAGGGGCATGGACTACGGAGACGTGGCCCAGCCCGGAGCACGGATCAGGGCTGAGACGAGCGCTGAGGACTTCCATGCGGCGATCCAGAGGGCGGAGCGCGTCAACCCTGACGTGGCCCCGAACCTGACGCCACGGACGCTGGACGAGTGGAGGGAGCTACAGGAGGGCGGCGCCAAGCTGATCCTCAACGAGAACGGGACCGCTGGCGTGGCCGTACTGCCCGATGGCGAGATCGCCAACGGCTTCAATGCCGGAGGCCCCAGCGGCGTCTTCCGGGAAGTGCTGTTGCCGGAGGCGGTGAGACGCGGCGGCAGGAGTATGAATTGGTTTGATGGGGAGTTGACTGAGATGTATTCGCCCTTCGTCAAGGAGACGCGGCGAGTGGCCAACACCACAGAGGGCGGGCCGGACGTGGTCTACGGGGAGGTCAATCAGGAGTCTCTGGCGGAGTGGGGCGGGATGAGCGAGAGGGAGTTGACGGCCTTCCGGCGCCAGCAGATCGAGGGAGATCCTGAGGCCATGGAGGCCTTCACGCAGGACTACCTGAGCGGGCTGAATGACGCGGAGCGCGCCCGCTACGAGAACGGCAACCGGGGCGTGAAGCGCGGCATGCTCAACAGCGCCCTCCAGCAGATGACGCCAGAGGAGATGGCTCCGCTGGTGGGCTTCGGTGCCCCGAACCGTGGATGGTACGAGGGCGTGAATACCAGCAACGCCGCCGCCGCGCTCAGGGCGACCTTCGGTGAGGACGCCTACCAGTACGCTGGCCTGCTGGCCGCGACCAGCCCCAACGTGCCAGTACCGGCCAACTCGCGCTTCGCCTCCGACATGTTCACGGAGTGGATCATCGCAGGCAGGCCCAGAGACGAGGAGGGCATACGCGCCATCTTCGACATGGTCCGTGCCAACGAGGGACCGAACACCACCCGCCAGAGCTTCACGGGCGGAGGGAGTCGCGGACAGGACATCACGCATCAGGTCGAGACGAGCGCATGGAACAACACGCTGTTCGTCCTTGGCCATGAGGACCCTGTCGGCCACTTCTCGAATCCAGCAAGCTGGGTGAGCGACGAGGCGCTGGGCCTGAGCGGCCCCAAGGTCAACCCGTTCCTGTCGAACCTGCTGGGCGAGATGCGGCGCTTCACCAACGACACTCACATGACCAGAGGCTCCGCCCAGAAGTACAACAACCTGAGCAACAGGGCCGCCCAGACGAGCACCTACACACGGGCAGGCTCGCACATGGAGGAGGTCCTTGGCCTCGCTCCCGGCACGGTTCTTGCGGCAAACGCGCAGGAACAGGGCTGGGAGGTGCTGAGACAGCTTGGCGAGATGAGCGGACGAGGGCGCCGGGGGATCGAGGAGCTTCTGTTCCCTGACGGAGTCAACATGGACCTCGACGTGATGGCTGAGGTGGACAGGCGGGTGAGGACTGCGGCGGCGGAGGGCGGCTTCGACTCGCTCATGCAGAACGAGGAGACGGCACGCAACTTGCAGAGGGCTGGGTTCACGCCGGAGAACGCTCCTCCTGTGGAGCGCGGGCTGGGTAGCCCGGAGGCGGATGAGGCGGCACAGGCATGGGCGACCAGCGAGGAGAATTGGCCTCACTGGCGCAGGCTTGCGCGGCGTATGGACATGCACTATCAGGGGGATTATCTGGCGCAGGCCGCGCCATGGTTGGCAGGGGGAGCCGCCGCGCACGGTGCGAGACGGCTCCTGCCGGGGCAGGAAGAACAGGGCCAGCAGACGCCAGCCCTGTTCCAAGGTGCGAGCCTTCTACCGCTTGGTCAGGCTCCGAATAACGCTGGGGGCAGGCCCGATGATGGGGGTGTCGCCAGACTGCTCCCCCGGCCTATCGTCCAGTAAGGCGTTCATGGCCTGTGCGTCCATGAGGATCGCACAGCAGGCCGCAACGTGGCCAAGGTGATGGACGCCTGAGTCCTCCGCCTCCTCCTCGCTGTCGAACCACGCGGCGAGGTGCCGCATGATCGCATCCACATAGATGCTGGCCTTCACCGGATGCTGGCGCCAGTTGAAGGCGCCGTACTTCTCCGCCCCATTCTGCATGGCCAAGCCCATGTGGAACAGCGCCGTGGTCGGGATGACCGACAGCGTGGGCGGCTTCTTCACACCGATCAGATCCTTCGGATTCGGCTCGCTCGTCTTGGCCTGACAGCGGCTCAGGCGCACGGCGCGTTCCCTCTCCCGGTCCATCATGATAGATCTCCTTTTATGTTGTTCGGGTTGTCGATCAGTTCGATGCCGCGCCAGCCCTTGAGGCGGTTGTCCATGGGACCCACCTGCCCCTTGGCGAACGGTCGCTTGGCGGCCTGCGTCCGCAGGAGCTTGGAAAACTCGCGCTGGGTCCCGGCATGCTCGCCGTGACTCCCGCACCATATCTGCCAGCTTCTGTAGGCGTCCGCACTCGTCATCTCTCCGCCGGTCCTCATGCGGCAGGACTCCTCCAGCCAGAGGCCGCAGAGGTCCTCGTCCTCGAAGTACTCCTCCGTGCGAGCCAGCACACACTCAGGAGCCTCCAGCCCCTCCTTGTCCCACAGCAGGCAACCCTCCAGCATCCAGCGGAGGATCGCAGGGTACTCGTCCTTCAACTTGTCTGGCAGGTTGAGGTCCGGCACCTCAGGCTTGAACGTGAACGGCACAATGTGAATCCTTCTCCTCATGGCATCGTCCACGTTGCCAATCTGAGGCTCATGGTTGCCCACCATCATCAGCTTGAAGCGTGGCGTAAACTCGATGAAGTCCTGCCGCATGAATCGTGCCCTCATGCGATCTCCACCCGTTACGGACTTGAGACGTTGCTCGTCCCACATGCGTCCGGCCTGTGTTTCGGTGGCCGTGACGAGTCGCGCTCCCATAAGCCCAGCGAGATCAGTAGGGTGTTTGTCTCCCTTAGAAGACGAGAAAGTATCCATCGGCGCAGTCGCGGCGTAGTCACCCATGACCCCCATAATCGCGTCAACAAATACACTCTTACCGTTGCCCCCCGGCCCCCATACGAAGCTGAGTGTCTGCTCGCGGCGGACACCCGTAAGGGCGTAACCGACTTGTTTCTGCATGAAGCGTGCCAAATCTTCATCTCCACCTGTCACCTCCCTCATGAATTGCTCCCAGTTGGGAGCGGGGGTTCCCTTGGGCGCCGGAGCTACAGCGGTGCTCTTGCTGTGCATCCGGTCAGGATCAGGCTCGATCCTCGCGGCGCTCCTGTCAAGCTGGTAGATCCCGTCAGGCGTGTTCAACTCCCACTCGCTTGAGTCGAAGGCGTCTGTACCCACGGCCAGCCTCGTCTCCAGCAGAGACGTGACGGCACGGATAGTACTCACGTTGCCCAGCTTGTTGATCGTGTTATTGTATCGTTGCTTCTCCTTCCCGGCGAGGCTCGCGGTTCTGGCACGGAGCCTGCGGGCGAGATGCCTGAGCGCCACCACGACCTCATGGACATGCGCTCCCTTGTCATCCTGCGCCCAGCGGTTGCCGTCCCATACATGCCAGCGCCCGTTCGGATAGTCGAAGCGGAGCAACATCTCAAGCTCCGGCTCGATCTTCTCCGCGAGGTAGTCATCGGTCAACTCGACCGGGATCACCTCACCGTTGCTGGACTCGCCCACAGGGGGCGGCACGGCGGAGGGGTCAGCCTCGAAGTCATGCTGTGCGCTGTTGTACTCGTCGCCGGTCTGCTCGACCAGCCAATCGTAGCCGATGCGGAAGGGCCGGTGCATCCGGCGCCAATCGCCACGGACGGTATCGGGATCGTTCTCCCCGTCCTCCCATGAGTCGGCCCACGTCGAGAAGATGAAGTAGCCCTCCTCCTCCTGCTCCTCGCCAGCGGCGGCCTTGATCGCGCAACCGTACATGACATAATCGTCACGGTCAGAGAAGCGGTGGTCGTTCGGCGTGGCCGCGACCACGTCCCTCAGGGCCTCGATGCTGGGCGCCACAAGGTGCTCCTGCGGCACGGTGGTCTTGTTGACTGCGGAGGCTCGACCGACTCGACGGGTCACCAGACCCACGGAGGCCAGCTTCTCCTCCAGCTTGGTCAGGAAGCGCTCCACGTCCTCACCCGTAATGGGTGTCACCGCGTCCTGTGACACGTCCCAGAGGGCCTCGCCGTCTCTCCAGCGGTACTGAGAGCCTGACGGGTGCGTGCCGTATACGAGGTACTGACGGCCATGGCCCAGAAACTCGACGAGGTGCGTCTTGTCGCCGCGCTCCACCTCCAGCGCCACACGACTGAACGGCTCGTCGGTACGGTAGACCATAAGCTCCTTGGGCGCCTTGCCGATCCTGCTGGGTGCAGGGCCAAGCTCCTCCAGAGCGATCTTCTTCACGACCTTGGTTAGCATGTCATCCGTGCTATCAATGTCGAGGGCCGGGAAGCGGGTGCCGCGCAGTCCCACGTTGGCGTCCCACGCTACCCACTCGTTCACGTCATTGACGGTGGGCTGTTCCGTGAGCCAGCCGTAGCCGAACCACTTGCCGTGCCGTCCCTTCTTCGCCGGACGCTTGCCAAGATCG
The DNA here is from genome assembly GCA_965602635.1 of uncultured Planctomycetales bacterium. GTDB lineage: Bacteria > Planctomycetota > Phycisphaerae > SM23-33 > SM23-33 > CBFCZU01. The sequence continues at coordinate 17,344 of CBFCZU010000006.1, read as the reverse complement.
TCGGCCTTGAGGCCGCTGTTCTCTGAGATTGGCACGCCGGGAGGGGCCACGGACACCAGATCCGTGTACCCCATCTCGAATAGCTTGAGTCTTGGGTCCATGTTATTTCCTATACCTTGGGCCTTCCCAGCCTTCCACCATCAGAGGAATCTGGGAACCCCAATCTGGGCGCTCCGACATGAGCGCATTGAACCTGTCGAGGTCGCCGTTGTCGTTCGGCAACTCAGCGAGCACTTCGTCATGGACAGTCAGGAGCACGGTGTAGCCAGCTTCGTCCACTCGCATCATGGACTCTGCCATGAGGTCGCGGGCGATTGCCTGCACCACGTTCTCTGTCTGCAACCCACCATAGAGTGCCCTGCGGCACCACTTGCGGGTGTAGCTGTCCACGGTACTGATCTCGACGCTGGGAGCCATCTCTCCCCATGGCGTCATGCGGTCCACGATGCGGGGCAGGGCATAGGCCAGAGGCCGTCCGCTGGGCAGGATGCACCAGAGGAATTGCCCACGCACCACATACCGGATACAGCCGTTCCGGCCAGCGCGGACCACCTTGCCGGGATGCCTGACTGCTTCGAGGCCAGCACTCTGTAGCTCGCCCCACAGGCTCTTGATCTTGTGGTTCTCCTTGCGGTAGCCATCGACCGCCTGCCGGGAGAGGTCCTCCTCGATCCTCAGTCCGGTCCATGCGTACACGGTGTCTCCGTACTTCTTCCATCCCATGCCGAAGCCACAGCCCAGCACCGCCACCTTGCCTACGGTGCGTTGCTCCTTCGTCACCTCGTCCACGGGCACGTTGAAGATCGCCGCCGCCATCTCCTCGTATGACAGCATACGTTCCTGCCCAGCCAGCCATGCCGTGACGTGCCCTTCAATGGCTGAGAAGTCAGCACACATGAAGCGCCCGTCCGCGATCAGGCAGGAGCGCAGAAGCGAGGACACGATCTCCATTACTGGGTGGAGCGCCGCCAGACCTTCGTAGTCTCCGGCCAGCACCTGAGGTATCAGGTCCTCCACGTTGTCGATGGTGGGCCGGGGGAAGTTCTGGGGCTGGATCAGCTTGCCTGCCCAGCGGCCCGTACCGGCGCCATGGTACAGGAGCAGGCCCCGCGCTCGATTGTCTTCTCCGATACAGCGGAGCATGGCATCGAGCTTCTTGACTGAGGTCTTGCCTGCGTCAGAGCGAAGCTGGAGCACGGCGCGAACCGCCTCCTCCAGATCGTCCTCCGCCAGCGCCTCCTCGACCGTCTGCTTCGACAGGTCATCGAGATCCTGGCCCTGCTTGTTCACCCACGCCCGGATATTCTGGACGTTGGTCACCGTCTCGACGGCGCCGTTGGTGATCTCTTGGAGCTTGACGTTGGCGCGGGCGATTGCCTCGTCGGCCAGCGCCTTGAGAGCGTGGACCAACTCCACGTCGATCAGCACGCCACGGTCGTTGGCCCTCTGATCCATGAGATATATGGCGCGCTCGTTCTCGCTCAGGTGCCGGAGCTTCTTGGCCACGGCGCGCTCGACCACCACGTCCTGCTGACAGTAGTCGCAGAGACGGGCGATGCGATCAGGCGTGTCCCACCACACGGTGATGCGGGGGTCCTCATGCTTGCGGGGGCGCCGGGGCTTGGCCATCTGCAACATGAGCCGGTGGCCCTTATCGTCCTTGCGGTCGCCAAGGCCCAGAACCTCTGCCGCCTTGCCCAGCCCTCGCGGCAGGGACATGGCCGCCGCCTCCGCCGCCGTGTCTACCCAGCGGTCCATGTGGACCTCAGGGAAGCCGTAGCGTGGCACCATGATCTCGCGGTACATGATCCGCTCGAAGGCGGCGTTCCATGCTCGAAACTCCAGACCCTCGTCGAGGGCGTACTGGATCTCGCCGGGGATCGGATCTCCCGGCAACCAAAGCTGGACCTCGCCGTCTCCTACCGCATAGGCCATGCACCAGATGTCTGTTGTGGGATCTTTCGCGTAGGGATAGACGCCCGTCTTTCGGAGGTCTACGGTACTGCGGGACTCGAAGTCTATGGACAGAAACATGCGTGCTCCTTTCGTTGGATCGGTTGAGTGAGTGTAGAAAGGGCAGGGCGGGAACCCGATGTTTGTTCCGCCCTGCCCTACCGCCAATGTGCGGCTGGGTTGTCCAGACCCATTCTACTTTGACCTACCGCAGTATGTCAGCGGATGTGGTTGCTGGCATACTACAGTAGTTCAGACAGGTCATCCTGACCCTCCTGCGCCTCGTCCTCGACAGACTCCTCCAGATCGGAGAGGTCGGCCACGGCGTCCATGTCAGCGTCAAACTCGTCTTCGGCCTTCGCCCTGCCGTCGAGCCGCTCGCCTTCCGCGACCTTCTGGAGATTGTTCAGCGCGAAGCTGACGCCACGGTTGCCGTTGGTGTCGTATGCGTAGCAGGCCAACGAGGCCCTGACCACGCACCCCGGATACATCTCGTCCTCGTCCGCGATGGGCAGAGGCTTGCCGTCCGGTCCCGGATAGATCGAAACGATCCCCGGCTTCTTCGTCGTGCGGACGTTCATGAACGTGGAGCCTTCGGGGTAGCCCTTCTCCACGCTGTCGGTGCGGAACGGCATGCGGAGCTTGCCGCCCTTTATCATGTTGTCGGCCTTGTCTCCGAACCGCTCGCGTGCCGCTTCGACTGCGGCCTGCTTGAGGCTCTTGAGGTCCGTACCGTCCTCGAACACCAGCGCGCAGGAGTACTTCGGGGTGTCTCCCTCGTTCTGGGCTTCCGGCGCGAACAGGCGCGGGTACGAAAGAATTGCCTTCGGGGTGATGATTGCCATGATACTGTGCCCTCCTTGGGCTAGTAGTTGAGGCCTTAGGCCTCCGTTGAGAAATCGTCCGCCGCGCTCGATGCGGGCGTGACCGCTTTGCGAGGATCGTCCTCGCGCACCACATTGTAACCGGACGGGGTCCGGTTTGTCAAGCCGTCAGGAAGCTCGTAGCCGAACGTCCGCAACAGCTTCTCCAGCTTGGCCGGTGAGAGCAGGCTGGACTCGATGTAGTCCTCCTCCTCCAGACCCTCCAGAGTACTCAGGAAGGCGCGGACCTCCGATGAATCAGTCCACTTGCGGTTGGCCCGCTTGGTCACCAGCTTCCAGCCGTCCACCGGCTGGTTCGCTTCCAACTGCTCCTGAGCGTACCGCTGACAGGCGCGGAGCCACGCCATCACATAGTCAGCCTTGTCCAATACGACCGCCATCTCCTCGTCGCTCATGAGGTGAGGCTGGGGGAGTGAGTCTTCTGTCGTGCTCAGGTCAGCAAACTCGTCCTGTGCCACGGTCACAGCAAACTCCTGCTGGGCCGGACAGCGTGCGAGCGCCGGACAGAACCGACAGTGGTCGCCAACGCAGAGGGCCGCCTCCGGCTTCTCTGTCTCGTATGCGGCGACCATGAGAGCCTCCTTGAACGCGACCAGATCCTCCCAATCGAAGGTCCAGTCTCGCACGATCCCGTCATGGTGGGCACAGCGAGGCTGTACGATCACCACCGTGATCTTGCGGGGCTTGACGCCCAGCGCGAGGACGGCTCCAAGGGCATAGAATTGAAGCTGTGGGTTGTCCACGGCCTCCACGGCTACGCCCGCGCCGTGCTTGTAGTCGCAGACCCAGAGATGCTTGCCGCGCAACTCGTCGTACATGCAGAAGTCCACCGTGCCGAACATCGGCTCAGGCGGATCGAGCGCTTCGAGCGTGAACCTCTGCTCGACGTGCTCGTCACTGATCTCCTGCATGGCACCGTCCGCGATCAGGCGGAGCTTGTCAACGTAGACGGCCACTGCGGCGGCCATCTCTCGCGTGACCTTGATGCCCTCGATCTTCTGGCCAACGTAGAACACGGGGTCCATGCCGTTGAGCAGACACTTCTCAGCCACGGCATGCGCCGCCGTACCTTCACGGGCATACACGGAGCCTGAGCTTTTGTCGAGGTCTGGGATCTCCTTGGAGAGGCGTACCGAACCGGGGCATGCCATCCAGCGTTTGGCGCCAGAGGCGCCCAGCACGGCGTGAGCCTGCTGTTCATGCGTGTGCTCGCTCATGTTTCGTTCTCCTTGTTTGCGTAGTTAGCGATTCGTCGAGACACAGAAGCGGCCAAGGCTTTTACTGGCGTCGATCCTGTCGCGCCTTCGTTGCCTTGAGCCGCCCCCGCTTCCACCACGATAGGCTTGAGTCGGGTGGAGGGCAAGGGCAGTCCTCGCTCCTTGTACCTGTCCCAGAGCCAATCGGCCACCATGTACAACTCAGCGACCGTGGCATTGGTCTTGATCCTGTTACACCTATTGCACAGCCAGACCACGTTGCCCTTGGTGTATCCAAGGTCAGGGATGATTCGGTCCAGCGAGGGCGAGGTGTCCCTGTCCTCCGGCCCCCGCTCCAGCGTCACCCCGCAGGCGGGGCACTCGTCGGGAGAGGGGAAGACGCTCTCGTCGAGGTCGAAGGGTACTCCCAAGGCCATGGCGCGGGCACGCCAGCCAGACAGGGCACGTCCCTCAGGGGCGCCCTTCCAGCCTTTCTCCTCCTCGCACTTCGGACAGAGGTAGTCCCACCTCTTGCGCCTGCTCTCCCTCAGGTTGTAGACCTCCACTCCACAGCACCGGCAAGGGCGCTTCTGGCGTTCAGCGGCCATCCACGACCTCCTTCACCATGACTGTCTTTCGGGCCAGCGTCACCATGAGCGCGGCGTCCAGACTGTCGGGGACTGCGAACAGGCGCGCCCGACATGGGTGCTCCTGCCCGATCCGGTGTATCCTTTTTATGGCCTGCTCGTTGTAGGCTGGCGACCATGACGGCTCCACCAGCACGATCTCTGAGGCACGGGTCAGGGTGATCCCTGTCCCGGCGGCTCCCTGCTGGGCGAGGAACACTCCGCCCTCGCGCTGGAAGCCGTCGATCTCCTTCTGCCGTTGCAGGCTGGGAGTCGAGCCGTCGAAGCCAAAGACGGGTCCGCACTTGTTGTTGCCCAGCAGGCTGACCAGCGTCTCGCCCGTGAGCCTGTGGTGATAGAGCACGACCATGGGCTGGCCGGAATTGTCCAACTCATCCCGCAAGATCCGTGCCACCAGCGGGGCCTTGTACTCTCCCAGCAGGCGGCGGAGCGTGCTCATGTGCTCCGGGTCATCCGTGTCCAGCGACAGGTCCTCCAGCTTCCGTGTGAGGTCTGGGTCCCTGTCGAGGTACTGGACCGTGGTCCTGAGCGGAGGAAGCTCCAGCGCGATCTCAGACAGCTTGCGCCTGAGCATGACCTCGCGGAGCCTTGGCGCCAGCTTGGTCCGTGCCTCGTCCTTGAGGCCCCAGACACGATAGCCATAGTCGCTATCACTCCAGCGGCACCAGCGGTCCATCCACTCGAAGGCGTTGCCGATCCCAAACGACTGCGGGATCTCCGGCCAGAGGATCTTCATGACCGGCCACAACTCGCGGGGATCGTTCGGCATGGGCGTCCCTGACAGGAGCCATACCGCCTTCGCCTTCTTCGCCAGCGCCAGCGTGACCTTGCTCCGCTTGGCAGTGACGCTCTTGAGGTAGTGGGCCTCGTCGCAGATGACGAGGTCGAAGCGGCGGCTCCACAACTCTGGGCGCCGGATCAGCTTGGAGTACGAGATGATCGTGGGGATGCCGTAGCCTCCCCATGTCTCCCACTCCCGCTTCCAGTTTTCGGTCACGGAGGCAGGGCACACGATCAGCGTGCTGGTGGGGCGGCTCTCCCGCGCCGCCACCACCGCCTGCACTGTCTTCCCCAAGCCCATCTCGTCGGCAAGGTAGGCGCGCCTATGCTTTCGCAGGAAGCGCACTCCCTCCACCTGATATGGGTACAGGTCCACCTCAGCCCCCTCCCATGTGCGGCGTTGCCACGTCACAGGGGAAGCGGGGCGCGCTACCGCACCACTCCGCACCATCGTAGCAGATCGGGAAGTAGACGAAGTTGGGACCCCACGCCGTGAACGGGAGGCCTGTCGGTGCCCCATAGCCATCGTCAAACTCCTCGTCGAGGTCGAAGTGAGGATCATGGAACGTCAGGTCCTCGATCTTCTCGCCCGTGCCGTCACGCCAAGACGAGCCTTCCATCTCAGCCTCGATCAGCTTGCGCCAGTTAGTCATTGTCGCACCTGTGCCTTCCGTTGTGGCCTTGGTTGACCTTGTCGTGCCCCTTGCCACAGGGCGGGGTGAGAGTGACCGTATCACGGGGCGGCGTGATCGGTGGCAGAAAGATCGGTGGTATGGAGTCCAGCCCCAGATCGCAGTTGCCTGCAAACTGGAGGCAGGACTCAGGCGGCGGCTCCGTGGGGCTTCCACAGCCCAACAGCATGGCCAGCGCCAGTATCACTATCAGCACCTGCTTCATTTTTCCCTCCGCTCGTCGAGCAGTTGTGGGGTGATCTCAATTTCCCGGCTCTCCCATCTGAGAGTCTTCGGGTCCTGCTTCCAGCCCTCGACCACGATCCTCACGCCACAGCAGGACATGAGGTGCTTGGCCGTCTCGCGGATCGGGGTGGCCCATTGGCCCTTGCCCCATGCCTCGCGGGCGATCTTGTTGACTCGCGCTGAGACGTTCGACCATGAGGTCACCTGTAGGAAGACGATGCTCCCCGGCTTGACGGCGATCAGGTCCGCGAACCCGAACGTGTCGTGGCGCCTGACGATCTTGCCCATGCGGGTGATATGCTCGCCCGCCTCGACTGCGTAGCCTTGGTCGCGCCACTTCTTGCGGCTCAGGCCTTGCAGGTTCCTGCCGCTCACGCCTTGGAGGCCTCCTCCTCCTTCCGCGCCAGCAGGACCTCGAAGTCCGACAGTTGAGCGTCGAGCCTGTTGAGGAGGCTGAACACCACGTTGGCCCTGTCAGATTCTGGGGTCACCACGGGCGCGCACATGTCCTCGATCAGGCGGTCGTTCTGCTCCTCGATGTAGGAGCGGATCTTGCTCAGGTCCTCGTTCATGATCGTCAGGGTCACGTCAACCATTATAGTCTCCTTCGGCTCGCCGGAGCCAGCCGTGAATGAATTGGGCGCGGCCTGTTTCGGCCAGCGCGAGGTAGTGCTCTCGCCGGTATGCTCTGAACACACGGCGGAGCCGGATCGGGTCCAGCGACTCCAGCGCCTGCAAGGTGACGGGGCCAATCTGCCCGTCCTCCGTGATGAATTGCGTCACGCCCTGAGCCTGTCGGCACAGGTTCACGGAGCGTTGCAGTAGCTTTCCTGCCCTGCCCACGCCAGCGTTGAAGCCGGTGTCGAACACGTCCCAGCGGATCTCCTCAGGGAGGAGGTCAGCCTTCACCGGGGTCCAGTAGTCCTTGCGGGCATAGACTTGAGCCTTGCTGGCTGTCAGCGCCATCATGTTGACGTGGGGGTAGGCGCGCTGGCTCAGTCCGAAGCGCGTGGTCCCACCGGGATCTCCTGCCACGTTGTGCAGGGTGCCTCCACCCTCCCACGACATGGTCAAGGCCCATGCTTCTTCAAAGGTCATGTTCAGTCTCCTCCGCTCGCCCGCACCGTCTGCACCGGCTCGACAAAGCTCTGCCGTGGGTGCATGTGGGTACGAGGGAGCGATCAACAGGTTCACGATTGTCGCTATCATAGCGAGTGAGTGCATCCGCTCCTCCATGCTTTTTGACCAGTTGCCGGAGGTCCATGACCTCCAGCCGCAGGGCGCCGTTGGCGATCAGCCTCCGTTCGGCGTTGATACGCTCCTGCTCACACGCGAGGCAGTCGGGGTGCGGTTCGATCAGCACCTGCGACTGCCTGTTGTGTGTGGACACTTTGGGACTGCTCATGAGAACAGGCGCGCCACCTTTCGCGGCACGTCAGCCCAGTTGTAGGCCCGCTCGTACTCCAGCGGCACGTCCCGGTTCCATGGCTGGTCGAAGACCACCACTCGCCCCGGTCCCATCTCCAGCGCCGTGTCAGGCCTATCGTCCACCAGCACGTCGAAGTCCACCAGAGACTTGTCGCCACAGAGGACGATGTCGTTGTGCTCGAAGCCACAGCGCTGGATGTACCGCCACTTCGAGGTGGCGTGTCCAGCGAAGGGCGAGGAGACGGCCAGCACGCGCTTGTAGCGCTTCCGCAGGACGCCCAACTCCTTGGACGCATGCGGCGTCATGCTCAGGTCGTAGGGATCGTACAGGCTGGAGCGCCGGAACGCCTCGTAGGCGATCTCCTTGCCACCCTCGATCTCTCCGTATGCCCATGACGTGATCTCGTCCTTGCTCACCTCACGCCCAAGGCGCGCCGACAGGAGCGGCAGGATCACCAACTCGTTGATCGGGAACAGGACGCTGTCCACGTCGATTGCGATTGTTGCCATCTTCATGACACTTTCCTCCATGGTAGTGTTGCCCGTCTTCCACGGGCGATGTCCTTCATGGTCAGTCTCTGGCGAACGTAGGCGGTCGGCTCCTTGCCCTTGCCATTGGTCACCAGCACGATCTCCAGTTGCGGCATGCCGGGGGCCGGTCGCACTTCGTGCATGTACCAGCCCCTCGACCTTGTTTCCAATTCACGGTCGCGTTGTTTCCAATCGGCGCTCATGTCAGCACCAGCACGATACCGCTGATCGCCCAGAGAGCCAGCATGACTCCGGCGGCGATCTTTATTGAGGTCGGGATTTCCCAGAACATCTTTCCTCCAGTACGTTGTGGTCGGTTTCAGAGAGCACGGTCACGCAGGCGGTCCTGACCTCGTTGCCGTGTAGGTCGGTCCCAATATAACGTGCCTCGCCCATGGTCGTAAAGGCCTCCTCGATCTTGAACAGGCGGTTGGCCATGGACATGGCCCAGCGCCCCACGGTCCTCGACGGATCGTGGGGCAGTCGGGTTCCCTCAGCCATGCTCTCCCCCTGCGGCCCAAAACTCCTCAGGCCACTCGTCAGGGAAGTAGAAGCGGCCAGCAGGACAGAGCCAGCCCTCCCGGTAGCGCTCGTTCATGTACCAGCACCCACCCCATACCTCCTCCATCTTCAAGAAGGGCGTGGCGCCGGGGAACGGCGTGAGTGAGAAGTAGACGGTCACGCTGTCGCAGGGCCACAGGCCCTGATCTTTCAGCATGGTGTCGATCAGTTCTTCGGCGCCCAAGACGAAGGGTTCGGCGTCGAGGTCGTGCCTCGTATCGTCGAAGGCCCAAGTGCCTTGGTGCCGGTACAGGCGTAGAGCCTGCATGGTGTTGCTCATGTGAAGATCGCCTCCGCCAGCGCCGTCAGAATGACCAGCGCCAGCATGTAGATTATGAATGGTCGTGGCATGCGACCTCCTCCTCGCGCTCCGCCCATGAGGGCACAGGGCCGTCGAGGTAGGGATTGTCGTAGTGGGCCTGCATGGACACCATGGCGATACAGCCTGACTCGATCAGGTCTGGCGCGCCGCTGGTGGGGCCGACGATAAACATATCGTCCGTGCCCATGGCGCCGAAGACGGTCATGCTGACGCCCTCGCGCTTGCTCATGAGGACCGCCTCCATGGTGGCCTTGGCCCCGTTGCTGAATACCGTGTAGTATCGTGCCATGTTATCTTTCCTCCCGTACCAGCAGTTTGATTGCGTTGGATGCCTCCGGTGCAACGTGCAGGTTGCGCCAGCGGCCCGTGTGATTGGGCGAAAGGTTGAGGCTGATACAGCCCTCGTCCCTGTCCTCCCGAAACGAGAAGGTGAATTGGTCGCCCAGCGGAGTCTGGAGCGTCACCTCGCCTCGCTTGCCCCATGTGCGGGGCTTCCATGGGAACACATAGGTTCCCACGTCCGTCTCGACCTTGATCCCCTCCATGCGGAGTGCTTCCATGTGGTCGAGGGGCTTGATGCCCTCCGATATGGCCAGCCTATCCGTGAGCCTCCTGTGGTCACGATATGCTGACTCCATGGAGTCCTGCACATAGACGGGCAGGTTGTCCCACTGTCGGCAGGTCAGGCCGAAGTACTCGACCGCTGTCTGGTGGTTCTTGATCCTGACGGTCATGGTAACTCCTCCTGTGTGAGGCCAACCGTGGCGGCCTCGTCTCTGGTGAATATGGTGTACTCCTGATCCTCTGCCTTGGCGAGGTAGACGCCAGCCTGCACGGTCGTGCTCGCCTTGACTCTCAGCTTGTGCAGGATCAGCTTCTTGCTGGGGAAGGGGCCGTCAATCTCGCCTGCGTCCGACAGGAGCATCCAGTCCTTCGGGTTGGCGTACCTGTAGCCAACGTGCAGGCGGTGGCCGCTCTCCAGCGTGTGGTACTGCATGTGGTATGGACCCCAGCGCCCGTGCTCGATCATGGAGCGGCCAGCCTCCTCGTAGGCGGCGTAGCGGTCAGCCTCTGGGTCCGTGGCATGGATCACCACGGCCCAAAGGCTCCCATACTGGGCGAGTGCGTAGAGGTCGGTGATTTCCGGCTTGCCCATTCAGTCCTCCTCTGTCAGGGGCTTGAGGGCCGCCGCGTACATGTCCACCACGTTGCGGTCCTCGTTCATGACCAGCATGGTCAGCCCGTTGTCCCACTGCACCGTCACCTGATCGGAGAAGGCGGGGTGGGTGCTGATCTCGAAGCTGACAACCGTGCCCTTGAAGGCGCTGTTGCCATGGTACTGGACCCTGTCGCCAAGGTCGAAGGCGCACCTGCGTGCCGTGCTCACAGGCGTCACTGCGCCCACCGTGGACACTGGCGCGCTCGTCCCTGCGGCGCTCGTCGGGACCCCCGGTCCCAGCCTCAGGAAGTCGGCCAGCATGCGCTGGTAGACTGCGAAGGGAACGTAGGCGGCCACGCCGCCATAGTCCTGATCGCCGTCGAACAGGTTGTCGTAGCGCTCGCTCAGGCCCACCTGCGAGGGCAGACTGAACGTGCCCTTCTTCGGCCATAGGCCGATCTCGACACTGTGCTCGAAGCCGCTATCGGCTCCGTAGCTGTAGCCGTCTCCGTCCGTGAGGACGCTCATGACTACGCCGTTTACTTCATGCTTGATACTCACGTTGTGTCTCCTTTGTGTTGGGTTAGCAGTCAAGGTAGTTGTGTTCGGTGACCAGCAGGCGGGTGCCCACCTGTCGGCTGTAGACGCTGGAGAACCAGCGCCCTGTCGGGCTGTAGTCGGCGGTGTTGTGGGTGCTCCCCACCTCGTAGCCGTACTCGTCTCGCGTCAACTCAGACAGCTTCTCCTCAAGGTAGTCCTGTGCGGCGTAGCCGTAGCGGTCCTCGCCCACGACCTCAGGGTCCCCGGCCCTGCGCTTGATCGCGTCGAGCCAGCCCTCCGGCACGTCAATGACGAACCAGCGGTCCATGCTCTCGCCATACTGGTCGAGGCGCTCGCCGCACCTGAGGCGGGCGATCCGGTTGTGTGACCCGTTGCGCGTCTCGACGCCAGACTTGCGGCGGAGGGTGTACTGCTCCGCGCTGACCAGCTTGCGGTAGCTGTCGAGCGCGTCCTGTACGAAGCGCTCGAAGATCCCGTTCTCTTTCCACTTGCCACATACCTCCTCGCCAAAGGCGTGGAGGAGAAGGGTGCGGTGGTGGTCGTGGAGCTTTGCGGCGGCCCATGCGGCGGCCTCGTCTCGCTCACTCTTGGTGCTGATCTCTCGCTCGTACATGTTACCTCCATGAGTCAATGTTGAAGACCTCGTCGAAGCTGGGCGGCTTGCCCATGCTCTTGAACGTCTCGCCTGTCCTCAGGTCCTCGAAGCGCAGGGCGCCGCCACAGGTGGGGCACAGGCCTCGCGCCTTGATCCCCGGCGTCACCCTGTGGCGTGTCGTGTAGAAGCCGCAGGCGTCAGCGCAGGTGACCTTGTAGCGGGGCGGGTTGACCTTGACCATGGCGCTCCGCTCGTCCGTGGTGAGCGAGGCAAGGCGCTCAGGGTTGGCGCCCAGCTTCCGGCACCATGCCTTCCACTGCGGGCCATGGCCTGCCTCATGACCGGCCAGCGCATGCGCCGCCTCATGGTACAGGGTGTCGAAGGCCTGCTCTCGCAGGGCAGGCTCCACGACCAGCGCCTTCGCTACCTCGACGCTGACCGGCAGGCCCGTGGCCCTGCTGGTCCGGCACACGCCCAGCTTGCTCTTGAAGCGTCCGTTCACCTTGAACGAACAGCCAGCCAAGCGCTCGTTGTGAGCGGCCCTGATCTTGCGCCACTCTGCCCGCAACTCGCGTTCTGTGTTTGTCATGGTGTCTCCCATGGTTGCGTTCACGGTTCATGAACCGTGAACAGGTTGGTGAATGGAGGTGGGCGGAGTCGAACCGCCGTCTCTGATCTGTGCGAGCCTCAGTCGTTTCCCGTCACCCCCAAGGCCCGAATCGCACGGGCCTGCCGGTACTCTTTTGACGGTGTGGCGCCCCCGGCTGGGGCCAGCGTTAGGGTTAGGCCAGCTTGAGGATCAGGTTGTACTTGTCCTCCGTGTCAATGTAGCCGGTCATGTTCTCCCAGACCTCGTTGACCTCAGACTCGATCTCGTCCTCGATCTCGCTCCGGTTCCATGCCTCCTCCATGAAGTTGTCCTTGAAGTCCTCGAAGGCGCTCGTCAACTCGTCGAGGTCCTCGAAGTCGGACAGGCTGTTCTCCTCAGCGAAGGCGGACCACGGCGTCACGCCGTTGTCGGCCAGCTTGGCCTCCAACCACTCCTCCGGCGAGCCGAAGCTGTCGGACATGTTGTGGCCCACTGCGTTGATGAGGTTCTCGATCACTTCGTATGCGCTGGTGTACATGTTAGTTCTCCTCTTGGTTGTGAATGACGTTGAAGGCGTAGGCGCCTTCCGGTGCTTCCATGTTGGCCTCGATCACGTTGAACATGATCGACTTGAAGTCGATCACCACGGTGCTGTCTTCGTCGCCGGAGATCGCCTGAGGACCCCAGCGCTCGACCAGCTTGCCAAGGGCCAGCGAGGCCACGGTCGTGTTGTCGAAGGTGGCTATGCTGGTGCGCTCACACTTGAGCGCGGCCCCGGCCTGCATCCAGCAGTACTCCGGCTGGCGGTCGTTGAACAGGGACGTGGTGCGGATCAGCACCAGCGTCTCGTCGAGATCGCGGTCGTAGACCGGTCGGAACGTCACCGTCTTGACCACCACATAGCGCTCCTCGTATCCGCCGTCTTCCCTCTTGCTCACGTCAAACATGGTCAGTCTCCCTTGCTCAGGTGCGTGTGGCAGTCGGAGCGCGTGCAGTCGCAGGCGTCGATGTCTTCGTTGAAGTACATGTCGTGCAGGTAGCCCTGCTCAGCTTCGTCGTAGAAGCGGAAGCCCTTGGAGAGCATGGACCGCTTGCTGTGGTGGTGCGTCACTGCGTTGGCGGCCTCGACCGGACGCTCGCACGTCTCGCAGTCCTCGATTGAGAACCACTTGCCCTGCCGCTCGCCCGTCATGGTGAAGTGGGTGTGCATGTTCAGCCTCCGAAGCAGAGTGTGAGTATGAGCGCGATCAGTCCAACCGGCAAGCTGAGCCGGAGCAGGATAAGATCGTCGCGCAGGTTCCAACGGATCAGGTGCCTCAGGTCCCTCAGATATGCTCGCATGGTGCCTCCTACCAAAGTGCGGGTTGGCCTGCCTGTATCCACATGGCCGTGGCGATCACGACCGTGTAGACCAGCTTGCTGAGATAGGTGTCGAGTGTTCGGTGCATGGTGCCTCCTCATGTGTGTGTGCGTGGAGAGTACTGCAAGCCGCACCCCCGTTCGACCGGGGCTGGTGCGCTGTGCGTGCCGTAGTTCTTGGCCGCCGCTGTGCGGGCTGGTCGTGTTGTCTATTCGAGTGGTAGCGTGCCTCCGCTCCGGGCCACTTGCCTCTGAGTCGCCTGCCCGCCGACTGTGGCGTTGCGCGGTTCCTTGGCTCTCCCCGTGCGCGGGGTGTTGTCGAGCGCGCCGCTGTGGCTACGACCAGTTTGTCTCTCCGTGGCTCTCACGGTTGTGCGTGCTACCAACCCGGCGAGTACCGGGACATGGAGCGCTTTCGCGTCCTCAGCTTCCCTCCCCGTGCGTGCGGGGAGTTTGCCTTGAGGCGGTGACCAACCCGCCCCCTTCCGGCAAGCCCTTCGCCTCCGGCCCCGTAGACCCTTCGGCAGTTCAACCGCTTTGCTTGCCCCGTCAGCTTCCTGCGAGCCTGCGACCGTGCGCCCCGTGAGGAGCGCGGCTCCGCTAAACCGGGAAGGGGGGTGGCGCCTCGCGGCGCTCCCGACATCCAACCCGACGAGATCAATCTAACCTTTCCTGCGTTCCTGTCAACCCCCCTGCAACCTCCCGGTGTAACCCCCCGGTGTAACCCCCCTGTAACCCCCCGGTGTAACCCCCCTGCGCTGGCCTCCCGTGCTGGGTGTCGTTCGGCCCTGCAAATATGAGCGCTTTATGAGCGGATAATGAGCGGATTATGAGCGGACGCAAGGTGCATAAGTCTGGGACGTGAGCGCATTGGACCCTTGTATGTGGGTGTTCCGTCATATACCACAATACTACTGTACTCTTACTGCTGGAGGAATGAACCAAAAGAAGCGTCCAATGCGCTCACGTCCCCAAAGTCCGGGCAATCGTCCGCTCATAAAGCGCTCATAATCCGCTCATGATCCGCTCAGCCGGAAACCGGCTTGACCCTCCCTGTCACAGGGGCGATCTTCCGTGTCATGGCAGGCCAACCAGTTCTCCGTGAGTTGACAGAGTGGATCGCCAAGCAGGGAGGCGATGGCTTCGTCCTCGATCAGATCGCAGACGGTGTCTCAATCGGCAAGGTGGCCGGTGGCATCGTGCTCCCCCGGCATGGTGGCATCTCACGTCCGCTCCTGTACAAGTGGAGGGACCAAAGGGAGGACAGGGTCAAGGGCTGGAAGCTGGCCGTGAAGGCGAGCGCTGAGGCGTATGCTGAGAAGGCCGGTGACGTGCTCGAAGACCTCCCCGACGATCCTACCTCCGCGCAGGTGAGCAAGGCCAAGTCGATCTCTGAGTACAGCCGCTGGGCCGCAGGCGTGAGGGACCGTGATACGTTCGGCTCCGCCGACAGTAAGGTGAAGCTGGAGGTAGACTTCGGTGAGACGCTGGCGGGCCTGCTGAGGGCCGGGAGAGGCAGTATGGACAGGCACAGGGCGCCTTCCCGTGAGATTGAGGTGGCTGAGGTGGAGGTACTGCCCGAAAGTGCCGATTGTAACGTGGCAGAGATATGCACACAGGACACCCCAATTCACTCAGATCGCACATGAGGGCCTTGGTAGGTGTTCTGGGTAGTCTGAGGGCCTCGCGGCCCTTACAGAGGCTCTGAGAGGCCCCTATTGAGGTGGCACAGTAGTTGCAATACCGTAAAATGTGCCGACAGCAAGAGTTGTGCCAACTCCGTGGCACGGTTCTTCTTGGCACAGGACATGCAGAGCACACTGCAAGGAGCATGCCAAACATGAGCAAGCTGATCGCGTGGTACTTGGGACTGCCGGAGGGCTTCCGTGTCTTCGTCGCCTTCCTCTGTCTGATCGCGCTGACCGCCGCCTTCGTCGCCGGATGCTGACAGCGGCGGCGCTGACCGTGCTGTCTGGCCTGTGCCTCGTCCTCTGGATGCGGGCACGGACGTGGAGCCGTCACTACTACGAGGTGGCAGGCATACTGGACAGGGTGGCAGGTGAGTGGGCTGAGAACGAGCAGGCGCTGGCCGACAGGATCGTGGGGCTGGAGTGGGAGCGGCACCTGTCGAGGCAGGCGCTGTTCGCCGCACCTGACGAGGAGGGCACCGTGACCGTGGACGTGAGAGCATGAGCACGCAGGGCTGGCAGTGCCCGTCCTGTCGCAGGTGCAACGCACCGTGGCTACCGCAGTGCCCGTGCTCGCCGGGGCGTGGCGTGGTGCCGCACCCTGCGCCTCTACCTGATCCGTGGCGTGACGATCCGTGGCGCTGGCCTGACACCGTGCCCTTCGACCTGACACCTACGATCACATGGTGCAGTGATGGGCAAGGGTGACAA
The DNA here is from genome assembly GCA_965602635.1 of uncultured Planctomycetales bacterium. GTDB lineage: Bacteria > Planctomycetota > Phycisphaerae > SM23-33 > SM23-33 > CBFCZU01. Next base: position 1,463 of record CBFCZU010000006.1, on the reverse strand, counting down.
GCGCAGGCCTCGACAGGTGAGCGACGAGGTGCTGGCCGACAGGTGGGCACGCACCTTCGGTCACTCAACAGGCGTGGTGAGCAACCGGCGCAGTGACACTGATCGTGTGCCCGTGACAGGCAAGGTGGCAACTGACCCGGATGGCACGGCGCTTGCAGAGGGCACAGCATGATGCGTGCCACGCACGATGGCACACTACTTGCAGTACACTGCAAGCATCATGCCAATGCGCGGTGGCACGCTTCTTGTAGTGGCACGCATCTTGCAGTACGGCACGCTGGCACGCTTCTTGATTGCCAGATGACCCCCCTTCGCGCATTGGTGGGGCCGCAGATGCAAGTGCCCCCCATGTCGATACGGGCAAAAGGTTTAGGAATAATTTTCTCCCCGACTTTTTTGTGAAACGCAGGACCAAATAGGAGAGTGACATGTCAAAGGTAGGCTCAATTTTCGGGGATGTAGCACGCGAAGCGGAAGTGGTCGATGCCTCAAGCACAGATCACGTCTTCACTTACGAGAGCGCGGCCATCTATGTCGGCGGCGCCGGAGTACTGGAGGTAGACATGGCCGGTAGCGGGAGCGCGATTGTGTTCACCTGCCCAGCAGGAGCACTGCTCCCCATCGCATGTCGCAAGGTGCTCAATGCCAACACCACCGCCACGCTGATCGTAGCGTTGAGGTAGGGCCATGAGGCTCTCAAACGGCATCTGGCTACCGTCCCGCCCCGGTGTGGCCGGGGCATCGGTAGCGGCAGGCGGCGGAGGGGCGGCCAGTAACGCGGCCAGCCTGTCCATCACCAACATGGACACATGGTATGACGCAGAGGGCGGTAGCTTCGCCTCACCGGGAGGGATCTTCAAGTTTTCGACACAGGACTGCACCATCGAGCTTTGGTTCAAGCCGCCGGTTGGCGGCATATTGACCAATCAGAACAAGCCGATAGCGGAGTCGCCCGACACCTTCAAGACCTTCAAGATGAGGAGTGCGACGAATGGCGCGGTACAGACATACTTCGGCGGTGAGTGGGTCATCAGCGCCAACGGGGTGCTGGTCGATAATGAGTGGCGGCATGTCGCGGTCGGCTGGGACGCGAGCGCAGGCACGGCATACACCATGTCCAAGACCCTGCCGACGCCGGACACGGCATGGACTACGCGAGGCTCCACACCGCAGGCCGATCCCACGACCTACTACAACTTCCGCATCAGTAGCTACGGCGCGGATGGCGCGGTAGGCAAGTGGGCGGAGATTCGGGTCTGGGACCACCTACGCACGGCCCAGCAGATCACGGACAACTATGCAGGGCACATCGACCCAGCCGCGAGTGGGCTGGTTGCGCTGTGGTTGAGTGCCAACACCGTGACCGACAGCATCAACGTGATCGCTGACGAGGCCGCCGACGCCACCGACGATGCCCACGCGATTGTCAACGGCACCAATGCCGCGTATGACGCGGAGGACTA